>JACMPP010000017.1 GCA_014377445.1 Oligoflexus sp.
AGATAAGGGTATTTTAAATCAATATTGACTGATTATAAGGGTATTTATATTCGAAAATGATGTAAACTAAGGGTATATTTTGGAGGAGTAGGCTGTGTATAAAAGGATCGCAAGTAGCAAATTGAATGAATGGTTCCATTCAAAGCGAAGAAAACCGCTGCTCATTCGAGGTGCGAGACAGGTCGGCAAAACAACCTTAGTTCGACAATATGCAGCCGATCATGGGCTTGAACTGATAGAAATTAATCTTGAACGATTTCCGAACCTCATCTGTGTCTTTAAACACATGACGGTCGAACCTGTCCTTTCCGAGATATACGCACTCAACAGAAAAGCGCGCAAGGACCCGAGTCAATCGCTGGTATTCATCGATGAGATTCAAGCTATTCCTGAGGCTATCCAGTGGCTCCGCTATGCCTTCGAAGATAGACCTGACATCGCAATAGTCGGAGCAGGGTCTCTACTCGAATTTGCGTTGAAGGATGCTACCGTATCAATGCCCGTTGGCAGAGTCGAATTTCTCTGGCTCTACCCGATGAATTTCCGCGAATACCTGATTGCTTCAAAAAACGAATTCTTAGAACAACTCTTGCAGAATACGAATTTGGAAAATATCGAGTTATTTCCACAGTCATCACACTTAGAACTGAATCGATTGATGAGAGACTACTGCATGGTCGGTGGAATGCCTGAAGTCGTAGGGGCTTTTCTCGACTCCGGCCCGCAGGGCGCTATAAACGCCCAGGTCGCACTTATCACTTCTTATCTCGATGATCTTTCGAAATATACGAAAAAACATCCTCTCACGAGGCTTCAAAGAATATTTAGATCAATTCCTGGCATTATCGGGAATCGCGTTAAGTATGTGAGTTTGTCGCGAGAGGAACAATCACGTGAAATCAAGGACGTGATCGAACTCCTTACGATAGCTGGCATAACAATCCCAATTTTTCATTCAGATGCCTCAGGAATTCCACTCGCCGCGACGGAGAATCAGAACTCGTTTAAGTTGCTTTTCCTGGATATTGGGTTGGCATTCAGCGTGCTCGGATTGGACTGGGTCAATACACAGCGCTTAACTGATGAAAAATTTGTTAATGAAGGGCAAATCGCCGAACAATTTGCAGGCCAGGAACTCATGGTAAGCGAAAATTCACAAAATAAAGTCCATCTCAATTTTTGGAAGCGAGACAAGGCTCAAAGCGAAGCCGAAGTAGACTACGTTATCGAAGTTGGAAATAAAATCTTCCCGATAGAAGTCAAAGCCGGCCCTAGCGGCTCAATGCGCTCTCTCCATCAATTTATGCTCAAGAATAGAGAACTCAATAATGTAGCATTACGCCTTCACGAGTCGAAGCCGACCATCACGAAAGTTTCTCATGCTGTTTTGAATTCCGACGGTCAAGCGGTTCCCATAGAGTACAGACTGCTTTCTCTTCCTCTCTATATGACAAGCGAAGCAAGACGAATTTTGATGGAAATAGTGAATCCTTAAACACAAAAAAGCCGAAATCAATTACGACTTCGGCTTTTTGCTATTCCTAAGAACCTTTTAACCGTCTCTTCAAGAAGCGATGTAACCCTTTCATCCAGTGCTGAAAGGGTAGATGCGCTAGTTTCCTAGACGCACCCCCCGTGAAAACCCGACGTGCCCAATGAAGGCAACGGGCTTAAGACTGATTCATTGACTTGATTGTAACGTAAAGAGTTTGTGATGAACTATGTTGGCTGGAGGAGGATTTCGCTCAAGAAATAGTTGGAATTTGTCCCAAGTAATCTTCTTCTTTCCTCCTCGCCGATTCAACCATTTGAAGACAATGCGAACTGATTGTTGGATGAAATTTCTAACGATTTTCTGGTTGAACCAGATCCCATAGTAGGCTACGTGTCCCCTAAGTTTAGAGCAAAATATTGCCCTAAGTTCGAGAAGTCGCATTTTACTACGATGATCACGGGCCCATTCTTTAACTCGTTTCAGCTTACTCTTGAAGCGTTTACGGTTGGTCTTAAGCTTTGGGATTATGACTCCACTGCGCGATTTACCTAGACAAAATGTTAGGCCGAGAAAATCAAAACTTTCTTGCCTCTCCCCTTCCTTCATCCGCTTCTTTGAGAAGCTAAGCAAGCGCGTCTTTTCCTCGTTCAGTTTCGATCCGTATTTGTTCAGACGTAGGCCAAGCGCTTTATACACCCTTTCTGCGTCCGTCACATATTGGCAGCAAATGACCATATCGTCACAGTATCGATGCATCGCCACCTTTCCACGAGTGTGGGTTTTAACAATGCTCTCGAACCATGTGTCGATCACTTCCTGAGCCACTATATTAGCGATCGCAGGACTTGTGGGCGAACCCTGTGCACCCCTTCGTCACTAATTTTCAGCTCACCATCCTGCAGTATCCCAGCTTTGAATAGTCGCTGGATGTATCGTAAGAAGCGGCTGTCACCGATTCTCTTCCGCAGGATTTCATCTACTACTGCCGGGCGGATTGTCCTGAAAAAGTTGGCTAGATCCACATCAATTACAGTTTCGACTTCATGGCGATAAAGGTACTGATGAAGGCCTCTGATGGCATCATGACAACCTCGGGCAGGCCTTAATCGTTCCGGTAACTAGCTCATTTTGATCATTAGGCAAGTAAGGGGAGCAGATGAAGGATCGATGCCGACTTGCAGATAAGATGAATGCCATAAACCCCAGGAGGGAGTATCGGCGCACTGTAGTGCAGGATTAGCTTAATCGGATGGAGAGGGTTGTCTCATCGTAGATGCAACGAGGCTCTGGATTTGTCTCGTTAGGATTGCATCCCAACACCAGTCCGCGCGGCTGATTCTACGTTCGGAAAAAGAAACCATTCGCCATTATATTAATGGTAGCCCGTTGCCCAGTTCCACCTCCTTCGAGTAACCTTATTTCTTATTCCGTTTTCGCTCTAAAACAAAATAGACTGCAGACGCCATAAAAATCACGCCTGCACTAAGTCCGTATACCTGACCGTTAAACTGGACCATCATAAACATGATTGCAAGAATGCCCACACACGGTATAAGCGGCAACCGCCCTATCGATAACGGCACTCGAAACGTATCAGATTTTGGCGAACCATCGAATCGCAAAATAATTAAGGCAATATGCACGGTGGCAAAAACAAGGAGAGATATGAAAGAAGCAAGCTTCGCTACAACCTCGACCGAACCAAGTGGCAGCATGCACGCTGCAACGGCAAAAACTGCAAGAGTCGCTATCCAAGGGCTGCCTTTCTTTGAAGCCAGTTTCGTTAAGGCATCAGGAAGATCTTTCTTTCGCCCCATAGTAAAAAGTACCCGGCTAGCGGAAAGAATTGCAATGAGCGCAGTATTCGCCGTAGCGAAAAGCGCGATACCTTGAATGACAGGGACCATGCGGTTCGATCCCGCTGCGACTACCTTAACGAGAGGAGCTTCATCCCCTAGTAACTGTTCGGGCGGCACAAGTGCAATCGTAGCAAGTCCAACCAATACGTACACGACAGTGGTTAGGACAACGCTGGCAATGATAGCGATTGGAATATGCCGTTTCGCGTCCTTGGCTTCCTCTGCAAGAGCCGCCATGTTCTCAAATCCTAGGTAAGAAAAGAACAACAGGGCAGTTGCCGGAAGAACTCCAGAGTTAGGTGTGATGCTAAGGTCTGAGGCAAACTCCTCAGACTGTAAGCCGAGAGTTATAACGATCGCTAGTCCACCAAGTTCTATCAAAGTGAAAAGGATATTTACCTTGCTAGAAATCTGCAGTCCAATAATGTTAATCAAGGTCACGAGCAGGAGAAGTCCAAAAGCAGTCGGTACGATGGGAAGTTTAATAAATCCCTGCAGATAGCCTGCAAAGGAAAGACACACTGTAGCTGCAGTCGCAGCACCCAACACGCAGACTACAAGCCCCACCACGAAGCTTATGAGTCGGCGATTGGGTAGGGCCTTTTGAAGATAGGAGTATTCCGCTCCTGCCTCTGGTATCCTCGTTGCAAGCTCTGCATAGGATAGCCCGGTGAGTAGAGCGACAAATGCCGCTATGAGAAAGCTCATCCAAATAGCATCTTGCGCTAAGCTGGCAGCAGGTCCTAAGACTGAATATATTCCTGCACCAAGTATCATCCCTATGCCATAGAACATGAGAGAAGGAAGCCCGAGAGTTTTTTTGAGTTCCGCCATATACTGTCTCCAGTTCTATAAGGACTCGACAAAGAAGTCTTAGTCAATTTTGTGGTTTAACTTAGGAGGCAACTTTTCAATAATTTCTGCGAGTGTCATGGCGCGGCCAACTTTTGTAACGATGTTCCCTGCTTTATCGACGACCACAAAGCAAAAATCTTGGGGCTGGCAAGCAAATCTTTCGTGAATTGGCCCGTTCGGATGGTCTTCCTTGACGAAGACGAAGTCACCACTTTCATCTAGTCCTTCAAAATAACTCTCAGCTTTTTTAAATTCGGGATCATTGCGATCGACCGCCATGGCTGCGATGACATTTTTCTTGCCACGAAAGCGCTTAATATCTTGCTTAACAAGCAAATACTCTGAAATTCCGCGCCAGATTACTGAGGAAAGAAACCCATTCATATCAATTCCTCCGATAGTTACTGATCATGTCCAGTTCCATCACAGCAGTCTTTTAGAGTGGACCGTGCTGCTCTAAGTACCGAGAGGAAAAATTCCTTATTTCCTAATTAGACTATAAATATTAATACTTTATGATTATTTTTCAATTATTTGAGCCGTGATCGCCGCAACCCTCTTCCTTTAGGGGGAGGTCAAGGCGATCGGCTAAGGTTTCCCGCGAGGGAAGACCGCCGCTAATGTCCGTTGCGATAGACTTATTTGCCATGCAATATACAGCCTGTTCTTTGAAAAGTTAAGTATGGGTTCCACGCACTAAGCATAGCGTGGGTAAAAACTTAAGTGTTGTGTCGAGTGTACTCGTATGGAGCTACTCTCACCTCGCTAACGCGAATTAAAACTGACACACGAAAACATACA
>JACMPP010000110.1 GCA_014377445.1 Oligoflexus sp.
CAGGCACGCCGAGACAATACACTCCTGAGGCTTTCAGCAAATGCTTAGCTCGTGTGACTCCGATGCAATTGCTTAAACCTTAAGTGTGCCTACGAGGAGGCCAGAAGTAAGGATTCTTGTCCTTGGGGAGTGGAGCTTGATCCCAATACAGTTGACCCCCGGATACCGAAGGTAGAAACAAAGGTCCTCTCTTGCAGAGCAGACACCGACCATCCATATTCCGAACAACGCGCTTTTGTTGATAGCCGTCACTTTTGACTATTAAAACTGATTTGGCAAATTGACGATGATCAGTAACGGAGGGCTTCTTTTTCTGCGTTTGCCGGTATTTGCGTTGTCTTGACCACTGATTTTCTTTTCCTTTTTCAGTCCGCGAATATTTCGCTACCGCGACACGTCTCCGATGCTTGCGCACAAGGCTGCGGCATTCGTCGGAACAGTAACGTCGCTTGCGATCACAGGAGGTGCAAACTATCCAACGCATTGAACAATTCAAGCAGCACTTCCAGCGACCCAGGACCACTCTTTCACCTATGCTGTTCTTCTTAGAGCTAGCCACACTCTCCCCACCCTTGCAAGCCAAGCCCACTAGGGATTGGACGTACTTTGAAATGGAGAGGACCTTAGCCGTACGATCACTATCCTTGTCAAGTCAGAACAACGTCCCCTTCTAACAGCGCCATTTACGGCAGATGTCTCGTGGTTGCCGCTTTTTGAGGTCCCTCTACAATGCTCAAACTGTTCAAGCTCTACAATTCGGCCGATAAGCTTCAACGGCTTCATTTTCGCAGACTCAGCCTGTGTTGCAAACTGTTCGAGGTTGTCGGCAAGGTAATGCAGTCGAAGGCCCTTCAGGTCATCATAAATTGTCATAACATTTTCCTCATAATTCGTCGTAAATATCGAGTGTGTGGGAACGAACGGAAAGTTCGCGGACTTCTTTATTATGTGGGAAGACCAGATCTATTTCCGGCGGCCTTCGTTTCATCTCCTGTTCTAACAGGTGACGAAGACTTTGCAGTGAATAGGATCTTTGACCGACAGCATCTGAAACGATGGCTCTCATGAGTTCAGCCCCATGAATAGCTAAAGTGTCTTCAAGCCAACGAACGAGACTTGCCGAATGCCCTTGATCATGTTCAAGGCTCATCTCAAGTAAAGGTCTAACGAGTGGCTCTCGCTCGATTAAGGCTTTGGCATGAGGTGCAAGACGCTCTGGAGTAGCGCTTTTTTCCCGCTGCCGCTTATGAAAAGGATCGTCGATTTTCTCGCCCTGATCCCAACAGCGAAGGTGAGTACAAATATGCTGAGATTCCTCGTAAAAGTCGATTTCATCGGGCCCCACCTTCAGAGTTAGATATCTTCCCATCGCCGAAGGCGGGATCGAGTAACGGTTCCGGTCAAAAAGCACGAATCCATAAGCGTCGGCTTTCACGGTGACCGTTTTTTTGTAAGGAAATTCTTGATTGGGCTGGGTTCGCAAGGCTGATGATTCTTCAAAGAATTTATCTCGGACGCAAAAGCCTTTGTCTTCAGGCCATCGCCTGAGAGTCGCCGTATTTGTGCACCATTCGCGAACTTCATCATTTAACCTATTAAGATCAATAAGCATTCGACCTTCGAAGAAGTTTTCTCGCAAATAACGAATGGCCCTCTCTACTCGTCCCTTCGATTGAGGCTGGTAGGGCATACAGGCCTTTGGCTCGAAAGGATAATGAGCACAAAAGTTTATGAAATCGTTTTGAAATCGATACTCTTTGCCTATGCGGTCGGCGACTACAGTGCGCATGTTATCGTAAAGGATTGTCCTAGGAACGCCTCCTAGAGCCTCGAATGCAAGACTATGGCAGAAGAGAAGCGTTTCCACAGTCTGATCAAAAGTGAAGCGGACAAAGATTGCTCGTGAATAACTCAGAACCATCACAAAGGCACTGAGTTTACGCTTCGCTTTTCCCAGCTCGAGTGTTCCAAAGTGAGCCCAGTCCACCTGCGCCTGTTCCCCTGGAAGCACCGATACTTCTGTAAAGATCCTTGCCTTCACTCGCGGCCTCACTCCTCGCAGCCAGCGCTGGACAGATCTGACCCCACCCTTAAACCCTTGTTCTTTAAGCATCGAGTGAATGCGCGTTGCGGATATCTTCGGATAGAGTTCGAGCGTTTCAATCACCTTGGCTTCAAAGAGATTTAGCTCTCTAAGGGTTGCCACTTCAGCTTTTTCTACGTTCCGCGCGATAGCTCTTAGAACGGTATCGTGGTGAATAGCAAGCACCTCCGATACTGCATTTACAGTCAGATGCTGGTTAAAATGAAGTCTTCTTATCGTGGCTCTAAGCTCTGGATCGATCATGAACTGTTCCAATGTGATTGCAGGCCACCTTTTGAATTGAAATAGATCGGCCCGCAGCCACATCTCAGGCAACGACTCCAGTCAATGGATGTCGGTCTCAGATGGGGAACTGACAAATCCCGATCGATACCGCTAACATTAACCTGCATTACTGCACAAGACTGACACCTCACGGAATCTTTCTTGAGACGGTGCCGATGTCGATAAATGCGTTGATGTTCAGCGTGTTTTTTCTTTCCACTATCAGATCTTTGATGCCGTTTCTTGGCTTCTCGCTTGGATTTTTTCCGTGCGAGCGCGCTGCATTGGACGGAACAATATTTTCGAGATTTCGAACAGGGACGGCAAAGCGGGAAAATGATTCGGCAATGAGGACATTTTTGAATGATGCCTGAATGATGGCGAGGCACTGGGCAAACTCCGGCAGATGGGAGTTTGCATAAACCGTGAAATAATGAAAATGGAGGGCAAACTCCGACCGGTCTGAGGCTTTGACGCTTCAATTTCAAGGGCTAAGGACCGGACTCCTTCTTCTCCCCATCTATCGAACCAATCCCCCAAAACTTGACTGTGTGCCAGTTGCGGTAAGTGACGCAATATCCGCGCTTCTCAGTGACGCTTAACATACTATTATAAACACGATGCGCATTCCTGTGTTTTCGACCGAGGAATCGGTGGTCGGTTTCGGCGAGATTACGCACACGATATAAATCTTCATGGACTCGAAGAAATCGACATAGGTCGAACGAAGCCTGGGTATACGGGG
>JACMPP010000111.1 GCA_014377445.1 Oligoflexus sp.
GGAATCCTCAGCTCCTGCGGATCCACTACTTTTATTGCAGCTAAGGCTGAGGATCAAGGTCATTCCCAAAAAAAATCGAGTTAATGCTGTCATTCAAAACTCCGATGGCAAACGGCGCGGGCGCGAGATATCAAAATGGATGCGTTTAGCATAGCAGATTTATGGTTTACCGCCTAACCCCAGCCAGGCAAAATATTCTCAGTCTCTTCGAACGAGAGCACATAAAAACGAAAGCTCTTGGTCACTCCGTAGACAGCCCTGAACAAGCGTACGTATAATAAAGACAGCTCAGCATCGTCACTCAGCTCCCTCAAGCTCCCTTGCAATATCCCGTTGTGAAAGTCCAGCTTTCTCCAGCTTTTCGACAGAAGCCACTTTCTCTGCATATTCCAGACAAATCCCATCGAATATGGCGCTCTAAACCAGCCAGAATCTTCTACAATTAAGCCGATCAAAATGTGCAGCGAAATCCTACCCACGAAGCGGCGGAGGTGGTGGCTTGGTCCAATTCCAAGAACCAGCGACCTGCCCCACTGCTTGCATTCCAATGATCCCCTATAATTGAAGCTCTCAAACCACTTGCAGAGTAGTAATTATCGTTCGAATCATAAACGATTGGGCCTGCGCCAGTGGACTTCGGGTAGCCGCGCAAAAGATCGTAGTTGCCGCTCCCAAGACTAGCAAACGTTACGCCGCTAGCAGTGAGGAAACTTTGTCCAAGCCAGAGCCCATCCGTGCCGTTATCTTGGCCCAGCCATCCATTTATTTGCCCCATAGTATATTCGAAAACATTGCCAACCATATCAGCGGCTCCGTACCTGGATCGACAGCTTGAAGTGGATCCAGGGCCACTTGAATTGGATGCGAATGCACCGAAAGGATTCGTATCGGTGTGGCAACGCACCGACGTTGTATCCGCCGCCCCTGATTCTAAACTCGGGATGCTGACAGAGCCCGTAAAGGGATTGATAGCAGCCTCGATTATGCCGTCTTGGTTGGTATCCCCCCAGTCCGCTGCCTTCATCCATTCGGGGTTACTGGCCAGTTGCAAGGAATAGCTCTTCCCGTTGCTATCCGCGATGGTGGTGTAGCGACAGGCTTTCCAGGATGCCCCTTGGTCGATGTTCACCAAAGGCGCCGTGCCTTGCTTCGACTGCACAGTCGCTGTCGTGGCATTAATAGCTGTTCCGTTGCCACAGCCCGTGAGATCGAAGCCACCTGTTTGAAGGAACACATCTTGACACCGGGCAGCATTCTTCACCCAAGCCGTAGCCGTGCCTTGTGCAGGCCAATCGGAGGCTCCGTTCGGGCTATTGTTTGCGACTGATCCGTTGAATTGCGAGCTCTCGTATTTATGAATATAAAAGTCGTGATCGAGACCCGACTTATCCATCGCCACATGCACCATGATCTGAGGGCGCGTTTGATTCTGCTGGTAATATTCATCGACTAAAAAAACACTAGCTCGCCTTAGCCTTGGCTCCATGCGGAAGGCTGATGATGAAGTGAGGGCAGGGCCAGCAAAATAAGGAGATCTATAGTACTGCACTGATGGAACTATAGCATTGCCATCAGCATCTTCAGAGATCAGGATGTAGTTGTAAATCTTGCCGACGACCAGAGTCCCGCCATCTTTGGTCGATAGGTCAGCAAAAGTACAGTTGCCAGGCGTTGCGGTGATGCAGTTTGATATCGTAGCGATGAGGGTACCGTCGCTCGATGTACTGGTAAAAAGCCGACTTCCACTGCTATCGACCGCCAGAGGATCGATTGGTTTATCGCTGAAATAATTACTCCCTGAGTTACCAAGTGCCCATGGAGTCGCGACGCGGACTGATTGATGGTTAGGTTCGGTAAATCGATAGAGTTTGTAGACGAGTCCTGCATCGGACGAAGTGCAGGTTCCGGAAGTGTTGCAGGTGGTTTTCGACCAAGGCGTCCAAGTCACGTTCACCCGGCCCTCGGCCACAGCATCGGTCATCGTACCGTCGATCGTGATCGCCACCTGTTCCCAGCGATTATCTTTTACATACAAATTCTCAGGGATAAGTCCGGCTGTGGCTAGATCGCCCGTTACAAACTTCGGTTCGTCGGGCAAAGCCAACTGACTCGTCGTCGGCATCGTATCGGCGCGAAAGCCAAGGCAGCGAAAGCCAATGGCGTCGCTGTTCGCAGTAGCTGGATCAGTCCAGGCCTGAACGTTGGTGCCATACTGCTTTTGATCAGCGAAGGTAGGCGTCTTAAAATCAGCTCCGAGTGTCAAAGCCAGACCACCCACGCCCGGATCCAGGGTGTGAAAGCGCTGAACAATGTTATCGATGCCGTTCGAGATCGAGCGTCCAATGGTTGGACCGTAGCTAAAGCGGGATTCAGAATTTCCGCTGATGCTATACTGCAGCATGCGGTGATCGACCCATTCCCGAAGATTGCCGGCCATATCCTGAACACCTAAAGCTGATTTGCAAATTGCAGCCGACTCTGTACTGGAGGCGGACGTTGCGTTCACATTGCAATTGCCGCCTGTGTTATTGGTATAGGTCGTCCACATATCCGCATAGCTCGTCCCGATCCACTTTGAAGCTCGACGCCATTCTTCTGATGTGGGCATCCGGACCTTGGCATTAGTGCTGCTGGCATTGCGGCAAGCATAGAAAGCTGTCGGCCACGTGATGTTTGCTTGTGGAGAGATGCCTCCTACGCTTTCAGCCGCCTTCGTAATCACTTTTGTACCGCAGCTTACATCAGCGGCCGTGCCGTTGACATGAAATTTATAGGAGCAACCGGCTAGGCTTGATTCCGTTGTCGTCACCGTATCCCCGCCTGCACTGCTGCCTGCCGAGGATAACGATGCCTCATAGCGCATGATAAAGTAATCGTAGGCAAGGCTTGAGAATTTTTTGGGGACGAGAACATATCCGGGCGTTCCCTTGAGGACATACGTCAAGCTCGAGATCGCTCGGTTTGCATCGACGAATTTGCCCGTCGAGTCATAGTAACGAACGTAATAGTAGCCATCGTTCAATGATGAGGCTGGAATTGAAATCAAGATCTTGTTGTCAGTCGCCACGGCATCGTAGATTCCATCTCCGTAGTTTATAGCAGCGATGGGACTCGCGAGAGAAAAGGAACTATAGGTCGCAGCCGTGCTAAAAAACACTTGATACTGAGTGATACGAGAATCAGGCGTCCCCCCAAACGTGAGTTCGACCTTCGCCGTGCCATCGGCCCAGCTTCCGAGCACATCGGCCGATAGAGCTCCAGCAAGGATTATAGGATTTTCGACTGTTATCGTTGAGCCTGAGGCCACATAGCCCGAAATGTTATCGGCCAGGTCTCGGGACTGAATGCAGGCATAGTAGGGAGTCGCCAAAACACCTGTGAGGCTAACGGGCGAGCTCGCTGAGGTCTTAGCGCTGATGCAAGCGACCGAGCAGCCGGCATTGGTGCAGAGCTTGGCGTCGCTGTAACGGAAATTAAGATCTGTTCCTGAGGTGAAGCTCACCGGGAATGAGGTACTGAGGGAATAAGTATTCGGCAAGGTCACAGCCGAAGGAGCTGTCGGCAGAGTCGTGTCGATCACCAGCGCCTTTTGCCCGGCAATGGAGTTCACGCCAGGGCTAGGGAGTGTAAGAATCGCATTATTCGTGCCCGCATCTTGAATCGCGCCTGTGCCACCTAGGCTCAGAGCCGTCGTCGAAAAAAGATCGAGGTCGGCACTGGAGTCGGTGGCGGCTACGGTGTAATTGAAAGTGAGGGTATTCGTTCCGCTCCCCGAACTATATAGGGCATCAGTATCAGGGACAGCAGTCTCAAGCTTGAGTCGGAGATCCGTGCCGTTGGCAACAAAAACATTTTCAGAGAAGCTCACAGTGATCGGCACGACCGCGGCTTGCTTAAAATAACCATCCGTCGCCGTCGAAGAAACATTGGTGACTGTCGGAACGGATGTGTCCACTGTAATCGGTGAGGTTGATGGTATCCAAGCGCTGCTATTACCAGCCGTATCAACACCTTGCACGCAACCATAATAAACCCCACCATTAACCCCTGTCACCGATTTGGGAGAGGCTGTGGAAGTGCTCACGCTGATGCAGGAACTCACGCAGTCGTTTGTCGCACAGAGTTTGGTGTTGTGCGTACTGAAGTGAAGGTCGGTGCTAATCGTCCAGCTCACGTTGAAGCTAAGACTGGTACTACTCGCTCCTGCAAACCCAACAGATGCCGGAGCCGAAGGAAGGCTCGTGTCGATGACCAGGGCTTTATGCATAGAAATCGAATTAGCCCCTGCAAGAGTAGGTAGATTTAGGACAGCATTGTTTCCCGAATCATCGCGAATCGATCCAGCCCCTACGGTCAATGCCGCTGTGGACTGCGCTTCCAAGTCAGCAGAGGTATCGCCTGCTTGAACGGTATAAACGAAACTTAGAGCATTTGTCCCACTGCCTGAGAGATAAAGTGCTGTTCGATCCGTCGCACCGGTTTCTAACAGAAGACCAAGATTTTCGCTGCCGAGAACAAAGACTGGCTTTGAGAACTGCACTGTCATGGTCAGGGAAGCACCCAATTTATAAATGCCATCTGCTGCTATAGAGGAAACATCACTGACCACGGGTGGACTCGTATCGACGGTCAACGTCGATGCTGATGATACCCATGCAGAAAGATTAGCCGATAAATCTTCGCCTTGAACACAGGCGTAGTAAACACTGCCGTTGACGCCCGTGAGGGTCGCAGGCGACTGAGCTTGGGTGATCAAGCTTGAGCAGCTCGTCACGCAGTCTGCTGCCGCACAGACCTTCACATTATGCCGCTTAAAATGGCTATCCGAACTGTTTACCCAACTCGCCATAAAATTAGTTGAAGAACTCTTAGCGCTCAAAAACTGAACTCCACTCGCAGGCACCGGAGCGAGGGTATCGACGACAATATTTTTCTGCGCGGCTAGCATGCTCGCGCCCGATAGATTCGGGAGAAGTAGGTTCAGGTTATTTCCGGCACTATCTCGAATCGTTCCGCTAGCGCCCAAGGTCAAGGCTGAGGTTGACTCAACATTGAGATCGTCGGTCGCATCGCCGGCTTGTACCGTATAGTTAAAGCTCAACTTGGATGTACCGCTGCCGGAAGCGTATACCGCCGTCCGATCGGTCGTCCCGGTCTCCATCAGAAGGCCAAGATCAACACTATTGGTGACAAATACATTTTCTGAAAAGGAAACATCGATCGCGAGGATAGCACCCGCCTTGTAATAACCATCCGCAGTTGAGCTTGAAATGAGAGTGACACTAGGAACCGCCGTGTCGATGGCAACAGGACTCATGGACGAGACCCAGGCTGAGACATTGCCGGCTAAATCTTCGCCTTGTACACAGGCATAGTAGTTGGACCCGTTGACCCCGATTTGATTGGCTGATGAAGTCAAGGAGGTACTGATCGAACTGCAAGATGAAACACAATCGTTCGCAGCACAAAGTTTCACATTGTGCCGACGAAAGTTGGTATCCGTGCTACTCACCCAACTGATCGGAACACTTACACTCATCGACGTCGCCGCAGCAAAACCAACTGCTGAAGGACTTGTGGGCAAAGTCGCATCGATGACGAGCGCCTTGAGTCCCGCGAGGGCTGCCGTACTTCCAATCGAAGGCAAGGCCGTCGACACTGCGACCTGCGCTGCGGTCTTGATCGCCCCTGCCGCGCCAAGGCTCAGCGAACCCGTTGATAAATAATTCAGATCCGCTGCGGTATCGCCCGCCTGCACTCGGTAGTTAAAAACCAAGGTCGACGTGCCGCTACCCGAAACATACAGGGCATTGCGAGACGTTGGTGTTGGGTTGAGACTCAAGCTCAAATCATTCGCGTTGGTCACATAAACACTCCCCGAATAAGTCACAGCTATCGGGATGATACCGCCCGCTTTGTAAGCGCCATCGACAGCCGAACTACTCACCGAAACGATAGACGGAGCCGAGGTCGAAACGGTAACAGGACTTGTCGATGCGATCCAAGCCGATTTGTTAGAAGCCCGATCAATAGCCTGGACGCAGGCATAGTAGCTGCTACCATCGACACCGATTTTTGCTGCTGCAGGAAGAGTTACCAATTCCTCGGCACCACATCCGCTCGAGCATGAGGCATCGATGCACAATTTCGTCAAATAACCGCTGAGATTGAGATCGCTACTAGGCGTCCAGCTAAAGGCAAGGGCCTGAGTCGAGCTCACGGCGCTTGGAAAGGCTACCGCCGTAGGATTGCTCGGAGAAAGGGTGTCGATCTCCAAGACCTTCTGTTCGGAAAGAGTATAACCGCTTCCTTGCAGAGGAAAGCTAAAGCTAAGGGTCTTGTCACGCTCGTCGACAAGGCCTGACTTCAGCCCTTTCGGCACGAGACTGACCGCTTCAAGAGCGGCTGTATCTTCGCCAGCGCCTGTCGTGTATTGAAAAACAAGCGTATTCGTCCCGCTTCCACTTGCATACGCAGCAAAACCATCACCGCTGCCATGCCTTACAAGCAAGCTCAAATTTGCAGCGTCGGCAGAATGAACCTTGCCGGTAAATTTCACTTCGATGGGAATAAGGCTTGCCGTTCGATAAGCACCTGATGGAAGAGGACTTGAAACTGCCGACACTTTAATGGTCGACATATTGCTAGGAATCACGGCAGATGTGCAGATCTTCGATCGAAGCAAACCGTGTTCAGCGAAAATACAAAGTTCGTAATCTTGCTTTGGATTGTAACCATCGATCACGAGCGAAGTTGAACTAACTTTCGCTTCGCCACTTTTCAGCCCGCGCACGGCATAGGAGCTAGCGCCTTTACTCTCGGACCAAGCCACGGTCATCCCTTCAGATCCGGGGATAAGTTGAAAACTCCGAGGGGGATCAATCTTGGTTTGGGTCGCCACCAGGCGCAGCTTGGATTTTAAAGCCTTCTTCTCCACGACCTTGAAAACATAATAGCGGCCCAATTCCAGAGCCTGAGAATAATTAAATTTTGAATGGTTTCTAACCGTAGCGATCAATTCAAAATCAAGATCTGTATCGTCACTCTGTTGAGTAACGCGCAAGGATCCCAAAGGAGCTTCCTTGCTGAAAGAAAGACCGGCCAAGGCTGGAGGCAGGTCGTCAGTTTTTAAAAGATAAACATCGTAGGCGTGCTGCGCCTCATCTTGAGGCTCAGCCCAAGAAAGGTCTAGCTGGCCGTCAGAGTTAAGTTCAACCTTGTCAAGACCTTCGAATGAAGTATCAGTGGAATTTCCACTCAAGACCGATTGCTCATTGCAGGCATATCCGGCAAGGAGAAGACTCGCAAACAGACTGAGGATGCTCAGTCGCAATCCTTTTCTTCGGTATGAATGTGATTTTGAGTGAAAGCTGAGCATAAATTCCAACCCTCTTCATCATGTACAGAGGGACTCGGTCATTTGATTGAAAAGATGAGGGGGGACGTCGAACGTTCAGCATAACCTGATGATAATTTTAATTAATTGCTGATAAGATCACCCCTCTATCAACTCTCAATTTATGCGAGATCAAGCCGAATTATGTGAAGAAAATAAGGAAGCCAACAGAGACTCAATGCTTTTGCAAAGGCCGCGCGTTATTTGGATAGCGAGTCTTAAACTCATCGATTTGAACCGGACTGAGGTTGACCTTTTCGGAAGCCACACCCCATAGCACATTCTCAGAACAGGGCGGAGTCGTCAGCGAACCGCGGTAACGATAAACCTTGGGCTTTGCCGGCAAGAGCGATGCGATATGAAAGAGCTTGCCTTGCGGGCTCGAGGTTTGATTCACGCCTTGAGGAATATAATTCCACAGGTCACGCAGCATCTTTTGCTCAGCTCCCGGCTCGACCGTCACACCGATCACGGCGAGGCGATTCTTTTCGTCTTTGTGAACGAAGTGGATTTCCATCGGGCTCAGGTGTCCGTCAATCCAGTGCTCACTGGGAGTGTGCACATGAAATTGAATCAATTTATAGCGTTGACCAGCAATCGTCGCATAATTCTGATCGCCGACATTAAAGACGATGGCATGGCCGTTATCCACGATGGAGACAGAGGTTAGCTTGTAGTCGAGCTTGACATCATCAAGCAGAGGCCAAGCCGAAGGAATATCAATAGGACTCTGCTGCTGACCGATCGAACAGAGTCGATACTCATCGGCAAGTTCTATCCGCTGCTCATCCAGAGCTTCGTCATCCTCCAGACCAAAAGCTCCTGGCTTTCCAAGAGACCTGAGCTGTTCTTGTCATAAGTCTATTCAATCGAGTGCTACCTGTCGATGGAGCACGGCAAGCACTTCGATTGAAGTGTGGTTTCGAGCCCAGTCTTTAATCTTTAGTTCGATTTTGCTCCAGCTCCCGCAGCCGCCTAATTTTAGCCAATTAAATACCCGCCCTAAGCCGCTGAATTATGAGACATCTTCAGGATAGGCTTTAAGTTTTGCCAAATTGTACCGAACCGCGTGTTTCTGATCCAAGCTCGCACAGTCGCGGCTTCGGAAGCAACGAGGCGAGACTATCCATGCAAATGATTCGTCGAAAAATCATTCTACTCGCTGCCCTGAGCAGTCCCGTTCAGGCCGCCGACATGCTGGCCCTCAGGCAGGCGGAGAAGGTATCGATGACCCTCACCGGCCGACCCCTTCCTAGCGCCATGAGAAAAGATTATCTAGCTGGGAAAATTCCGATAGCTGAGATAGCCAATGCTTTGAGTCAGGATCCGCAGTTCATCGAATACTTCGCTCAATACTGGGCCCGGACGATGGGTTTCCTCACGCCCTTTCAAGCTTATTCCTTGGACGTGCCGGGCAAAGGTAATATTGGGGGCATGAGCTTAGCTCCTGAACCCACACGCTTCGACCCGAAATATCCTGAACGCTACAATGCGACGGAAATGGCCAAAGTCGCTGCCGGTATGAAGACGGTGCGGAGGATCTCGGTCAAACTCTGTGACAATGCACCGATGGTGGTGATTGGCCCCCGAGGCGAAGACAAAGCTATGGTGACCGCTGCCGCCAACACCAGCATTGGTCCAGGCGGCCAGCCTATACTTGCAGGCTCTGCGCCCTACTGGAAGGATATTCTTCCCCTTTATATTCAAGCTGATCTCGCTTGCGACGATCCGACTTTAAAAACTGTCACGCCTTGGTGGGATCCAGATACCGAAGTTAATTCCCGCTACGTTAAGGGCACGCCTTACACTATTCCGCCTCTCGTCCTAGAACGCTGCGGAGCGAGACTCGAGCTCTGCAATTCATCGGGTGCAGGTAGCAACGATGTTTTCATGGATCACGTGAATACCGATATGATGATGGAACCAGCTTACCTCATCGCTCACACCGTGGCCGAAGATCGTCCCTACTCGGAAATCATAAATGGTACTGACACGATTATGACCGGAACCTATGCAAGCTTCATGGCCAAGACCGGCCTTTCTTTTTGGGCTAACTTTCCAGGCGGTGCCTTCGATGACGTTTCCACTCATCCCATCTTCGTCACGCCGAATGCCGCGGATCGCAAGCACTATCGCATCAAACGCAATGCTAATCATGCAGGCATACTGACCACACCAGCCTATCAGCTCCTAACTAATGGCCGACGGGCGAAAGCCAATCGCGCCTATGAAACCTTCCTTTGCAAAAAATTCTCTGTACCTGATGGAGCTCAGCCTGACCCCAACGATGCTAACCCTGATCTCACCAAACGCGCTTACTGCACTTACTGTCACAAATCTCTCGAACCCATGGCGGCGTTCTTCAATCGCTGGCCGACCACCGGCGTGAGGAATTATTTTTATGAAACTGACATTAAGTTAAATGATACGGGTCGGTTTATGGGTCAAGAGGGTAAGGGAGCCAATGTGTTCGGCAAAATTCTCGCCGAAAACGAGAGTTTCGGTGACTGCGCGGTGAAGCGAGCCTTTGAATTTGTCAATGGCCGACCGATGAGCATTTTGGATCGCGACAATAAGCTGCCTGCTTACGTGAACCAATTCAAAGGCTCTTCCATGAACCTTCGCCAGGTGATCCGAAGCATGGTACTCGCTCCAGAATTTCTAAATCCTAAGGGAGACTAGGCATGAACATCCGTTATATTCTCCTCGCTGTCCTCAGCCTTTCGGCCTGCAGTCGGGATCGACCGAAGAAGATCAGTCATGACAGTGGTGCCGACAAGTATATCGGACCGGCACCGGCAGAGGATTCCATTCCTGAGGAATCGCCCCTGCGCATCCGCTCCGAGGTGGGCAGTAACCTACGTTTCGCCGATGGCAATGCCTTGAGCCAGATCTATGCGCGTATCTTCCCGCTCCGGACTTACGGATTCGAGACCTGCAAGACACAGAAGCTGGCCAATCGCTTCGATTGCTTTGAGACCATCTTCATCGGTGACGAGCGCCCCTTCATGGGCATGGTCGATCTTCATTCGCCTCAATTCGGCCGCGGCCCGCAGAATATCCGCCGACCTGAAGACATGACCTTGAATTACATCCGTACCCTGCGCGTCGCACTCGGTCGCGAATGTGACAATCTCGTTCGCACCGAGACGAAAAACTTTATGGAAGGCAAGCCTGAGCTCAATCTGCTGGTCAAAGCCGAGAAGCCCAGTCAGGCGGTGTTAGAAGAATTTTTCCGCAAGATCATCGGTATCGAAGGGACCGCTATGCCTGTGAGCTTCGGAGTGGAAGGCTATCTAGCCGCGTTCGATGAATACCTCGCCGTCAAGGCGGATGCTGACATGAGGCTTAAAGCCTACTTCGGTCTCTGTCTTTCGATCGCCATGGATCCACAGGTCTTTCTTTATTAAATAACGCCATACGCAAGGGGTTTCCCATGACAATCGATAGACGAAAACTTTTTCAAATGTCTGCAGCTGCGGGTGCCGCGGGTCTGATTATGCCTTCTCTAAGCGCGGCGGAGGATGCCCCTCACCCGCGCAGCAATCGCTTTATGCTCTACGTGCACATGGGTTCGAGCTGCGGCATGGCCGCCGGCCTTATTCAACCGCAAAAGCCAGGATCTTGGCCAACTGGCTACTTTCAAGCGGGAGCGGATGCTGGATCGAATAATCCACTGCTCAACAGTCATACCGAAGCGAGCGGGCTCGTGTTCCATGATTACCTTAAGTTTCTCGCTCCGATGGCAAAGGACATGTGCTTAGTCAATGGCACGCCTACATCTCTGGATCATTTCGTTGCTTACAACCTGCAGACCCGCGGGAGCCCCCTGGGCAATGTCGCCCCTATGTGGCCAATGGCCGTAGCTGAATTCATGCGCAGCGATGCACGCAAGAATCCAATCGTTCTCACCTCAGGCAGCAAATCGCCTAGCGTTGGCCATACTACCTCGATCCGAGCTGCTAACCTCGGTGAATTCCAGACGATCACCACCGATGCCAATAGCATTCGCGATATGAAGCTGGAGCCGTTTTCAAATATTCTGAAAAAACGTTTTGCAGGCCTAAAGCCTGGCAGCGTGTGGGTCGATCCCAGTATAGGGGATCAGGCCGCCTATCAAATCAGTACACTCTCTACGGGGATGCCCGAACTATTATCTGCCAAGGATGACATTGCAGCCTTGCAGCTTAAGCTGAACGCTGCTTCTGTAAGCGCTCACGTTGCAGCCTGCGCAGAGAGTGGAGCTATAGCCGGCAATGCGGCTGACAGCTTTCGAAATCAGCTCGTCCTTGCCGGCATTATGGCGAAAACAGGAATAGCAAGCGGCATGACGATCGATGCCATCTCAGAAGACACGCATGGTGGAGGAGCCGACGTTGATACGGCACGCCACGCTGCAGGACGATGGGCATTGCTCTCGCTCTTTTGGCAATGGATCAAATCTGTTGGTCTCGATGATGATGTGATGATAGTCGTCGGTCAGGAGTTTGCCCGATCGCCCTACAACAAAGATTTCGTCAATGCCACGATCCGAGGTCTCGATGGAGCCAGCGTTCAAATCGTATCTCCTGGCCGCGATCATTCGTTCAGTATGGGCATGATGTTCATCAACGCGAAGGTTCCGTCCGGTGGACGTATCGGTGTGATCGGTAGCAATATGGTTCCTCAGGCTAGCAAAGATGCCAAAGGCACAGTGGATCCTAGTGCCAAAGAGTTTTCTTCCGAAAGTATCGTCGGCAGCATGCTGATGCGCTGCTTCGATGACCTTTTCCCTACGGAGCGTATGGTCCGCAAACACTGGCCGACTTTTGTCCCAAATTCCGTGATCTTGGCATGAGGTACCGCATGTATAAATCGTGGCAAGGCTTGAGCTTGAGTCTTCTTACTCTCAGCCTCAGTTGCTCCAGTCAGAAGGGTCCAAGGATCTCAATCGCCCCCAAGGCGCCACTTAAGTTGCCATCGGCCGATTATACAGGACCTCAGCTCTCCGATCTTCTACCCGATGAGGCCAGTCAACAGAGTTTTGACTTCACCAAGCCCTATGAAGCGGTGTTCAGCAGCGAGGCCAAAGTCGTCTTCGCTCATGGCGATGGGCGCTCCATCACTTACGATGCGGCACTCAAAGCTTGGTCGTCTTCGGTCTTGAGTCCGAGGCGTGGTGAGTACGACGTCTACTACGATTTTCTCGATCAGGGTCACGTGGGTCTGAGTGCGAGCGAACTCACCCTTCGCCGGCAGGCTGGCCCCACTGTGCTTTCGGACCGGCCGCCCGAGCTGACCAACGAGAGTCCTATCGGCTTCAACCCAGGATTTGCTGGAGTGCTCGACAAAACGGTGCTGATGACCGTCCGAGCCGATGGTGTCGCCGCGAAAGTCTACAAAAGCGAGAGCTTTCCCGCTGCGACCAAGCAAGTCGCTCCCTGCAACGCCGCCTGTCTGCTCTGGGCCCTTGCTGACAATGAGCTGCGCATCCTCGAGCCGGATGGAACGTGGCGTAAGATCGCGCTCCCTATCGCTCTCGAACCCGACGTGAAACGCATCGCTCTTTATTTCCAGCCTGACGCAAAGACTCCGGTTCTTAAATCTATGCTGACAGTCGCCAACTCGGGCGCTATAAAAATTTATGTCAACGTCCCTCTGCGAGCCCTCCCTACTTGGGAGGATGTGAAACTTATCAGCGAACGCTTTTGTGTATCCTGTCACCTGGATGATGGCTTCGAGAACCCTGAGACTTGGAGCGCTTTGAAGATCTCGCTAATCAGTCGACTGAAAGCCACGGCAAAAGCCGATTCGCCTATGCCTCCTCCAGAAACCCTTTTGGGGAAAGAGATGAGTCTCGCCGACAAGACCGTCCTCATCACCTGGTTGGGAACGATCGCAGCGACCACGCGAGGCTCGCTGGGCAATGTCCCAGGGGATTTCGTCGATAAAGCGATCGATGGCGAACTCAAAGTCGTCGGCGACAAATACTGCCTTAGCTGCCATGCAGATGCGAATCGCCTCTTGTTTTGGAAATCGAAGCAGGGAGACATAGGCACGCGAGTGACCAGTGGCAGCATGCCCAAGAATACGATGATGCCGGATGCTGACAAGAAAAAGCTTCTGGATTTGGTCAAGGCACTCTAAAACCTTCGCCGCCAATTAATCTCGCGCTTTGCGCGAGTTAATGGGTAAATATCTCAAACCCCTTCGCATAAAGGCTTACGCGGCAGCCTTCCCTTGAACCACCGCTGCCACAAGCTCTCGAATCTTTTCACGACCTCCAAACTGCCTCTGAAGGGTTTGGATTTTACGCCCAAGCACTTGGCTTGGGTTCATTCGAATGACTTTGGATACCACATTTTTCCGAGCCGTCAGACCGCCCTCGATTTTCATCATGCTCATCAGAATGTAGGCTGAGAACAAGCAAGATATCGTCGTCCTTCTCCCTTTGGCTTTGCCGAGAAAACTTAGATATAGTCTGTCCCAAACCTTGATCGAAACGTCTTCTTGAGTCCACTCAAGGAAAGGCGCTTCGATAGGAGCCAATGACTACGTGGCAAAGAGCAGATAGGCGATGTAACCCACGACCAGCCCCAAACCAACAAGAACCAGATAGAAAGGCAGGCGCCAGTTGAAGGGCTCGGGCTCTGACTTCATATTCACCAGGATGTGGCTTATGGCAGTCGGATGGTAGTCAGGAATCGTCAGAAAGCTATAGCTTGGGAGATTCACCATCTCCTGCAATTTAATTCTCGGCTGGGACTTGGCCTTCTTCGCTATCGCTTTAAAATCCTCTTCGACATCTTCCATCGACTTGCCGAGGATGCGTGCGATCTGTTCGTGCGTGAACTGATAGCGATAGCTCAACAAAGCCGTCAAGGCACGAATAATCCCCATGTCCTGGAGAAGGATCTCCAGCGGGTAGTAGACACTGACCTTAAGAACGTCATTATACTGATTGCGAAAGTAGGTTTCGAGAAAGGAACGCTCGATCCCGCGCTGAGCGTCGTAATTAATTTCGTAGGCATAAGCAAAGAGTTCGACCTGAATATCGTCCTGCGTCCAGCTCGACATAAGGTCGCGGTGGATATGATCGCAGACTTCGTTGGTAATGATCCCCGCACGACTCCGGTCCCCCGTCACCCGAAAGATAAAATCGGTGAGAGCAGACTTTTGGCTTTCGATAAACTCTGCGGAAGGATCGCTGATTACCATTCTTAGGCCTCTATCCTGGGCTTGTTCTCTTCACGCCTGATACCGACCCGAAAGATCATCAGGAGTATAGCCACGTAAGGAGGCAGGAGGAAGACGCTCACTCGATTGACGTTCTGTTCGATCACACCGAAGGCACGCAGACAGGGCATGAGAATACTCACGATGATGTGCACCAGGAGATAGGCGCGGGCAAAATTCCAGGCGACTGGACTCAATTTGAGCGGCCGGGCTTTGATGAAGATCATAAGGGCCAGAATAAATGCGAAGACATCGATTGGCCAGAACAAGAGTTGGTTCGCATTATGATGAAGATCGAGGTGATCCGAGATCGCCCAACTCAGCGCCATCACAAAGCCCCAGAGGGCTCCAAATCCGAGCCAAAGACTCGCCAGTGCCCCGAACGAACGGTAGAGAAGCCGTGATGGTTCGGCCTTCTTCTGTTGAAAGAAGAGCCCGAAGACGAGAGGAATGAGCGGAACGCCGCCAAAGATCAGCATGAACGAATAAGCAAGCTTGGGATAAGCATCGGGCCGTGGATGCTCGACGAGTGTGTGTCCTCCGGTCAGCAGGGGGCTCTTGTCTTTCGAATATTCAAGTAGAACCGAACGAAGATAAAGCGGATGAAACATCGTTTCCCAAGCCGTCGCGAAACGATCGAGATTGCTGTTCATGCCGAAATCCAAAAGAACATCCATGCCTGGATTTGATTCGTAGCCGTCCATCACGAAGTCGCGAAAGGTCTTATTGCTGATCACTTCGGAATATTGCTCTTTCAAGACTCCACCGAGCGCCTCGTCGATATAGTTGCGAGGGCGAGTCGAACAATTATCAAAGAAGTATTGGTAGGAATAACCCCGATTTTCGGGCCTTGCATTCCATTCCAGACGTTTGAGCAGAGTCTCTTTCTGCGCCGGGGTCAGGGTAAGCTTGTCTTCCCAGACAGTGCGGCTGTCGTATTTATAAATACGCATCGCGTTGGCAAAGGGATAGACCGAGAGCGTGTATGTGAGATGACCTTTGTAAAAATTAAAAGCAAAGGTCACCGGCCCATCGTCAAAACTGAAAGTCCCCCAGTTGTAGACCATATCGCTGTATTTGCGATGATCCACGACACGGATCGCCGTGTGTCCAAAGTTATCGTAAACCATGTGCCCGACATCTATGGTGTGAAGATAGATGTCGACCTGATCCATATCATTCGCAAGAGAATTAATTGTCTCCGCTTCTTGCGCCTGAACCGGAACTGTTAAAAAAAAACTTAGAAAGTAGCCGCCGATCAACATGCGACACAAGTGAGCAAGGAGACCTCGGGTCATGGCACATCTTTCTGATTGGCGCGTTCTGCGTTTTGTTTCTTCAGTTCGAGACGGGATATGCGTCGAAACTTGGCTTCTTCATAACGACGCTTTTGATCGAGCGATGATGGAATAACCTGGGGAATGCCGGTGGGACGACTATGACTATCGAGAGCGACCATGGTCACGTAGGCGCTCGCCGTATGGAAGTATTCCCCTGTGCGCGGGTTTTCGGCTGTGACCTTGACACCTACTTCGCAGCTTGTGGTCCAGACGTAATTCACCGAAGCCTTCAAAGTGACGATCCAGCCCAATTTGATCGGAGCCAGAAATTCCAGGGCATCGACCGAGGCGGTCACAACCTGTTTGTTCGCATGCCGTTCCGCACAGATCGCAGCCGCAATATCGACCCAGGACATGATCACGCCACCGAATACGGTCCCGATCGCATTCGTATGCTGGGGAAGGACCATTTCTGTCATGATTGCTTCACTGAGGTTCGACGCTTTATCAGGAATTAGCGACTTGGCCATACTTTCTGGTCCTTTTGAGGAGATGGAGGCGAATAACTAGCAACCGTGGGGGCCAGAAAGCTCTGATTCTTGCCGCGACGTTTGCTCTCATACATACATTCGTCGGCTATCGCTATCAATCGCTCTTTTTCATCAGCATGTTCGGGGAACGCTGCGACGCCGATCGAACTCGTGACCTGCGCAATCGCATCTTTCGCCACAACGAACTTGGCTTTCTCAATCCGCTCCTGAATACGATTCGCGGTCCTAAGGCCGGTAGCCGAATCCGCTTCGATCAGAATCACCACAAATTCATCGCCGCCAAAGCGGAAAACCAAGTCCACATCGCGCACAGTCGCCCGGATAATCGCCGCGACTTCGCGGAGTACCTGGCTGCCGGCGAGGTGACCGAAGTTATCGTTGACCGGCTTGAAGTTGTCGAGATCGATGAAGAGCAGACAGAAGCTTGAACCGTAACGCAAAGATCGCTTGGTTTCACGATCGAGGGCGACGTCCATATACCGGTGATTATAGAGCCCGGTAAGATCGTCGAGATGAAGGAGGGTTTGGGTCTCGGTCATGCGCGAGAACCAGCGATAGGTGTTCTGGAGCTGTCTCACCAGAAAATCGATCGCCACATCGGTACTCTCAGCGGGTCGATCGGTATCGAGCCAAAAGAGAACGTAAGTCTCCACATCGTTGTCGCCGAGGAGCGCAAAATTTACATTCCGCCCCTCCATTTGCAGACTATTCACGCCTTCCGAATAGTCGTTGGCGTTGGCATTCGCCTGAAACTGATTCAGACGACCGATGATAGTTTTGATCCGCACATCGTTGAAATAATCCAAGGCGTCAAATCCAGGGACTTTCACCAATTGACTCTTCTGATCCCGCGTTCGCTTGAGGAGTGCCATCGTCGTGACCGCAAAGTTCTTGTGAAAGAGCTGCATTGTCCGTTCGATCAGACTGCCGATGTGGGTCTCGCGCCAGAGAGCTTCCGCACCCGCCAGGGTCTTCGCAAAGACTTCTGCGGTCGTGCCGGGACGCGCCTTCAAAGTTGGGGTCGGCTTAGGCTTAGTCTGCATAAACATAGCTCCGCGTTAGAAGGTAATGAGATAATCCGCGAGTTGGTGCCCGAAGAGCAGGAGAAAGATCGCCGCCAGAGAAAGGAATGGCCCAAAGGGTAATTTTAGTTTCATATCCTTTTTCTTGCGACTGATCAAAATTAAGCTGATCCCGACGATTGACCCTAGCATGGAAGCCCAGAAAATAGTCGTCAACACCGCTTGGTAACCCAGCCAACCCCCAATTCCCGCCAGAAGCTTGACATCCCCCAAACCAAGCCCATATTCTTTGCGGACCAAAAAGTAGATCCAGGCGACCGCGTAAAATATTCCACCACCCAGGACGATACCAATCAGGCTGCTTTTCAGATCCAGTTCCGGGTGAAAGCAGGCTACCAGAGGAGCGAGAGCGATCATGGGCAGACTTAAAACATCGGGAATGATCTGGTGCTCAAGGTCGATGACCGAGCAGATCAGGAGCACACTGCAAAAGACGATGCCGTGCGCGAAGCGAAGCAGGTCAGCGGAATTAAAAACCACGTTTCCATCGCTGAGGGAGACGAAGGGAAAGGACCAGTAAATGATGACCCAGAGAATAGCTGTTCCTAATTCGACCAAAGGGTACTGGACGGAGATTTTCGTCCCGCAGCAAGCCGCTTTGCCTCGCAAGAAGAGCCAGGAAAGAATGGGTATATTATGCCAGGACGGTATAGCTGCTCCACAGCCAGGACAGTGCGATCGGCTTGTCTTCCAGAAAATGCCCCTTGGTATGCGATAAATGCATACGTTGAAAAAGCTCCCAAACAGTGCGCCGAACGCAAAAACGAACCAGCTCACGGGACTGAGAAGCATGGCAATTAAGTCGAACCTGTGCATGAAACCTCACAGAGCCTGGTTGTAGCTGTCAAAATGATATCGAAACTATTATATTCACTCTCAAAAAAATAAGAAAACTATTATAACGAAAAGCTTCGCCGGCACCTCACGGCCCGGCTCGAGCAGACCCTGCAAAGGAATCGACTGAATGATAAACGAGCTCACGTTACAAAAACTTGAATGGCACCAGCTTTGCGAGGCCCTCGCCGCCGAAGCCAACACCATCGAAGGTCACCATAGCTGCCTCACACTCAAACCAAGCTTCGATATACTCGATATCGAACTGCGCTGGCAGGATGTGATCCCACTCCGCGATCTTTTGCGTTCCGGTTACCGTCCGCCTATCGGCGAATTGCCCGAGATGCATCTCACCTTTCGCGCCGTCTCTCTCGGTCAGATATTGGAAGGTGAAGCGATCTGGAGTGTGTATACCCTCCTCATGATGGTGCGTAACGTCCATCAGTTCGCCACGGACAAGCAGGATCGCTGCAAAACCCTAGCGAAGTTCTATCGCCTGATTCAACCCCTTCCCAAACTGGCCCGAACGATCGAAAAGACGATCTCGCCCGATGGTGAGCTCCTGGACGACGCTTCCCCCGAACTCACCCGTATTCGTCAGCAAAAGCTCTCGATGCGCCGAAAGATAGAATCGACGATCAAACAACTTCTGTCGGATCAGGACGTGGAAGCCTATGTCCAGGACAAGTTCTTCACCATTCGGTCTGATCGTTACGTCGTCCCCATGCGTGTCGACGGTCGTGGTCGGGTCAAAGGCTCGATCTACGATACCTCCGCCTCAGGCCAGACGCTTTATATGGAACTCGCGGAAGTCCGACCGATGAACGATGCCCTCCTCGAACTCGAAAGTTCGGAGAAACTCGAAATCCTTCGTATCTTTAAAGAACTCAGCGCGCAGATTGCCGCCGAACTCGATACGATTGATAACAACTATAAACAACTTGTGGAACTGGACATCTTAACAGCCGAAGCAAGTCTGGCCGTTAAACTCGATGCCGGCACTGCCGAGCTGCGCGACAAGCCTGGCCTCAACTTTATCCGCGCGCGCCATCCCCTGCTTGAAATGCGTCAGGGCTTCAAGACTGTCGCGAACGACGTCAGCCTCGAAGAAGGCCAACTCTCGCTCATCGTCTCAGGTCCCAACGCCGGTGGTAAAACCGTCGTTCTCAAGACTGTGGGTCTCTTGCACCTCATGGCCAAAGCGCGTTTGCTTCTGCCGCTTGAGCCGCGTTCGGAAGTCTTCCTCTTCAACAAGATCTTTGTTGAAATCGGCGATGCCCAGAATCTTTCGACCAACCTCTCGACCTTTTCGGGCCACCTCATGGGTCTGAAACCGGTCTTGCATGAAGCTGGTCCAAACGATTTGATTCTTCTCGACGAACTGGCCGTCGGCACCGAACCGCACACCGGAAGTGCGATCGGCCAGGCTGTCTTGGAAGAACTTGCCAACCGCCACGCCATGGCCATCGTCACGACTCACTTTGACAATCTCAAGAGTCTGGCCCTCAATGACCAACGCTTTAGAAACGGTTCGATGGAATTCTCCACGAAGAACCTCACACCGACCTATCGCCTCGTGCTTGATATCCCAGGCCAGAGCTATGGTATCGAGGTCGCCGAGCAAATCGGTTTGCCTCGCCACGTGATCGAACGCGCCAAAGACCTTCGCGGCCGCTCATCGAGCAACATGGAGCAGATCCTCGACAGCTGGATGGTCCTCCGCGAGGAAGCCGCCCAGGAGAAGCAGCGATACGGCCAGCTCAAACTCGATATGGAAAGCCAAAAGCATCGCTGGGAACAGGAACGAGCGGCCCTGGCCAGCTCCAAACAAGATACTTCAGCCAAGATCAAAGCGCGTTATCAGGACCAGATCGATCGTCTCAAAGGCGAATACGAAGGCCTGCTCGAAGAGATGCGCGAGCTTCTCAAAGAGCAAAAGAAGGCGCCTTCCTCCCCCGATCAATTGCGCGATCTGATCAAGGACACGCAGAACCGTCTCGACACGAAGGGCCGCGGCCTGCAGAGCAGTTTGTCCGATGTCGAACGCGAGTTCTACAGCATCGACAAACTCCCCGGTCACCCGGCGACTCTCGCCGAACTCAAAGAAGGCACGCGCGTCTACATCATCTCGATGAACAAGGCCGCGGTCGTGAGCAAAGTACAGGGTGAATCGATTGAAGTGAAGGCGGGCCTGATCAAGATCAAACCGCAACTCGCCGATCTCCGTGTCGTCTCCGAAGAAAAAGCGGAGGCACCCAAAACCCCCGCGAAAGGTCGCGCACCGACCACTCCGCTGCAAGGCGGCAAAGAAGTGTCATTCACGATCCCAACTCTAACGAACAGCCTCGATCTTCGCGGGATGGATGCCGACACGGCGCTCGATAGAACCTGGAGCTTCATCGACAAGGCCGTCCTTCGCGGCGAAAGCTTTGTCATACTTATCCACGGTCACGGCACCGATACGCTCAAACGGGCTCTGCGAAGAGCGCTAGCGAAGGATGCACCTTACGCTCTCGATTTCCGACCTGGTGAACCCGAAGAAGGTGGCGATGGCGTCACCGTGGTGCAATTGCGTCATTGATTTTTACCTGGCGTCTGCCATCGACTTCTCCCATGGGCTTATGATAGAAAATGGGACCACAGCAGCGGAGCGCTTATGAAAAATATAAAACTCTCTCCGGAACTCGACCGGAATCACGTTATTGAAGACTATCGTACGGCCGTAATAAGTCGTGAAATGAGCCTTCTCGGTCGAAAAGAGGTTTTAAGCGGCAAAGCTAAATTCGGCATCTTCGGTGATGGCAAAGAGCTCGCTCAGATCGCTCTCGCAAAAGTTTTCGAAAAAGGCGATTGGCGTTCGGGTTACTATCGCGACCAGACTTTGATGATGGCGATCGGCGCGCTGACTGTGAAACAATTCTTTGCGCAACTTTACGCCGATACTTCGCTGGAACACGAACCCGCGTCGGGCGGTCGGCAGATGAACGCACATTTTGCCACGCGCTATCTCAACGAAGACGGCAGTTGGAAGAATCAATTGGAAATGGTGAATACCAGTGCCGATGCTTCGCCGACCGCTTCGCAAATGGCCCGGCTGCTCGGCTTGGCCTATGCATCGAAATATTATCGGGCCTTTCCTGAAAGCGACAAAGAGAAGAAATTCTCCAAGAGTGGACGCGAAATCGCCTTTGGAACGATCGGCAACGCCAGTACTTCCGAAGGTGTCTTCTGGGAAACTCTCAATGCCGCCGGAGTCCTCGACGTACCGATGGTGATGTCGGTTTGGGATGATGGCTACGGAATTTCCGTCCCCAACAAATATCAGACGACCAAAGAGTCGATCTCTAAGGTTTGTGCTGGTTTCGCCCGCGAAAAAGACACCAACGGTTTTCACATCTACACAGTTCGCGGCTGGAATTACCCTGAGTTGGTGCATGCCTACCGCCAGGCAGCGGCCAACGCACGCGCCCAGCACATCCCGGCACTCGTTCACGTCATCGAGGTCGCCCAGCCGCAAGGTCACTCGACATCGGGCAGCCACGAGCGTTACAAATCGAAAGAGCGTCTCAACTACGAGACCACGATGGATTGTCTGGTCAAGGTCCAGGATTGGATAGTCGGAGAAGGCTACGCAGACCGCGCCGCACTGGATAAAATCGACGAAGAAGTCCGCGCTGATGTCCTCCGCCTTCGCGATGAAGCCTGGCAGGAATTTCAGGCCCCGATGCTCAACGAGCGCGATCAGCTCCTGGCCATCTACGAACGTTTTGCCAAGGAAGATGCTGCCATTGAAGCCGAAATTCCCAAGGTCAAACGCATGCCGACCGTCAGCCGCAAAGGTATTCTTCAAAGCGCCCGACGCATACTCTTCAATCTTCCTGGAGGTGAAGCGCAGGACGCCATCCACAATTTCGTTGCGCAATACAAAGCCGAGAACGCTCAACGTTACAATAGCCTCCTCACGTCGGAAAGCGATCGATCCGCACTTGAACAGGGCCACGTGCCCGCGACCTTTACCGCTGAAAAAGAGTTTGTCGACGGCCGCATGCTCATCCAACGCTGCTTCGATCACCACCTGGCTAACGACCCAAGACTCTTCATCGTCGGTGAAGACATCGGCCAGCTCGGTGGGGTCAATCTCGAGTTCGAAGGTCTCAATGAAAAGTTCGGTTCGATGCGGGTGAGCGACACTGGTATTCGCGAGGCTACTATTTTCGGCCAGGGTCTTGGTGCCGCCATGCGTGGTCTTAAGCCGATCGTCGATATTCAGTATCTCGATTATCTGCTTTATGCCTTTCAATTGATGTCGGATGACCTTGCCTCTCTTCATTACCGCACAGCCGGCGGCCAGATCGCTCCGCTGATCATTCGTACCAAGGGCCATCGCCTTGAGGGTGTTTGGCACTCAGGCTCCCCGATGGGCATGATCGTACACGGACTCCGTGGTATTCACGTTTGTGTGCCGCGCAACATGCTCCAGGCAGCAGGGATGTATAACACTCTCCTCGCCAGCGACGATCCGGCCCTGGTCGTTGAAGTCCTGAACGGTTACCGTGTGAAGGAGGAGATGCCTTCCAATCTCGCCGAATTCCGCGTGCCACTCGGTGTTCCCGAGGTCTTGATCGAAGGCAGCGACATCACGGTCGTTACCTATGGCGCTTGTGTGGCTGTCGCGCGCGAAGCGATCGCTCTCCTTGCCAAGCAAGGTGTTGCCGTCGAACTCATCGATGTTCAGACCCTTTTGCCTTTCGATCGCAGCGGAATCATTCTCGCCTCGATTCAAAAGACCAATGTCGTCCTCTTTCTCGACGAAGACGTTCCCGGTGGGGCAACCTCGTACATGATGCAGGAGGCCCTTGAGGTTCAAGGGGCTTACGAGTATCTGGACGCCGCTCCCCGAACTCTTACCGCCAAGGCCCATCGAAGTCCTTACGGGTCCGACGGTGACTACTTCACCAAACCCAGTTCCGAAGATGTATTTGAAGCGGTTTACGCGATGGTCAGCGAGCGCGATCCGGGCCGTTTCAAACCCAAGAATTTCTAATCATTTCGAGCGCTAAAATGGGGATCAGTCCTGCACTAATCCCTTATTTTACGCCAGCTTACCCACTCCTCCTAAAATGCTCTAAACTATTGAAAGAGATAGCCGATATCTTCTATAAGGCCGAAGTTTTAGGAGGGGGTTCCATCCGTGCAGAATAAATCGCATTCACAAAGCGGGTTTTCACTCGTGTCCGTACTGATCGTCATGGGGGTGGTTTTATTTTCTATTCTTTTGATTTCACAAGCGAAATTCCGTCAGCAAGGCACTCAAAAAGCCTTAAAGGTGAAACAATCTTACACTGACGTGAACCAGGCGCTAGTCAACTCCGTGGTCGAACATTTTCATGCGCAGATGACCGACGCTTGTCTTGTAGGCGGCTTCGGAGGATTTTCCAACAAGGATCTGGATGGCCGGGCCAAATACAGGTATGCCACTAACATTGCTGTCACCTCGACTGCACCCCAGGTTCACAAAGATGCCGCAAACCGTTGCCTGCAACCCAAGCAACCCGGCACTCCAACCAATCGCTTCTATTTCTGTGTCAAACTCGATCCGGATCTCACCGCACCATCGGATTCGATTCTTGGCGCAAAAGTCGCCTTCGCTGAGTTCGCTGTTGAACTCATCGATCTCCAGACTCAAGAGCCGATCGACTGCACACAGTACACATCCCGTAAAAACGATAAAAGCGGACCTCCAGACTTTACCCCCCGCGATGGTTCAGCAGGCATGGCTGTGACGATGGCTCTTTACTGGGAAAACGCGAGCCGCGGCTCAGCCCAATCCATTTATTCGCAAAAGGCTTTGAGCTACATCGCTAACCAAAACTAATCGAAGTCGATCGAAACTCTTCCTATACAAGCCCCTCTCGAGACCATCGAGAGGGGCTTTTCTATTGGCCCTCCCTCCTCTTCCGGACCCAGCCAATGAAAGCTCTGAGCCATCCTCCACGCCTTTTAAGAAGACTGCGTTCCACGATTCCAGACGTAAAAAAAGCTGCTCCAGCGTGGGGCAGCTACTCTTTCAGATCACGACTGGATAAGAACCAATCTCAGGCCACATGAACCTTCAATTGGGCGACGGGTTTATCGACCACAGCCAACTGGTCTTGAATACTTTGAAGCGCTTCCGGACGATGGAAGAGGAAACCCTGGATCAATTCGATGCCCATGGCTTTGAGAACCTCAGCCTCGTTCCAGGTCTCAACACCTTCGGCCAGAATCGTCGTATTGAGAATCTTGGCAGCGGTCACCAGACCCTGGACATAGGCCTGCTTCACAGGATCCTTGTCGATGTCCTGAATCATACCGCGGTCGAATTTAATGATATCGGGACGGATCTTGATGATACGGTCAAGGCTCGAATAGCCTTTGCCGAAGTCATCCGCGGCGATACCCATCGAATGGCTTTTCAAATGATCACGGGCCTTCATCATCAGTTCGAGGTTATTGATGGCTTCGGATTCCGAAACTTCAAACATGATCGGCATGGTCTTATCAAAATTATTCAGCAGACGGTCGATGTGATAGAGGTTTCGCGGCAGGATGTTAACCATCAGCACACCGGGGAGACCTTTGGCCATACGCGCTGCATGTTTCATGCAGGCCTGGTCGAGTTCAAGGGCGACATTGCTGTTCTTCGCAATGGCGAAGAGAACATCAGGCCGCAGATACTGGGAGTCGATACCCGCTTCAAAACTATGTTCTTTAATCGCGGCCTGATTCACCCGGATCAATGACTCGAAGCCATAGACCTGTCCGCTCAGATAAGTGATGCTTTTGTTTTTCTTGGCATCATCGACCATCGTTTTGTCGATGTTTTGCAGGTAGAAGACACCTTGATAGTGAGGAGTCAGTAGATCATCCGCCTGGATCAGGGTCTGCATCAACTCACGTTGACGATCACGACCCCGTTTCAGTTGGGACTGAGCCATGTTTTTGGAAGAATCAAGACCTGCTTCGACGATCTCATGAATGTCGATACAAGGGTTGTTTAATACCCCGAAGTAGCCGACGCCCAAAAGTGGTATAGTTTGAACACACTCGGGAATGCGACGTCGTTTCGAGGGCAAAAAGAGCTCTTTCCACATCGCGTTGTTGATGCCTTGCGACAGGCGGTCGGCAACCTTCTCAAGCGCACCGGGGAAGGGCAATGAGCCCGTCTCGCGTGAGCGGTCCATAAAGATGTAGTAGGTGTTGGAACTCATCGATTTGCGACAGATGATGTCGTTTTCCCGCAGACAGCCTGAGCCGCCCCAGATACTCACCATCACGTCGTGCAACACAGATTTCATGATGTTGTAGATTTCGGTACCGAAGTCGACGCTGATCTTATTGAGACCCGAAGCATCAATAGTCAGGATGCCGAGGCCTCCGTAGCTATTCAATAGAGAAACCGGGATCTGTTGATTATAGAAAGGAATGGTGCGGAGCTGTTTTCTGATATTGTTGTTTACGCCAGAGAAGCAGAAGACTGCGGTCGCTATAATTTCGTCGTAATGATTGATATCAAGAGTGGTGACGTATTCGGCGAAGTTTGAGCCTTCGTTCTGCGCGTGACTGTCGGCTTTAAGGACAATGACCGAGAGGCGACGACCGAGAGAGTTCACGAGATCGACCAGAGCTTCCCGCGGAATCGAAGTCAGGGAGTCGTCAACCAAAAGGACTGCAACCCCAGGAGTATAAAGAGCAACCAGACTCTTCGGATCGTCGAGTTCAATCGACAAAACCTTCGCGCCACGCTGAGTCAAATCAGACTGAAGCTTCTGAGTAAGTGCTTGATTTTTGTTAGCAATCAATATCATCTAGGCCTGTATCCCTGAGCATACATTGCAATCATATAAATCCCTGACCATTCTTTATCGGCCAGGGTCAAAAAAAATTAATGCGCTCCACTTGATTACAACCACGAGTCTTTAAAAATCTGATGTTTTTATCATAAAAAACATAATATTATTAATGGCTTATTAAAATAAACGAATTTATATCTTTGTTAAAAAAGGCTCCTTTATGAACCGTCATGATCCCTTCGTTGCTCAACTTATCAGTCGTTGCCGGTCCCAGGGAGCCCGACTCGCTCTCCCCGAGGGTGACGACCCCAGGGTGGTCACCGCTGCCGGACTACTGCTCGAAACGGGAGCCTTAGCTGCGATCCTCCTGTTTGGTAAGAAAGACAAGATCGAGGCGCTCCTCAAGGCAGCAAAGATCTCGGATCCGACAATCCAGATCATCGACGCGGAGGACCAGGATCTCGCCTCTAAGACTCTCAGTCATTTCGAAAGTCGCGCCAGAGCCAAAGACAAAGAGATCGCTGCAGACGAACGCGCGGCCTTGGGGTCATCCGTTTTAAATCAGGCCGCCTATTATTTGGCCGAGGGCAAAGTCGATGCAGTCGTGGCCGGCTGCGCGCATACCACGGCCAATGTCATTCGTGCGAGCCTCAAAGGCGTTGGCATGAAGCAAGGAATTAAGACGCTCAGCGGAAGTTTCGTCATGATCAAAGCGGAAGAAGTTTTTCTATTCTCCGATTGTGGCGTTGTTGCGGATCCCAAGGCTGAGCAGCTAGCTGACATCGCGCAGGCCACTGTCGATACCTTTCGCCAACTTTTTCCCACAAAGCGTCCCAAGGTCGCGTTTCTGTCCTTTTCAACCAAAGGCTCGGCCGAACATCCACGCATTACAAAAGTATCGGAGGCGACCGCAATCTTTAAAAAGAGAGCGCCCGATATCGATGCCGACGGTGAATTGCAATTCGATGCCGCTTATGTCCCGGACGTAGGCCAAAGAAAAGCCCCGGGAAGCAAAGTCGCCGGATCTGCCAACTGTTTTATCTTTCCAGATCTCGACGCGGGCAATATCGGCTATAAGATCGCCCAGCGCCTCGGCGGGTTTCAGGCCTATGGCCCTATTCTCCAAGGCAGTGAGAAGCCCTATCTGGATCTGAGTCGAGGAGCAAGTGCCAAGGATATCATGGTCTCAGGGCTCCTGGCCATCGTGCGTTCCCTTCCTGAGTCGAAAGCTTAGACCTTGGTATCTCCAAGACTGCGATAGAGAGCGATGATGATAACCGCGGGATTCGTCACGCGGGTCGCTTCCCCTCCCAGTTGATAGGCATCCTTCAGCAAAAAGCCCAGGCTCAAATAAAGCCCAGCTCGCCGCAACGCAAAAGGCAGCACCTTCGCCGCAATCGATCCTATCCGCCCCACGCTCGCAAGTTTGGAGGCGCCCCAGGCTGATTCCACAAGCGCGAGACCAAAGCGTTTGGCGATCGTCTTGCCCAGCATTCCCTTGAACCTGGCGATTCCAATCCCCCCTTCGCCTCCGCTTCCACCCAGCATCGCGCGAAAGCTTTTTTTGACTTCACTGAAGTCGCTTGTTGAATGGTATCGGGAATCCTTCAGGAGTTGTTCGACTCCCTCCGCTGACAACTGATCAAGGCTTTCCCCTAAAAGCATGGCACAGAGGCTGATCTCCCGCTCTTCCACCGACATGATATCGTGAACTGTCTTTTTAAAACGCTTTGCAACTCGTATATGAACCTGCTTCACCACGTCTTCGTAATGAGGCGCGATCTTCACTCGATTCCAAAGAGTGTGGCCGCCAAACTCCCTCAATTCCAGAAGGATGAAAAAAGCCCCTACCCGCCTTTGATCCGGATTGAGGCGATACTGCAGACTGCCGGCTTCAAGAAGCCAGGCTCCGAAGCCTTTGCGAGTCCCCATTCGCCTTTCAAAGACAGCACAAAGACTTTCCCAGACATCCTCATCAATGCAGAGCCAGGCGAAGAGTTGGTCATCTTCCTTGGAACTGTCCGAAGCGGTTTTGAGGTCCCGATCGAGATCTTTGGCTGCGGGATAATAGGGTTCGAGCAGGCGGCGGGATAGGAACATCAAGAATCCTCGACTTAGCTAATAATGACCAATTTTACTAAAATTCCAAGGACATTGAGCTATCTAAAGTTCTTTCTCAGAGAACTCTCATTTTTCATCGATTTGCTCGAAAAGCCAAGCAAAATAAGCCGTTACTTCATAGTAACTTCATAAAAAAAATCAAACTCATAAAAGATTTTGTCGATGCGAGACATAGAAAGCAAAGCGAGTGTCCGACGCCAGTAGGGCCGAATTGGGCTTTTCAGGCTTCGTTATACAATCGCCGTATAAGTCAACAATTACAGATATTTGCAACTTCAAGGCCCTCGCTTGATATTGGTTACATCGATCAATGGTTCAAAACCATCGACCTTCGCGTTTTGGAACCCGGCATCGCCGGCGGCACTGGTAACAGAGGACCGTATCAGCCGCGCGCTAACTTCCGTGAATCCGGCTTCACTGCGGAAGACATAGAATTTCAAGATAAGGCCCACTCTGGCCAAGCCTAAGAATTTCTCCCTCACGTACTTTTCAGCCTCAGGCATTGTCCTGAGGCTTTTTTCATTTTTCGCTTTTTAAGGGCATGCTGTTTTATAATAAAGCTGCGTGAAGTTCTGTGAAGAGTGAGCAGGAGCCGTTTCTATGCATATCGAATGGTATTACTGGGTCCTTGGTGCGATCCTCTCGATCCTCTTTCTCGCCGGGGCTCTCTTCCTTTATCTGCGTGGCGCGCTGCCGACCGCACCTGAAATCCCCACCCTTCCCCTACCGGTCGAACCAATTCTTCTCAAATATGCATCCGCCACGACCATCCATCCCAGTTCACGAAGCATCGCTGACCAACCGAAGGAGTGGCGCGAAAGTCTCAGGCGTTCGGGAGCGATACTCAAAGCTGCCGGTGTAAAGGAAATCATACTTCTGCATGGAACATTCGTTGGCTCAGACCCTATAAACTTAGTGTCCTCCATGAAATCTCTCTTTCCCAAGTTGAGCCGCGAGGCAGAGGAGGGCATGGGTCGTCGCATGAAAGGCATCATCGACTACGTCGCCCAGGACAACGGAAACTTCGTTCCCAAGTACATCGAACTTCTCGAGCAGGGCCTTGAAGCGAAGATTCCCGTCAAACTTCAATTCTGGTCATCGGCGAATCACCATCTGGGTCGATTGGAGGGAGCGATCCGACTCTTGGAAAAAGTAAGCGTCGACTTCCCCCAGAGTCAGAGCGACCGCATTCTTCTGATCGGCCATAGCCACGCACGTCAAGTTTTTGCGTTGTTTACCCAACTTATCCTCGGCAGTCAGGTAAGCACAGGACTAGGCTCTGATCTGTGGCAATTTGCTGTGCGTGAGCGCTTGGCGACAGAGGAGCTGCGAACGAAGGCAAAACATCTCAGAAAGCAGCGCTTCGATTTTGTGACTCTCGGTGGTCCCGTTCGTTACCCATGGACCTACATCCCCGACATGAGGGTTCTGCACATCGTTAATCACCGTGGTGATAACAGCTCCATTGCAGAGCCTTGGGCCTTTTGGAAAGGATCAGGCGGAGATTTTGTTCAGCAATGGGGCATGATCGGTTCAGACACGTTGGCGCCGACACCCCGCGAACGCCAATTAAATCGAGGACTTGACGATCTATTGGGCAAAGGCTGGCACACCCGCCTTTGGATCCAATCGATAGTGCGTCGTGAGCGACTAGGAGACTTTGGACGCACTCTTCTCGTGGACTATGGACACGAGCAGCCAAACAAAAACAATTTCATTCGTGCTGTCTTTGGTCATGGTGTCTACACAAGATTTGACATCATGCATTTTCAGATGGAAGTCATTTGTAAGTACATTTACTCATGAATAGGGAACGAATTGATTTGGGTCTGTGAGAGAAGTGGTATGAGGGCAGACTCAGTTATCTGCCCTTGAGGGGGGAAGTGTAGAACCTTCGTAAGAAGGCTTTTGGGGGATGGCTAACGTTGATAGAGACTCTTCATCTCTAGACTGCCGTCGTTCGTGTGAGCGGCAAATCAACGGGGAGGGTGTATTGGCAGCCAATGAAAAAGAGCTTAGTCAATGCTTGACCGCTCACTTTTGTGTCGGTATAAGAATCTCGTCTTAGAAGACCCTTTTGTTACTCCCACTTGCTGTTCTGGAGAGTAACGGAATATTTCCACAAGCGAGATAGTTCTTGGTCAGCTTTGTTGCTGTTCTGCTGACTTCGATCTCGCGCTAATGACTGCCTACCGTGTTTCTCCCAAACTCACCTATTTGTGTCAATCTACAACGAAATTCCGCTTAACATTTTCGAGCGAGGCGAGCACAATGCGAAGACAACATCGCTCGCATTAAGCACAATTCGTTTGCCAACTCTTAAACAATATGTTTGATTCGTGTAAACCTGATTGCCAGTTTAGTGCTTCATGACTCGAAATCTTGAACTTCGCACCTTGCAAAGGCTCTTGTAGCCATGGCAAATGTGTCGGATGCATACTTCGGATATTGATGCGTAGATCAATGGGAAGCTTTCCTCGTAAGGAAACGAGTAACACATGGTTAACGAGCAAGCACTGCTAACAGATCTAGTCGATGCGATCAACGCATGGATAGAAGGTAGTCGCAGCCGTAGTCTCTCAGGACTCGCTCGGCGCACTGGTGTCGCTTATTCGACGATTCGGCGCATTGCCCAGAACGAGAGTGTTCCGCATCCCTACACAGCGCTGTCTATTTCGGAAGTGGTCATGACCACGCAGCAACGCCTGGAATTTCTGAAGAAGCATTTCCCCACCATCGGCAACCTGATGGAGGAATGCTACGACAATAAAATTGGCGTTGAACCAAACGTGGAAGCTATGCAGCGTTTTATGCGCACGGAACCTCACAATCGCATTTTCAACATAGCCGCGACGGAAGCTGGAACAAATCGCCGTGCTATCGAGAGATTGTGTGGTCAAATGGGTCTCGATTCACTGAACGAAATGCTTGACGAGTCGTTGTTAGTCGAACTTCCCGACGGAACGATTAAATATACTCACGACGGCTGGACCCATGCGAACGTTGAGGAAGCACTCTCACAAATACGTCATTCCACTCAGCATTTCGACAAACAGCTCGTTGGAACCGATGGTGCGAGCCTGATGCACTCAACTGGCGCAATTAAGCTAGAGTGTGTTCCTCTGGTGAAAGAGCTTGTGTTAAAGTTCATCAAGGACTTAAACGCGCTTAAAAATGACGAGGCGTCAGAGGGCGGTATTCACTTCTTCTGTGATTTAATGTATTCCCTTTACGACCGTCAGGAGTGGGCACCTAATCAAGAGCGAGAGCAATGAAAAAATTTATCCTAGCTATTCTATTTCTTTGCGGGGCATTCACGGTTCAAAGCGAACCTGCGAAAGCCAGCGGAGCCACAGTCGTCTTCTTGCAAGTCCGCTTCCCAGATTACTTCATGACTTCTGCGATCCGCGACAAGATCTTCAATAGCAGCGAGCTCTACAATGTATTGGAATCGTCTCAACGTGAACTCTACGTTTCGCGCGTCAGTCCTGATATCTATCGCCTAGTCTCTTACTATACGTCGCTCGGTTACGACTTTGAGCTTCGTTTTGAAAAAGATCAGAACGTGACATTCCGTTACTACTCAGAGCTTCAAGCGATCATTGGCGCGACTGAAGATCAAGAGATCATCGTCCTCCTGCCGATCACAGAGAGCACGGTGAGACCGCAGCACAGTACGAAGCCTTCGGCCGTTCAGGGCGAGACAGAGGTCGACGAAGTGTCTGGATCAAACGACAAGCATTAAGTATTTCTTCTTAAGTTTTCTCAAAGCCTCGGCACTACTGGGTTGGCAACAATCCAAAGAGTCCCGGGGTTTTCTTTTGTAAAAAATTCGTCTGCGTTCCAATGCAGTTTTTACTAAAATCTGTTTGACCCTTGATTTGCAGATCTATTCTGCAAGCCTACCGTTTGGATTTAAGATCTCTTTAAATCTTCTAATTAAATAAATTTGCGCTTAACATTTCTAATTGTTGCGCGCATGATGTCTTTACATCTTGCCTCAAATTCGAACAATAGTTTGCAAACAGATAAATATTATGTTTGTTTTGTATAAACCTAATTGACAGTACCTGACGTTTTTTTAGTGCGCGGAAATTTTCGAGCACTTCAATCAACTGTCATTTCTTGTGAGGTTATCGTTAACGCATGGTCAATGAGCAAGCGCTGCTAACAGATCTGGTCGATGCCATCAACGCATGGATGCAGGGAAGCCGTAGCCGGAGTTTATCCGGCCTCGCCCGACGCACCAGTGTTGCTTATTCCACCATCCGTCGTATTGCTCAGAGCGAAAGCGTTCCCCATCCTTACACAGCGCTTTCAATCTCCGAAGTGGTTATGACCACTCAGCAGCGCGTGGAATTCCTCAAGAATCATTTCCCGACCATCGGTAACCTGATGGATGAATGTTATGTGAATTCCATACGTCCCGATCCCAACGACGAATCCCTCATTCGTTATATTCGCCAGGAACCGCACAACCGCATCTTTAATATTGCCGCGACCAAAAAAGGCACAACACGCAGCGCTATTCTGTCACTCTGCGGACAAATGGGTGTCGATGCTCTCGAGGAGATGATCGACGACGCACTTTTAGTTGAAATGCCGGATGGAACCGTTAAATACACGCACGATAATTGGGCCGTCAGCAACGTCGAAGATATTCTCGACCTGGTGCGTCACTCCACAGAGCATTTCGACAAACACCTAGTCGGAACCGAGGGGGCAAGCCTAATGCATGCCACGGGCGCAGTTCGGGCAGAATTGGTTCCACAGCTAAAAGCACTTGTATTAAAATTTATGAAAGACTTAAATGCGCTCAAAGACGATCAGAACTCTGAGGGTGGTGTTCATTTCTTTTGTGATTTGATGTACTCCCTATACGATCGAAACGAGTGGAACCGCTACGTCAATCAGGAGATGGACGGATGAAAAGACTGTTTCTTACCTTATTTCTACTCGCCGCATTTACACAGGGAAGCTCCGCGAAAGCGAGTGGATCGAACACGGTTTTATTTCCCGTTCGTTTCAATGACTACATCATCACCCAGGCGTTTCAGGATATTTCGTTCAACAACAGTTCGCTCTATAATTTCCTGGAATCGGCTGAGGGCAATAACATCCTCATCGCCCGTGTGAGTCCCTATATCTTCCGCTCGACCTATTACTACACCTACTGGGGATACGAAGTGGATCTTGACTTTGCTCAGTTTGAAACTGTGACCTTCGAATATTATCCGATGCTGAAGGCGATCCTGGGCAAGATGAAGGACAATCAGATCATGGTCCTCCTCCCTCAGATCCCTCGCCCCGTGGCGATCGGTCAAGGCGTCCTCCCGAATTAGATTTTTCTAAAATGCGATCGATGGGAGATTCGTCACAGAGTCTCCCATTTTTGTATTTAGAAACTCCTCCGTGCAAAAAGCTGAAGTCTTTGCGATAATCCTCTACCTTTGCTCTATCGTTTTTGACTTGCTGGAGGATTACAGGGTCTATGCAACATTTCGTTTGGGACTTTTCACCCGAAATCTTCAAAATTGGCGCCTTTGCTCCTCGCTACTATGGCCTGATGTTCGCCATCGGCTTCATGGTCAGCTACAGCATCACACAAAAAATCTTTCTGAAGGAAGGACGCAACGAAGAAGACCTTTCTTCCCTCCTTTTTCACATTATGGTCGGTACGATCGTGGGTGCTCGCATCGGGCACTGCCTCTTCTACGAGCCGGATTATTACCTCTCACATCCTCTTGAGATCCTCTTCGTCTGGCGCGGCGGCCTCGCTAGCCATGGCGGTACGATTGGTGTGCTCCTTGCCCTCTATCTCTATAAACGTAAACATCCGGACCAGGGTTACATCTGGCTGGCAGATCGCCTCGCGATCGGTACGGCTTTTACCGCCGGCTGTATACGCGTCGGCAACTTCTTCAACTCCGAGATCCTTGGCAAGCCCTGGGATGGCCCCTGGGCCATCATCTTCGCGGCGAATGGCGATATGATTCCACGCCACCCGGCGATGCTTTACGAAGCGCTCGCCTATTTCATCCTCTTCGCCATCATGCTCTGGATGTATTGGAAGACCAACGCAGCTCAGGCCAAAGGTCGACTGATCGGACTGATGCTCGCCTGGATCTTCATCGCCCGTTTCTTTATTGAATTCGTCAAAGAGAATCAGGTGCCTTTCGAAAACGGCATGACCTTGAATATGGGACAGCTGCTCAGTATTCCTTTCATCATCGTCGGTATCCTCCTCTACAGCGGTAAGTTTGTTGAGTGGATGCCATGGCTCGATAGAACGACAGCTTTGCCTGATCCAGCGAAACAGATGCCGATCAAAAAGAAAAGCTAGGTTAAGCTCAAGTGAAACGACAAGGACCACGGCATGCGCGCACCTGATCTCCTCGTTTTGAGTTTGTTTTTGATGGCCGGAACTTGTCGCCCGAACCAGGAAGTGTCGAAGCTTCCCTGGAACAGCGAGCGGGCCGGCAAAGATCTTAAAGAAATCAGCCTTGAGCCCCACCCGATGGGTTCAGCCCGCATCAAGGTCCTTGCCGACTATCTCGATACTGAAATGAAAAATGTTGGCATGGAGACGGGCCGCGATTCCTTTACCTCCCTCGTTCCCGATCCTGATCTATTCGGCCTCGAAGCCAATCCCATGCGCTCTGTGACCCTGTCTATGCCGATGCAAAACGTCTTTGCCAAACTCAAGAGCGGCACGGACAACTGTGCTTTGCTCGTGGCATCGCACTACGATTCCAAACGTCTGCCCCAGGGCCCAAGCATCGGTGCGAACGACAGTGGGTCATCGTCGGTGGCCATTCTCGAGCTCATGCGCGGCTTAAAGAACGCAAACGTTAAACTACGCTGTCACATCGTGGCGGTTTGGTTTGATGGTGAGGAGTCTTATCTTCCTGAGTGGCGTGACGGACAGACTCATCATCCCGCGCGGATCATCGACAACACCTATGGCAGCCGACACCTGGCCGACAGCTTGCAGGCCTGCGGGAATCCCAATACGAAAACCTGGTGCTTGCCTCAGACCTGGGGTGGCGAAAGAGTGGAAGGGCTGATTCTGCTCGATATGGTGGGTATGGAGAATCTCCGTCTGACTCCGGAGAGCCACTCAACGCCGGCGTTGATGAGCCTCGCAATGGAATTGGACAAGCAGATGTTCGCGGGTCAACTCTTCGGGAACTCGTCATTCAAAGCAGTCGAGGATGATCACATTCCCTTTTTGGAAAAGGGCATTCCTTCGCTGGATTTGATCGGCTTTGAAAATCTCGATACCTGGCATCAGCCGACAGATACCTTTGAGCGAGTATCGATGAAGAGCGTGCAGCAGGCTGCGGAGTTGACGGCTGCGATCGTGCAGAAGCTTCTGGGGGAGTGAATAAAGAGGTCGAATCTTACCATCCGACCTCCTGAAAACACCCACAACTTAGTTTATTAACGACCTGTTACAGAATTTTTCTTAAAGGCTTCCTTCAAATCATCACTTGCCATCTTCTGAGCTTTTTTCGCATCATCAACAACTGCCGCCATACCAAAGAACTCATGAGTAACGCCTTCATAGTTCTTGTAGTTAACTTTCACGCCTTGTTTCTCCATTTTTTCAGCCAGGCCTTTGCCCTCCGAACGCAAAGGATCGATTTGAGCCGTAATGATCGTTGCAGGATTCAAGCCTTTGAAGTTTGCGCCAAGCAAATTGATGCGCACGTCCATCGCTTCAGCCGGTGTTTTCATATAATTTTGAACAAACCAGGCCATCATGGGTTTGCTCAAGGGTTTCGCATCAGCTTCTTCTTTATAGGAGGAAGAATTCATATCGTTGCCAGCAACCGGGTAGACCAGGACTTCATGCAGAGGAATCTTAATCCCCTGATCCCTTGCCTTGATTGCAACGTTTAGGGCCAGATTTCCACCAGCACTTTCACCGGCAACGGCGATACGGGTTGGATCGGCTCCTAGGCTTACAGCATTTTTAAGCGCCCACTGGTAGGCAGCATAAGCATCATCATGAGCGGCGGGGAACTTATTCTCAGGCGCTTTGCGATACTCAACCGAGAGGAAGACGGCATCGGTCATCTCAGCGAGGGATCTAGGCGTCGCATCGTAAGTATCGTTCGTTGCGATAACAAATCCACCGCCGTGGAAGTAGACGACGAGCGGTCGATTCGCAGAACGCGTGGTAGGCTTGTAAACCCTTGCGGCGATTTTCCCAGAGGCGCCATCGATCATAATGTCTTCGCTGGTCACCTTGGTCGTATCCGCTTTGATTTTGCGTTTCTCCATCAGCGATTTCACGGCATCCGCCGGAGTCGGTTGCTTTCTGGCTTCTTCCGCCGAGAGCGTTTCGATCGGCTTGCCACCTTTGGCAGCCAGCTCATCGAGTACCGCTTTCATCTGGGCGTTAGGTTTATCGGCAGCAAAGGCTAAAGAAGCCGATGAGGCGATCGTAAAACTCAAAGTCACTTTCGATACTAAATTCATGCGAGACTCCTCAAATGTTTGGTCGAAAATTCCATTCCAATATTGAAAATCAGTGCGAGGTCAAACCCAGTTTGCCCGCAAGGGTTTTCTCTTCATGTTTGTCTTTGATGGAGGCCATATCGATCACGTAGCGAAAGTCGATTTCCCCACGGTCGATCTCATCAAAGGCATCATTGATCCGGTCGACTGTGATGATCTTGGTATTGGGAACAATCTTGTGCTTACTGCAGAAATCGAGCACTTCCTGCGTTTCAGCGATACCCCCGATCAAAGATGTGGAAAGCGTTCTGCGATCGGTAATCATTTTGCTTAAATCGATCGGCTTGGTGAGAGGCGCGATGCAACCGACGATCGTTATCACACCATCGCGTTTTAAGAGAGTTGTGTAGGGGTTGACATCATGGGGCTGCGGGATGGTACTCAGGATGAAGTCGAGGGAGCTTTCATTTCTCTTCATCTCTGCATCATCGCTCGAGAGAATCGTATGTTTCGCGCCCATGGCGAGAGCATCCTCACGCTTTTCCGCAGAGGTCGTGATCACGGTAACTTCGGCGCCCATAGCGTTCGCAATCTTGACTGCCATGTGCCCTAAGCCACCTAAACCGACGATCCCGACTTTATGCCCCTTGCCCACTTTCCAGTGTTTTAGTGGCGAGTAAGTGGTCACACCCGCACAAAGTATTGGGCCTGCATCAGAAGGATCGATATTTTGAGGAATGGTGAGAACGAAGTCGTCACGGACAACGATGCTGTTGGAGTAGCCACCAAGGGTATTATTTTCCTTCGTTGGATTCCTCATATTTCCGTTGTACGTCGCCAGGAAACCTTTTTCGCAGTACTGCTCAAGACCTTCCTTGCATGCGGAGCATTTATGGCAGGAGTCGACCATGCAACCAACCCCAACGACATCACCGACTTTAAATTTCATTACATTCGATCCGATTCTTTCGACCGTCCCGATGATCTCGTGACCTGGCATGCAGGGGTAGACCGTGTTCTTCCATTCATTGCGTGCCTGGTGGACGTCCGAATGACAAATCCCACAGTGACTAATAGCGATCTGAACTTCGTTGATTGCGGGTTCTTCCCGAGTGAATTCATATGGTTTTAGCGAAGCGTGAGCTGATTTCGTTGCGTACCCGATGGCATTGATCATGACAATCCTCTTCCCAAATTGCATTGGTGATCTCAGATCCGAACTGACCTAAGGGATGTTTGGCTGTATGCAATTGCTATGCCCCAGCGCTCCTACATGATCTCATGTAGAAATTCAGGGAGGGATTAGGATTTTGAGGGGAAAATTGGCTGAAATGATGAAGGGCAAGGACTACAGTGTAGGCAATACATAATGGATTGACCTACACCGTCAGAGATCACCGACCTTTAAGGAGCGACAGAAAATTTTCGACATCTTTAATGTCATTGTGCGCGTGAGGGGCCACGCGAACGCCGGGTCCGCGACGGGCATAGCTCGTCTTGTTCTTTACCAAGCTTTCGATAATGGCATCAACTGTCTTGAGAGGTGACTTCTCGCTCGGACTGAAATTCACAATGGGCGTCATCTGGCGCTCACCATTCGAGGCAGTAATTTGATAGTCAAGCGCCCGGAGTCCATCGCTCAGTTTCTGCGCAAGGTCTAATGCGGTCTTCTGAATGGTTTCAACCTTGCAACGCTGGATCAGATCAGCCGAGGCTCCCAGAGCGATGATTTCCAGGACCTGCTTCGATCCCGCCTCAAATCGCAAAGCGTCCTGCTTTGGTGTACAGCTAAGATCGGTTGGATCCTCGCAGGTTCCGAAGGTGTAGGCGCCCACGTTATGTGGAATAAGCTGCCGCGCGCGCTCTTGCTTGATGCAGAGATAGCCGACACCGACGGGAGATGTCATCCACTTATGCGATCCACCCACAACGGCATCAATACCAAGACCGCGAAAGGAAAAGGGCAGAACGCCAATGCCCTGAAAGGCGTCCACCACAGTCCAGATCCCGCGCGATTCCGCAAAAGCTGCGAGGGCTTTGAGATCAGAAATCGCGCCGGATTGGAACTGAATCCAGGAAATGGCTATGACGCGCGTCCGGTCACTGACTTTGGCCAGAAGCTTCTCGATCGGTGTCGCCATCATTGGATCGGATTCAACAAGAGTGAGGTCAGCTCCAGCCCGCTTGCAGGCCTCTTGCCAGGGATAGAGATGCGAACCATATTCCTGGTCCCACATAATCACTTCCTGCCGAGGCTTTAGATTCAGATGAAAAGCGATCTGGCTCACGGCGTTGGCTGTACTTTGAAAGAAAGCTATGGAACCCGGCTCGGCATCGAGAAATCGGGCCAGCTGCTTTCGGGCGTTATCCACAGCTTCTAAATACGCCGCATCACAAAACATCCCTTCGCGCCGATAACGCTCCACCCAGTAATGCACCACGGCTTCCGCCTCGATATTGATCGGCGAAAGACCTGCGTTATTCAAATGAGTCAGACCTGGGTCGGTCTTAAAGAAGCTGCGAAATTCTCCAATAGGGCTCATCGTTCAGACCTTTTCAACAAAAGAGAACAACCAGGCAGTCAGCTCATCCAAATCACTTTGCTGAGTGCGAAACCCGAGGATACAGGTCCGAATGACAAACTGCCCCCGAATCTCACAGGCCGTGAGAAAGAATTTCCCCGTGCTGTTGACGGCGGTAAACAACTGCCGCGTTTTCTCACTACTGGGATCGTTCTTAAGACGCCAGGCGAAGAGCGATAGATCCGGCTTCGCAATTATTTCAAAGGCACCGTGATCCTCAAGCGCAGCACACATCACGCGCGCCTGCTGCCACTTCGCGGCCAGGTGCGCCCGAAAACTGGAAAGACCAAAGACCTTGAGCGACATCCACAGACGAAGCCCCCGAAAGTCCCGGGAAAGCTCGGGTGAAATATCTGAATATTCAAGACGCATATGTCCCGCATCGTAAGGGGGCATGTACGAGGCATCGAGACCACGGGGCCAACGAATCGCCTTTACGTCTTTGATCAACAAGGCTCCCGTGCCATAGGGCATACAGAAGGCTTTATGAGGATCGAGAGAAAGAGAATCCCCTCGTTCCAGCCCATGCAAAATCTTCGCTTCCGGCAAAACCTTAAAGAATCCACCGTAAGCACCGTCGACATGAAACCAAATATTCTCGCGCGCACAAAGATCCGCCAGATCATTGAGAGGATCCACGCGACCGAGGTTGGTCGTCCCAGCCGTGCCCACCAGCATGATCGGTGTGAGCCCCCTGGCCTTATCCTCGCGTATACGATCAGCCGCCCCCTGCGGATTCAAGCGACCGTCTTCACTCGCAAGGACCGCCGTTTCCTCAGGCATGAAGCCGGCGGCAAACAAGGCTTTGCCGATGCAATGATGCGCTTGATCCGAGACATAGATCCGCCTCTTTCCAAGAGGTGCGGGCCGCGCCTCGCGCGCTGCTAACACAGCGGAAAAGATCGCCAGGGATGATCCTGTGGTTAAGAGACCTGATCCGGCTTTTGGCCAGTCCATCATCGTCATGAGCCAGCGGATCGTCTGATCTTCCAGCTGCACAGCGGCCGGAGCCGTTGTAAAAGTTCCGGTATAAGGATTCAAGAGCATCGCCAGTGACTGGCCGATGGCCGCCACGGGGTTGGCCGCTCCGGCAACGTAGGCTAGATAAGTGGGGTGACCGACGACCTGCCCGTCAGAGCCCAGATCCTTGATCAAATCCTTCACCACGGATTCGAGAGCAACGCCTTGTTCGGGAGGCGTCGCATCTGTAAAAGGATGCACCCAATCCTTCTTCACACTGTGCGTGAGAGCATCATGTGCTAGACCAGCTGGTGCAAGCGAAGCTATGCCTTCCCACCAAGGACCGATCTGTTTCGCAAAATCCGAGAATGCAGCTTCTATCTGCGCAGCTGACCAGTCAAAGGGCGAAGAAGAAGATGATGATGAGTATGGTTCTTCACTCACGATTCGCGTCTCCAGAGACTATAATAAAGGCGCCCCACCGCTGCCAAATCTTTCGCAGGTCGTTCCACATGGAAACAGCGTCCATCCTCGATCCGCTTAAATCTAACTCCCATTGCATCACCCAGCTGATTCGATTCGATCCATAGCGTGCGAGGCGTGGAGCGTTCTGACCAGGAGAAGCGGTCTGCGATCAATACGAAGCCACCGACTTTCACCAGGCCGCGCTCGCCACTCAAGCGACTCAAAAGACCTTTGGGAGAAGGGAGCTGGCTCAATACCCGGTTGATGACGACAAGATTGAAATCATTATACTCGGCCGGCAGGCTACCCGCATCCGACTGACGCCACTCGAGGTTCTTCAAAGCTTCGGGCTCGAGTGAGAAGGTCATCTCTTCGCCCGTATCAGGACTTATGCATTCGACCTTGCCTTCTTTTTGCCACTCTTTAGCCGTATCGATCGCGAGTTTGGAAATATCAACGCCTAAAGTTCGATAACCCATTTGCGCCAATCGATAGGTCAAAGCCCCGACTCCGGAGCCCACTTCCAAAATGCGGCTCTCAGCGTTGAGAGAGGATTTCACATGCTCACGAATAAGCTTCGGAAAGACGTTTCTTGTCAGTTTCTCAGGACTGATCATCGCTTCGATCAAAAGTTCCTCGTCGCGCGAGAAGGATGCGAAGAGCTGTTGTCTCCGCGTCTTGCTCTCGTCCTTTAGATCATCATCAGCTTTTTCGATAAGCTGGAGCGCACCGTGGTTATCCGGAACCAAAGGATCGACCAGGCGGAAGCCCGCATGCTGTCCAAAATGAGGCCGGAAATGAAAGCGTGCATGGACTGAGGCCTCATCGCCCGCACTGACAAAGCTTCCCCCCATGATCATCTGATGGAGACCATCGAAGCAAGGCGTGCTGAAGTCATCATAAAGGTGATGCACCTGAAAGCCCGGAAGAAATTGAAAATGATCTTCCAACCACTGCCAGACGTTGCCGAAGACATCAACAAATTTCTCCGACTTTTCACCACCGACGGGCCCTTCGCTCCCATGCTTCAAGCTGCTGTTGACTGATTTGCGATCCAAGGCATGGAAAGCGGCTTCAATATCCTTTGGTGATGCGCCGGGCGCATGTTCACGACGCAGACTGTGGTGCTCCGCTTCGGTCAACAGTCGCAAAGGACAGATGCGTTGCTCCTTCTCGCTCTTCCAGGCCGCGAAGGCTTTCGCTTCGTGATAGTTGGCATTCACGGGCCAATCCCAGGCCATCGTTACGACTTCAAAACAAGTGCGCAGAGCATACTGGTGTGCGCCCTGCGGGCCGATCGGAACCCAAAAGCTTGGCCATTTGACGTTTCTAAACGTCCTCCAGCGCCAGCCTTCCTCCGACCAATATTTCTGGTCGCGATAGCCACCGTCTTTAACGAACTCATGGTATTCACCGTTGCTGATTAGCTGGCGATTGGCGGCAAAATCCCGGACCTTCGCTTCGCGACGACCGTACTCGTTATCCCAGCCAAAGGTGGGGAAGCTCAGATCCTTGCCAATGACCACAGAGGTCGCGCTTTGTTTCATAAAAGGATTCTCGGGATAATCGATCCCGGCCTTGGGATTCTTCCAGACAGCATTTGAATCCAAAGCTTTGGCCGTGGGATGCAAATGCGGAAATCCAGGGTGTCGACGCACAAGGTTAGCCGGAAGTTCGCGAATAAGGACCGAAGAAGTCTCGAGATGAATGCGCTCATGCTCAAAGCCCATGACGAGCGCCCAGAGCGGAGACTCAATTGTGATCGGAGGATGGTTATCACCGAGGTCCGGATGTGTGGCGATGACCTTTGATACGATCTGATAGCACTCTTTGCGATAATTAAAGCAGTGCTCCATGTCAGGCCATTCCATCTCGTTCTTTGATAGATCGTCCCAACTCATTTCATCGACGCCGGTTTCAAAGAGGCGTTCGTGGTAAGGATGCACGGTCTTCTCAATCAGGCCCGCCACGTGAAGCTTGTTCACATAGAGCACGGCCGGATGGGTGTAGTAGAATATCAGGGGATGCCGGAGATTGTGATAAGGCGGACGATAAAAAGCCTCTTCGTTCACCAGGCAGGCAAAGAGGAGTTCGGTCAGCATCCAACCGTTATCGAAGTAGGCCTGAACTTCCGCCCGGGTGCAGTTATTGAGATTGGGAATCCGCAGACCATGAACGGGCGCCTCTCCTTTCGCGAGAGGATTCGGTCCGGTCCACCAGTTTGTGTCGCGAGGGAAACTGAGCTTATTTCGCCCCATATTCCTCCGCCAGGTCTCCGTCTCGACAGCTATGACCGAGCTGGTATTGAGATCGAGATTTGGATTTCGCGTGAGATTGCTCGACATAGACTGAACTCCTGGAATTGCACAGCACCGAGGCACATATAGGAAAACCTAGGTTGCTATTTTCCCACAAAAGCGTGGCGTGCGAAAGAAATTACGCTTCAGCGGACCGGACGGTTAAGCTTTTTCTGAGAAATTATCATTTAGTTATAGAGGCTTAGGCTTATAAATTGGATGCAATTTAAAATCACGTGAGTCCCCAGTTTAGTCTTTCTCATCCATGGTGTAGGATTCGCGCAAACAATGCGTGAGGAAGAGATCCATGACGAGCTCAACGTTTGCCGATTTCGTTATTAACAATGAAGTCATTGGCTTCTTCGACCAGCCGATTACTCTTAAAAGCGGGCGCCAAAGCCATTTTTATGTCAATTGGCGGCGGGCAAGTAACGACGCATTCCTTCTCGACACGTTGACTGACTTTCTGGTCGATTTCATACAAGAGCAAGGCCTCCAATTTGAGACACTTTACGGAGTGCCAGAAGGGGCTACTAAAACAGCCATTATAGCTGCTTTTAAGTTGGCCAAACGCTCCCGAGACTTCAAGGTCGGCTCGCACATTATTGCAATGGGCCGCGCCAAACCCAAGCTTCACGGCGATCCGGCTGATCGCTTTTTCATTGGCGCCCCCAAAGCGGAAACCTACGTTTTGGAAGATACCGTGACAACCGGGCTCTCGCTCTTTCAGTGCCTCGATCAATTGATCGAAGCCGGTATCGATGTGAAGGGTGTCATCAGTCTCACCGATCGCTGCGAAGTGAGAGACGATGGACTCACGGCTGCGCAATATCTCGCGAAGCATTATCAAGGCAAAATCAGCTATCATCCATTGAGTCGGGCGCCGGAGCTTTTAGCCCAGGCCATTCGCCAGCAGAAGCCGCCGATGGGCATCATCAAGGCTCTCGCCGAGGAACTCCATCTCAACCCCAGCGACTTGGGAGCGTGAACCATGGGTGACAAAAATTTTCGTGAGCTCTGGGCGGATGCAGTTCAAAAAAAATCGAGCCTTTTGTGTGTGGGCATCGATGCGGCCGAACCTGGTCAACGCGGATCCAGCTCAATTACGGCCGGCGTAAGCAAACTCGATTGGACTCTAGGCATCGTCGATCAGGTGGCGCCTCATGCCGCCGCGATCAAAATCAATCGCAACTACTACAAAGACCTGTCGCGAATCGAAATGCAAAAACTCACCTCTCGCATTCGTGGCCATGGCATGCTCAGTATCGATGATACGAAGCTTGCCGACATTGGTGATACCAACGCGGCGGCCATCTATCATGCGAAGGTGGAAGGATACGATGCCCTCACCTATGCGCCTTTTCCTGGCAATGCCCTGCAGACCGCCGCGGAGGCTCGTCAGCAGAACATCGGCCTCATCATGCTCGTCCTGATGTCGAACCCCGAATTCAAGCTCATGAAGGATGCCCAAATCGAAGGCAAGCCTTTCTATCTCTTCCTCGCCGAGCAGGCGGCCAAGGGCGATGTCGACGGTGTTGTAATTGGTGCGCCCAGCCCGAGTAACCACATTCAAGCGGCAGAACTCGACGCTCTCGCGCAAAAGCTTTCCTCGGCCACGATTCTTGTTCCGGGTATCGGAGCGCAAGGCGGCGAAATTGGACCGATTTTACAGCGTTTTGGACGTCGTACGATCGTCAATGTGGGTCGTGCCATCATCTATGCAGATAATCCAGGCGCCGAAGCCAAAAACTATCGCGATGCAATTCATAAAGAACTCGCTCAATTCTGACTTGCGGTTTAGAGCGTCTTTTCGGATTGTAGAAGCGGAACTCTCTCATGGAGTCCCGCCAAGCTTCTCGAGGAGAATGCTCTTATGACTCGTACCATCGATAAACTCCCGTCTCACTTGCGCCCTTACGTCAGTGAGCACGATTACAGTAAATACAACGCCCGGGACCAAGCGGCCTGGCGCTACATCATGCGTCGCAGCCATGATTTTTTCAAAGATCATGCCGTCGACAGTTATAAAAGCGGTTTCAAAAAAAGCGGCCTCCAGGTCGATCACATTCCTCACATCGACGATATCGATCGTGCGATGCAGGAAGTCGGTTGGGGGGCAGTGCCCGTTGTAGGATTTATCGCGCCCTGGGCTTTTATCGAATTCCAAGCGCGCAAAATCCTCCCCATAGCCACCGACATGCGAACTGTCGATCATATCGCTTACACCCCGGCGCCTGACATCGTTCATGAAGCAGCAGGCCACGCTCCCATCATTCCTGACAAAGAATATAGCGATTATCTCGCCTACTATGCTTCGCTGGGCACCAAGGCTCTTTATTCCAAAGAAGATCTTATGGTTTATGAGGCGGTGCGTTACCTCTCCGATATCAAGGAAAAGCCGGAGAGCACTCCGGCCGTCATCGCCGGTGCTGAGAAACGACTCAAGGATGTCCTGGCCAGCTTTAGCTTCGTCAGCGAACAGACTCTTGTCGCGCGGATGAGCTGGTGGACGTCAGAATACGGCCTCTCCGGTTCCGTCAAGAACCCCAAGATCTACGGTGCAGGCCTTCTCTCGTCCGTTGGCGAATCCAAACATGCGATGACCGACAAGGTGAAAAAGATCCCCTTCAGCATCGATTGCATCAATTACACTTACAACATCACCGAGCCACAACCTCAGCTCTTTGTGGCTGAAGATATGGCCCACCTGACCAGCGTGCTGCATGAGCTTGATGCCCTGCTCGCCTTTAAACGTGGGGGCGGGGAATCGCTCCAAAAGCTTAAGGATAGTCGGGCCATCGGCACGGTTTGTCTCGACACAGGCGCCTGCATGTCAGGCGTTCTCGAGACTTTTGAGACGACGGGCGAACGCATCGACTTCGTGAAATTCTCGGGCCCAGTTCAGCTCTGCATGGGTGACAAGCAGATCAAAGGTCACGGACTTGAGCGTCATGGCGAAGGCTTCAGCACTCCGCTGGGCCGACTCGTGAACAAGCCCGAGCAAAAGATTTCGGTCATGGACGACAGCACCTTGTGCGGCCTCGGTATCGAAACGAATAAATTGGTCCAGATGAAATTGACCTCGGGTTTTGAAATCAAAGGCCAACTCCTGCAGATCATCCGTCATGAGGGCAAAGCCCTGCTCATGACTTTTAAGGACTGCCGTCTAAGCAAAGGCGACAAGACCTATTTCGACCCAAGCTGGGGTTTTTTCGATATGCTGCTTGGTGATGAGGTCCCTTCCGTTTACGGAGGGCCAGCGGATCGCGAGAGCTTTGGCGAACATGAAATCTCTGAGCCGGATACAACTCCAGCTCGCGAGAGTCCATTCAATGAATTCGAGATCAGCAACTTTACGCGCTACCAAAAATTACGTGATATCCGTTCGTCTCTGACCAAGAAATCGGGGGATGCGGCAGCCGTTCGTTCCCTCATCGCTCTTGGGGAAGAAACGTATTCCAAGGCCAAGGACGAGTGGCTCCTTATGCTTGAGATCTACGAACTGGGCCGTGAGCAAAAGCTCGAGGGAACCTGGATGAGTCAAATCAAAAGAGAATTGGATACCAAAGAAAAGAATGTGAAGAATCCCGACATTTCGGAGCTGGTGGGCGAAGGCCTGCGGATTATCCACTAACTTTCGATCTCAATTTAGTTTCAAAAAAGCCTGTCTTTTTCAGTAGAAATTTCGATCGGAAGCATCGGGACATCAGGGCTCGTTTCGAGCGCCTCAGCCGTAGGCTTGAAGGGTAGTTCCACGACCTTGGCCCGTAGATTCTCCCCAGCGCTTGAGCCTTGTCGGTAGAAAACCGGAGGCTGCCCTAAGGGAGCGGAAACGGCAATCCATTCCCCCGAAGACGTCCATTCGCTACCCGTCCAAAGATGGACCCAATGTCCCTTGGGCAAATACAAGGTTTTGGAGCGGGCTCCCGAATCAGTCACCGGCGCTATCATAAAGTCGGGTCCAAGCATCCACTGATCCTTGATATCCCAGGCGATAGGATCAGTCGGAAACTCCAGGAAGAGATACCGGGCCACGGGATAGCCTTTGGTTTCCGCAGCGACGAACAGCTCCTGACGATAGTCGACCAGAGCCGCATAGATCTTGGCAAAGTAGGCATAGAAATCCAGCGTCGATTCATCCGAGTAGAACTGATGGTTGAGCGATGGGTTGACCCCTTCGTGATTGCGGAATATCGAAGTAAAGGCTGACATCTCCATGCCGCGGAGCAGGAGCTCTTTACTGCGGAAGAAATTCAGCAGAGGGTAGCCCGCAATCTTTTGCCGAATCGATACGTAGCCGCCCATGTCCGCATGATTGAGACTCAGCCCACTGATACCGCCTGACAGCAGACCCATGATCGCTGACTTCATGCCATCATATTCGTCCCAGGTCGTCATCTGATCCCCTAACCAAAACAGCGAAGCTTTGGCAGGACTCCGAGTCGAAGCACTCCGATAGAAAGGGATGATTTCATCGCTTTGCCCTAGCTCTTCAATCGCCTGCTGATTGGCTTCCGCCCAGAGTTCAGGGTATCGATTGTGGACTTCGCTGGCTTTACCCATCGCAATTTTCGCATCGAAAGGCAAACCTTCGCCGAAATCCGCCATCCACCCTTTGAGACCGATACCGATCAACTGGTCTTTGATGATGGATTTATACCAACGAAAGGCGTCGGGGTTGGTCAGATCGATCAAGGTTCCACTAATCCCGCTGCTATCGATCTCGTAAGGCGCTCCATTGGCCTTCTGCACGAGGTAACCCTTCGCCTTGGCTTCCGCATAAAAATTGCGGGCCTGGCCGCCTCTGCTTGTCGTGTCGCTTAGAAACGGGTTGATGTAGCCGAGAGTTGCGATTTCACTCTGTTTAAAATCAGCGACGAGCTGCTCCCAGTCGGGATAAAGGCTTCGATCGAGCTGCCAATTCCACCACAAGCGGGTACCGATCAGGGTTTGCCGCACGCCTTGCCAGTCTTGGAGCCAGAAGGCCGCGATGGGCGTATCATGCGCCTTCAACTGCGCCCACATTTTGCGAACCACAGCGCTGCCACCCATCAAGCCGACGATAGCGCCTTTATGAAACCACTTGGGTAAAGCCTTCATCCGGCCCGAATATTCGGTAAAGGCTTCTATTATCTGCAAGGGCGATTCGCCGGAGAGGATTTGACCCGTGAGGTCCCTATTCCAAACCGCGATCTCTACGGCTTCTGGTCTTGTCAGATTGAAAAGCGAGTACTCGCTGTTTTCGAGAAACAGGCCGCGATTCTTATTCGTGAGGTAAAAGGGGATAGCCGTATAAGTTGTATACCATGCGCCGGCAGTTCCCTTGGCGACGGTATTCAAGAGAGCGCTGAAAGGCTGCAGGCCGCGCAGATGCCCTTGCTCAGTGGCAAGAATTGGAACGTTGCGACCTTTGAGATCGAGGCTGCTAAATTGTTCGCCAAACCCATAAAAATGTTCGTCAGGCGAGGAGGCGTACACAAGGTAACTGCGGTTGATCTTCTGCGCTTTGGTGATGCGGTCGATCTCGAAAAACTCGAGCTTGAACTGCAGCCGACTCGGCGAGGCCTGGGTAAAGCTCAAGGCGTAGGCGACATCGCAATTGGGTCCTTGCAGGCGTCCTAATACCGTCACGGCCGCTTGGTCTTTTGTCAGTGCATCCACCGACTGCTCTCGGCATTTGACACCGTCGGCTTGATCTTTGAGGATAAAGGAGCCTCGGCCCTGCCACACCGTCTCCCGACCTTGACCTGCAAGCACAAAAGCCTGAGCGGGAAGAGTTTGCCACAGAATTTTCGAAGTCGGCGATTCTACCGTCAGTTGCGTTGCTGATTGATCCCATAAAATCTTAAAGGCACCGATAGAATACTCCACCGTCGGCGCTCGGCCCGTTACTCGCGACTGGTCCTGGCCTCGCCAATCATGCCGTGGACTCCACTGCTCCTGCGCCTCAGCATAGAGAGAAATTCCAAAGGCGACACACCACAAAAATAGGATCTGTATCAAAGATCTTCTCCTTAACCAAAAGCCGTTGCTTAGATTCTATCATTAATGCGCAATCTGTCGCAAAGCATCTACAGCGTCATTAGGCTTAAATCGTGACTCAGGAAGAATTTGGTGGGATTCCATGATAATTGCTAAAGCTCTCGCTCGGAATCCTGGATTTTTATATCAAGACTTGCTATAGCGTCGTGATTTGGGCTAGAGAAAACGGAGTAAATCAATATTCAACCATTACTGGAGTCATCGAATGAGTATACTTGAAAAAAGCCTTTTGCCAATTTTTGCGGCCTGTCTGAGCCTGTCAGCTCAAGCCGGCGACAAGACCTATCTTGGAATGCCGATCAAAGCGGTCGACATCCATATGCATCCCGGTACCTACGAAAACATGGGTCCCATCGGCAAAAAATTTGTAAAGAGCTCGCTTCCCGATGCTCTCCCTGATTTTCTGAAAAACAGCGCGCTGTCGGTCGTGGGTAATCTTATGCTCGATCCCTACGGAGCTTTTATCGGCATCAAAGGCGAGTGTGAAAAAGCCGGTCTTGAACTTTGCGGCCTCTTCGCGATTTACGCGCCGCAGACCTGGGGCGTTGCCAGCAATGAATACGTCATCGGTAAATTATCGGACAAAAAGAACCGTAAGAAAGACGGCAGCCTGGCTTTCTTCGGCCTTGCGAGCGTGCGGATGCAGGACTGGAACATGGGCGAAGCGAACGAGCTTGCCAATCTCCGCAAAGCTCTGAGCGACCCTAGGATGAAAGGCATCAAGATGGCCTTCATCCACAACAACATTCCTCTCGACGACGCTCAGTACGATAGCATTTATCAAGTCGCTGACGAGCTGCAGGTTCCGGTATATCACCATGTGGGGTCGTCACCGCTACAAAAACTCGCTGATTTCAACAACGACGAAGAGCAATCGGAATACATCGCCAGCTACGATCCCTCCAAGCTCGAGCGTGCGATCGTCCTTTTCCCCAAAGTTAAATTCATCTTGGGCCACATGGGCTTCGACTTTAACAAAGAAGGCTACGATTTCTCGAGCACCGTATACGACCTCGCCGCGAAGTACCCGAATGTTTACCTGGAAATCTCGGCATTCGGTCGCTCGGCCTATGACCCCGAAGGCAAAGAAATGGACAAAGTTCTGTTCAACATCAAACAAAAGAATCTGATCGGCCGTACGATCTATGGTTCGGATGGCCCTGGTTTCCCAGGCGGCACCGAGAAGTATATGGACGCGACCTTGCGCAGTCTTGAGCGTACCGGCTACTCCTATGAGGAAGCTGCTGCCGTACTTCGCAACAACAGTTTCGAACTCTTCAAACTTGATACTCTTCGTTAAGCTATCGACGCTGGATTCTGCTGAAAAAGCTTCGAATCGAGCATTTCTTTGCCGATAAAATCAAGGCCATGCCATTCCCCAGGCTAATAAGAAATGAGGCGCCGCGGTTTTCCGCTGGCGCCTCTTGAATTTCTTTTGCGGGTAACTCCGCTCAGAGGGTCTTCAAATATTCCAAGAGATATTTTTGCACGCGATTGGCATCGGTGGCGGGAGACGTAGTTCGCGGCAGCTTTAGGCAATATCGTGCGGATGAAAGCATGAGCCGTAAAAGTAGCTGTCAGGATAATGCGCCGATTTTGAGATTCAATGCCAATCAGCATGAATTCGTGAGCAGAAGAGACGCTTACTTAAAAGATCATTTGAATGGTAAGATCGAAAAATGTTATGTCTACGATATAGGAGAATAACCCATGCAAAGATCTCTTCTTTCGACTCTCTTTTCTATTGCTTCATTATTCATGATACAAGAAATATCGTATGCACAGGAGTCCCTCCCATTTGCTCAATGCGATACAGACGTTAGTCGCGATCAACTTAATAAATTTGATCAGCAATTAAGAGATGCCGTAACAAAGAATTCCTTCGCTGATTTTACCAGTCTTTTTGGAAATAAAGTGAGGTTCAATTACAAAGATCGAAGTTCTAAAATTGATAAGAAAGATGCACAATCTCTAAGTGTGCATAAAGATTTTATATTTACAGAAGAATTTAGAAAGGCAATTTCAGACGATAAAAAGCCTGATTGTGTAGGTTATCGAGGGCTTATGTATGCTGATGGGAAATTATGGGTAAATGCTTTTGAAACAATTGGTATTTCAGCTATTAATGCTGAGAACAATGGGCCAAAGGGTGAGATTAGCGCTATTGAACCAGTAAAGATTTTTGATTGTAAAACAGGAAAGCATCATGTGATTGTGGACCTTATTGACCAAGAAAACTATCGATACAGAAGTTGGTCGATATCGAAGGTTAGGACGAAACCGGACCTGGAAATTTTGAAGGGCAAACTGCTCACTGAAAGTCATGGTTCTTGCAGTCGGCAAAAGTTTAGTTTTAAAAACAGTAACACTATCTACACCATCAAATCATCGTGCGCCGCTAAGGATAAAAACC
>JACMPP010000018.1 GCA_014377445.1 Oligoflexus sp.
AAAACCAAAGCAGCATAAAAATGATGGGTGGCAGAAAATTTGAGATGATGCAAAATGAAATTGATTGGAAAAACAAAGAAGTGGCGCGAAAATCATCATCAGATGCCTAATGATAGCAATTCTATTTCGCGCCAGCGACTAACTACGAAACCTCATCCATTGGTCTAGTCGATAGGGTCCACTTCAATGAAATGCTCGCAGCGAACTCCCATTTAAAGCTCTCAAGAATCCCGGGCATTTGATTTATGCAGAGGTATCAGATGCATAGGTAGGTGAGCGTAGTAATGCTACGCTCCGGTTGCTCGCGCATCCGGAGCTTTTTTATTAAACAGTTATTCAGCGACTAAATCTTCGCTTCTGAACGCGTAATATCTTCGATATTGGACACAAAGATAAGAGCCCGCTTTGATTTCATCGTGTACTCAAGAACTTCAGACGAATCGATAACAAGCGTATCGCGTTCTTTCAAAACCCTCTTCTCGCCATGGCATTCCCAATCAACTGTTCCTTGATGGATCCAGAGCAGGGTATAGCGACTCAGTTTCTTAGCGAGAGGCTTTTTATCCTTAATATCGACGCGCTCAATTTTTGCTCGCAATTTTTCGGTACGAACCATGAGGTTGAAGACTTCGGCGCTGCCTATTAGGCGCACCTCTGTCTCCCATCCACCCTTGAAGGCATAAATTTCCAGGGGGCCCAACAGCTTCTCGCCATGTTTGGCATGGAGAAGAGTGATGGTTTTGCCCTTAAGTTGGATGATATTTCGATCGTAACCGGGGAATTTGGAGAATGGGACCTTGCCGTTGATTTGAGAGAGGCTCAGGCGCCAATGAAAAGGTTCGACAAGGGTGGATCCTACTGGAAAAATAGCGAGATCGGTCGATGATCCTGTCTCATTTTTCCAAGGCAATTCATGATAGTCGGCGGCGGTGTAATGAGAGATGTTCAGTGTCATGCGACCAACCTTGGACATAAGATGAGAATGTAGAAAAACCACCCTCGTTCTACCGAAAGTAGCTTTTGAAGGCTATCGGACTTTTTGTGCAAAGGAATCTTAGGTTCGGCCTTTTCTCTTCCTTACCAAATATGATGATTTTGAAGTCCGGGCGCCTACATCCTACAATTAGACTAGGGCCTGTCCTGGAATCTCTTAAATAGTGGGATTCCCGATCTAAGTCAGGGTCGGTTCTTCTTCCTACTATAAATCATCCGCACTTTTGTCACAATTTTCCAATTTCAGGCAACAGGAGATGACCGCGACAATCGCGTGGGGGACTAATTTTCAGATTTTTCATTCGAGTTGAAGTTTAACCGCATGAACGGTTCCCTGCAAAAGGCATTAAGGCCAATGCGAAGGTGCATCAAAAGCAATCTATCTCAATGAAAAAGATAACTTTCAAAAGATCTATTCCCTCTTTATCGATAGTCATCTCCTTGAGTTGAGTGACATCGCTCAATCCGGTTGAAGCTTTCAAATCCCAGGGACCTGACTTTGTGGTGAAGAACGATCTGGTCTCACTGGTCGAAGGGATGAATGCGTTGACTCCGGTGCCCCTTCTTTTGCTGGAGACAGTCAAACACCAGCTTGAAGCGAGAGATCGTCAATTGCAAAATTCTTTTGGGAAAGATCTTCAGGTTGCCGCTATTTGTCGGGCGCGGAATTACTGGGGCGATCGCCCCATAAGGACTGCAAAGCTCGCTCCCATTTCGAATTCGGCCAATGGCCGGCAAACGATGCCAAGCAAGTGGCTGGGGCCTCCCGACCCATTGGACAGCCCAGGGTGCTCGTGCGGCTGCTCGATGCGGCTGCGACCCTTGCCGCAGTTCAAAAAGCGCTGCAGAAGCTTTCGCGCGAAGTAACTTGTTATTTCTACACCTAGCGTCAGCCAGCGGACCTGACTTTTTCTAATCTGTTGCCTGATGCTGATTTGTTCGAAGGGAAGTTCGAATAGCGGGCCCATCGATACGGTGAGCTATCTGTCTTCCGCTTTGAGCGGACTCAGCGGCCCACAAAAGCGTTTTGTCAGCTACACGCCGAGCGCGGAACGCGTGAGCCTCTTCGATAGTGTGACTCTGGGCTTTTTCATCTTTTGCGGGCATAAGGCCGCCAATTTTCGATTTTTTTGAGTCTGCTTTAGCTCTTGGAATCGATCGTTGGCGGCATTCCTGCCGCCTTTATTTTGTCTGGCGTCAATTGGAAATTTGATCCAAAGCCTGTTCGAGATTCTTCACAGTACGATCGATGTTGCCGAGTTTATCGAGGCCGAAAAGTCCCAGGCGAAAGGTTTTGAAGTCTTCTCTTTCGTCACACATCAAGGGCACGCCGGCTGCAGTTTGTAGTCCAAGCTCAAGAAAGGCTGAACCTTTGTGGACTTTATCGTCATCACAATAGCTGACGATGACGCCCGGTGCCTCGAAGCCTTTAGCGGCCACGCTGACAAACCCTCTTTGCTCCAGGCTCGCCCTTACGCGTTGCCCCAACTCAATCTGAGCGGCTTTCACCGTCTCAAATCCTAGCTTCTCCATCTCCTTCATCGACTCATGAAAGCGGGCCAGGGCATCGGTTGGCATCGTCGCATGATAGGCATGCCCGCCTCCTTCGTAGGCCTTCATGATCTGCAGCCACTTCAAAAGATCAGCCGCAAAGCTGCTGCTCTTCGTTGTCTGGATGCGGTCATGGGCCAGAGGGCTCAACATGATCATCGCGCAGCAGGGGCTGGCACTCCAGCCTTTCTGAGGGGCGCTGATCAGGATGTCCACACCGGTCTTTTGCATGTCGACCCAGAGCGTTCCAGAGGCGATACAATCCAGGACGAACAGGCCACCTCCTTCATGAACCGCTTGGGCGACGGCGGTGATGTAATCGTTGGGGAGTAGAAGGCCGGCGGAAGTCTCCACGTGGGCCGCAAAGACCAAATCAGGCTTTTCCGCTCTGATAAGGGCGAGCACTTCGGCAAGGGGTGGAGGAGCGAAGGGAGCCGCCTTGCCCTCTCGGACAGGACGAGCTTTGAGCACAAACTGTTGAAGGGGAATCTTTCCCGTCTCAAAGATTTGGGTCCAACGATAGGAAAACCAGCCATTCCGAATGACGAAGCATTTTTTGTCGTTGGCAAATTGTCTGGCAACTGCCTCCATACCAAAGGTTCCGCCGCCAGGGACGAGAGCCACGGCGTCAGCCGAATAGACCTTTTTGAGGGTGCTGGAAATATCGCGCATGATGGCTTGGAAGGCTTGGGACATATGGTTTAAGGAGCGATCGTTGAAGACGACGGAATATTCAAGCAATCCTTCAGGATCGACCTTGGGAAAGAGGCTAGACATGACAGGCTCCTTTGGGGACGTACATGCCTGATATACCACAAGGTCGAACCGAAACGGAAAGCGAAACTCAGCTTACACAGGTGGCCTATTTGCCGGCATCAAAAAGTTTGCTTTCGATCCGATCATTGATCTTTTTATGCAGGTCGTTCTGCTGATCGACGATATCCATGAAAATTTGTTCAAACTGATTGTCGATCGCGTCTTCAATCACTCGGATATTGCCGTCGATAACGAACTTGACGTTAAGGGCAATAACGCTGTTCACCGCATCACGGAAGGCTCCGCCGATGCGGGTCAGAAGATTTTTCTCCTGAGGCTTGGAACTTTCTCCCTGAAGAAAGAATTCGGTCAGTTCCGTGTAGATGCCGAAATCACGGAAGCAGTCGTTTTTGCCTTCCAAGACGGTGTCGCAGTTAAAGCCCAGGGTCTTGAGGGCCTTCAGGTCGTTGCCTTTGCCGACCGCTTGATGAAGGCGGAAGGAGATATCAGAATCTTTCAGAGAGAATTTAGGGCGATAGATCAGTTCGGAAGCTTTTGATTTGGATGTCGGTGGCGTCCGAACGAGATCCAGAGCGAGACGATGAATGCGGGCATCGATTTTATACTGGCTGGTGCTGGCGTTGATTTGTTCCTTGGCTTTTTTCACGATGAGATTGTCGCCGGGTTTGACGGCCAGATAAGGATGAAATCCAACATAGAGCGCTGTGCGGTAGTCACGATAGTCGATATTGAGAGCGCCTTTCTCCGGTCCGTTTTCCGCCCATTTGCCGAAGACGGTGCGCGTCCGAATGCGGTTGGGATCTTTGAGGTCCTTGAAGAGTTGAGTCTTGATTACCATCGTATCGCGGGGATCAGGATCCTGGAGATAGCCGATATGAGTGAGCTTGGCGATGCTGATATCAGCAGGACGGGGGAGTTCGTGGCGCGCGAGGCCTTTCGTGAGTTTCCAGCGGGTCAGGTCATCGGCATTGGCGTCTTTGAGTTCATAAAGGGGCGGCATATAAGCTTCGACATAAGTCTGGGTCTGAGCGCGATTGTAATCTGTGTTGAGGGAGATGTAGAGAGGCGCGTAGGACGAAGCCATGCCGCGCACCTTCTCCTGCAGATCGGTGTTTTGGTTGCGACTTATTGCGGCGTTTTGCATTTTCTCCCGAACGCCCTGCTGCAAAGCGGCTAAAAAAGGGCCAGGAAGGGCAGAAGCTCCGGGCCAGAATTTGATGTTTTCCTTGGCATCGAAGCTGCCGACCTGAAACTCACCGATGTCGCTTTTTATGATCTGCGCGGCTTCTTTCAGCTTCTTGATGTCGCCAGGGAAGGCGCTGGAGAGGCTGTTCACGTAGGTCTTGGAGAAGGTTCCGAGGTGCACGCCCAGATGCTTGGGCAGACAGGGTGTGAGCTTGGGATCCTTAATGCCTTCGGCCAGCTCATAATCAAAGATCGAGACGATACGCAAGACTTGAAAATAAAGGCTGTCCGTCGTCATCTTTTTGCCAACAGGATTGTCGACGCCGCCGTCGGCAATTGCGCCGTTGCGCAAGAGGCCATCGGTGAAGGAACTGACAAAGAGATTGGTGAGAGGATTGCGGCAGTCCGAGCTCGCCTGGACGAGCTCGCTGTGCAAAATAGTTGCATCAATGCTGGCGGCTTCAGCGCCGGAAACAAGACTCGTTTCCCTTAAGCTGTCATGCTTACAGGAGAGCGTGAGTGCCAGCGGTAAAAGTGCGGGAATGACAAAAATATTTTTAACGAAGCGCGGAACAGGTTTCATAAAGGCATCCATTTTTTAATTGGGGCTTTGGGCGACCAGGTTGTAAAGACCGATGGTTTGCAGAACGGCTCGCATAAAGGCTTTTCTTGGAAAATCCCAGACAGCATATTCCGAGCTCAGGTTGGCTGGAGCTCTAAACGCCTGGTGAAAGAGACTCCAATGATGGCCTTTGATTTCGCCCAAATCATAAGCGCAGATATTGCTGCGATTCTCATAGCGAATAAGGCTGGAGCGTGGACTAGTCTTGAAGCCTTCCAAAGTCGTGATGCCGTTGGCAACGAGTTTGCTGTGAATGTCTTCTGCTTCCCACAGCTTTTCGATCTCCTCGATCGTGAGAGTCGACGTCAGAGGGCTCGTGTCAAGCCAGGGGGTCTTCGTGTGCTGAAGATCAACCTGGGCATCGTAAAGGCCGCCTGGGGCGAGCTTGAAGCCATTGAGGGAGGAGAGATAGAGGAACCAGGCGTCAAGGCTGAAGTTCGGCCAATCAATCTTGTCATTGCTGCGGAAAGCGGGCGTGAGAAGAGTGAGGTCACGTTGCTTTGTGTTGTCGCCAGCCAAGCGTGTGGCCCAACTGCTGATATCGGTTACGGCCGTGAGGTTAAAGATGAAGGTCTTGGGATCGACGAGGTTGTTGTCGAGGTTTCTCAAGTTCCAGGCGGTCCGTACATCGGGAGCAAGATCGACGATGCCATCGAGAAACTCTTTGACCTCGCGGCCGTTCAGAATGCGATCGGATTGCTCGTCGAGTTTGCTGGTGTCGACGCCATAGATTTCAAGGATGTGCTTGATCTGAGGCAGTTTGAGAAAGCTCAGGTCAAAGGCCGAAAGGAAGGGAGCGAGATCCTGGATCGACTGTCCTGTGCCGCGGGCCCGTATTTTCTGGATAAATTCATCGATGGTTCGATTGCCAAGAAAAGCCTGAATTTCCTTCCGGCCAACGCGGGCGATGTGGGTGCCCTGGATGACGCCTGCATAGGTGACAATCCCAATGACGCGCGAGCGCAAATCCGGATGGCGTTGGAGCATTTCCAAAACGATGCCCGCGCCTTTGGAATAGCTGAGGAGGATCAGTTTCTTCTGAGCGTATTCCGGAGGGAGATTTTTGAGCCAGTCGGCCATCAGATCGGAGGTCTCGGCGTTGAAGCCAATGGTGTTGCCCATCTCCCATCCAGCCGGATGAAGGATATCGAAGTCTCTGTGACGCTCAAGATGTTGGCCGTAAAAATCCTTGTAGCTCTGGTAAGTGATGTCCAAACCATTGCCTTCGTTTAGAATCGGACGGCTTGGCGGTCTATCCCAGTGTTTATTGATATCCTGCATGATTTCAGGAAAAATTTCGAATTTGATGGTGTGGGCGGCATAACCTGGAATCATGACCATGGCAACGTCTTGCTTGCCACTTTTGCTGGTGGAAAGAGCCTCCACAAAGTTTTTGGCTTCGGCGCTGTCAAAGAAATTTTCCTCTTTGCTGATCGGGCGCGATCCCAAAGTCTGTATCTTGGTCAGATATTGGTTGATAGCTGGCAGACTGCGAAGCGTAGCAGGAACCGATTTGTTGAAATCGAGTTTGGATATGGTTTTATAGTTTTCGTCGTTGTCATAGATCGCGATTTTGCGATTATAGGCTTCCTCGGTGGTATTGGCCCCGAGAACATTGTTCAATGTCTCATTAAAGGTTTTCGGGGTGTAAGCCGTGAATTTCTTCAGCGCCAGTTGATATTCGGCGTCACTTGTGATCTCCTTTCGAAGCTCCAAAGCAAACATCTGATTGAAAAAAAGCTTCCAATCAATACCGTCGCTGGGCCTTGTGCCCTGGCCGAAAGCGGTTGTGCTCATTACGATGCAAAGTAAAGTCGTGGAAACTGTCCTTCTCATGGCGATCCTCAATCTAAAGAGAGCACAGGTCGTGCGCTTCATCAAAAGACAATTCGAGTGTCTGGACTAGAAAATGATTACGAATACGTTAACACATGTTAGGGACAGGGAGTCAGGAAAAAGAGGAAATTTTTCAAAGATTGATGCCCAGATTGATCGTTTTGAAAGGGGAGCTGGGATAGCGAAGGCGGTTTGGAAGAAATCGCTTTCGTGTAAGGAATAAAATCTGGCGAATGCCCCTCATACTGTTACTATGAAAGTAAGTGATTGGGAATCTTTTGCCGAACTCATGAGTCACCGCTGATCCTGAAAGCTTTCTGAAGCTAAACTGTTACTTTCAAAGTTACAAGATGAAGTCAACGAGATTGATAGAATAAGGGGGATTCTCTATGCCCCCCCTTACGGCCCTATTCGGGAAGTGATGGCAGAGCAATACACAAAAATTTTATCAAACGTCTTTTTTATTGTGAACGAGACAGCAGTGCGCGCCATAGGTTTTACTGTCGGCGTTGATCGCCTGGTTTTTGTTTTCGACATCATACTGCCAAGGCACGATGCCTGTGCGTTTTTGGTCGAAGGCATCTTCGCCCATGGCCGTCAAAAGACGTTCCGCCATCGCTCGATCGATGGGCATGAATTTTTCGGCGATCGGATCAAAGGTTTCGACTTCAGCGCTGCCGATGTTGAAGTACCAGGCATGGAGGCGAAGGCGTTTCTGGGCTATCGCATTTTGTATGACGGGATAGGTTCGCAGATGTTCAATCTGCTGGAGAACATTGATTTGCGAGAGCTGGTTATGAAGCGGCAATGTCGGGTCGAGATGCTCTCCACTCTTGAGTCGCTCGACGGCAGCCTTACCGTGCCGAAGCCAACTTTTGAGGTTGGGGCTTAGCTGTCTCTTTTCGTCAAGCAGCGCGATGGTCGCTCCGCATTCCGAGTGGCCACACACAACGATGTCGGCGACAGCAAGTATTTCAATTGCGTATTCGATCGCCGCTGCTTCGGAGCGATCGAAAATATTGGCTTCATCGCCTTGCGCGTCGCAAGGGGCCACAAGATTGCCTACATTTCGAATAACGAATAGATCGCCTGGTTCAGTTGACGCGAAGAGATTGGGTACCACGCGGCTGTCGGAACAACCGACAAACAAGACGTCTGGTTTTTGTCCCAAGGCAAGTTGGGCGAATGTCTCGTGATATTGTGGCGCAAGGCGTTCACGGAAGTCGACGATACCGTGGATAAGTTTGCGCATTATCTTGACTCCATTGTCTAAATTTGGCCTTATTTTACAGACTTCAGCGTACGGGATCAAGGCCTCGATATACACAAATGTATGTTCTGATGACAGGGTAGATGAGGGAGGACGATGACTGGGATTTCAGTCAGGCGAAAATTGAAATCTTCATCTTATAGATAGTGTCAATCAGGCCTGAGCCTCAAGCCTGATCCTTCGTTTCCACTTGCTTAGAGTACGTGGTAAAACTGTCGAGGTTGTAGCTAGGAGGGTCTCTCAAAGGCCGGAAGACGAGGCTAAGGCCGCCTCCTCACGCTTTCGAAGGTTTCGCCCGGCTATTGATGATGCGACTTAAAGAAACGGGGCTTATGCCAAGATACATAGCGATCATGTACTGATGAATGCGTTTGGCGATTTTCTCATGAGTCTTCAGAAAGAACTCGTAGCGCTCAGCGGCGTTATAGACTAGGAGCTGATGCTCTTTGCGATCGGACTCAAGGAATATATACTGAGCCAGGATTCGACCGCTCGTTTCCCAGCAATGATTGTTTTGACAGAACTCTTCGAAAACTCCGTAATCCAACATATGCACGACGCTGGGTTCCAGGGCCTGAATGCTGAGTTCGGAAGGTTTCTTGGTCAGAAGGGAACTGAAGGATCCTACCACCTGACCTTCGGTACAGAAGTTTTTAATAAACTCATCACCGTTGGCGTTGCGATAGAAGGAGCGGAATAGCCCTTTCTCAACAAAACAAATCTCTTTCGAGACGTTGCCAGCTTTGTCGAAGTATTCGCTAGTTGCAAATTCTCTACGAATGATTCTTGAGCCTAAGGCATCCCACTGAGCATCCGGTATCACGCAATAGCGTGATAGCGCTTTCACAAGATTTGTAAATCTATCTCTCATATTTACCCAACTTGGCTAGTCAATCTCTATTAAATCCAGCAGCAAAATCAGAATGAAGTCAGTTGATTTCGATCCAAGTTGTCCTTGTTTTTATTTCAATTGCTTCGAGAGAATGTGGAATTCGAAAATACAGATTGCAGAGATAGCAAACGATCTGGCAGTGGAGATTCTTGGAACCGCGTTTGCCAATCGCGAAGAGGAAATTTTGCAGACCATAGTTCAGAAATATAAACTCCATTTTTTTCGGAAGACGAACCCCAAGAGATTCATTTTTCGAAAACAGCGCTTCAAGCTAATGCTGGTTTCGTTCTTTTATTTCGTTCCCAAATGATCGTAACATCCGGGATCTATTCTGTAATTTACATATGTTAATTTTTCTTAGAGATATGAAAATATTCCGTGACCTAGCCGACGGCCTTGTGATTTTAAGTCTCGAGTTCCGTTCAGTCTGAAGAAAGGACCTACGCTTATGGGGAGCGTTTGATGCAAAAGTGTGGTTAGCGGTGCCAAGTTCTGAATAAGACTTTTGGATAGTGGAAAAGTTTCAAGTCTCGTCTCATTCGAACGAACGCTTCATTTATTGCAACACGGGTAAGTGAGTCTAATGATGGTTGCTGGTTTTTCAGGCCCTGATTGAACAGGAGTCGTCAAAAATGCACGGTGTTTTCCCAATCACTACAATTGCTCTCACTATGCGCCTTTAACTTGAAGATGAATAGAGAATATATAATCAAGTTTAAGGAACAGAAATCGACTCCTCGGTTCGACTATTTCATTCGCAGAAATAGGTAACGCAAGGGCTCAGGTCAAAATGTGCCGAAAAATTAAGTTTAAGATTAATCCATATTCATAAAACTTATAAATATCAGTATTTTATAAATAAATTTTATGTGCAAAGTAATTACGACCATAAGATGTTTTTGGGTGGCATAGAGTGCCTACTCACAATCGAGGCACAGCGATGAAATACCTTTCGTTTGCATTGGCCTTCGCACATTTAACCTTAACCGCTTGCGGCAAGTTCGGAAAGTCATGGGGGGTTGGGAGACGACACAGGTCTCAAACTGCTCGCAACTCGAAGTTGCAGTCTCGTAATTCATCGACTGCCAGATCTGGTGAATGAAGGCATAACTTAGAGTCAATCAATCTTCACCCTGAAATGTTAGCAGTCCCCGAAGGGCAATTCAAATTCAATCCGCAATCGGAAAACAGGCGAAAAAAAGACATCTGAATAGTCAGATGCCATTCATAGTGACAAGAACTTCGGTTTAGTTTTGACGACTCATGCCGTAGGCAACTTCAGTTGTTTCGTCGAGTTCGGGAGCTTGAAGGGTTGAGTAAGCTGCTCTGTGAATTTTCGCATCATAAGTTTTCTCTTCGTTACGAATGACGAACAGTTCGATCAGGAGACCATCGGCAGGACGATTGTCGCGCGAACAACTTAGGCTCAGCAGCTTTTTATGCTTCTTAACTACCGTGCACTCGAGACCCATTCCCAATTCTTCGGTCGTGTCCTGGACTGGAAAGCCGTCGCCAGCCGTGATGGTATGAATTGTGGCGTCGTAGGTGCCTTCTTCGTTGAGAGTGATGTCGAGCTTTTGAAAGTTGCCGTCGACCGGACGAGCATCAACTGCGAAGGAATAGAAAGAGTGCGCACTCTCTGCCGTTCCGCTCATCGCGGATGTTCCAAAGGACAGGACGCTGAATAAAAACAGGAGAAGATTGAGATAGAGATTTTTCATAGAGTTTCCTAAGGGCGAAGTGAGTCGGACGACGTATGTTTCGTCTCGCCTTTTCATAACGCTCCGGGGATCTCGGGTCAATTGTTCATCGTTCATTTAATTGAAATAATATATCAGCGTGAACAATTTTTCGATCATGAGTTGATTGGCGTTGCTAACTCTTCGATCAAAACAAAGGGACTGATGACGAGGACATGAAATTGTTGTTTGGCTTCGTGCCAGGTCTTTATTTCGTCATCGGTTGGAATTCCAAATTGTGCGGCCGACATCGCTGACTTCAGTTCTTCGGCGTTATCGCGATTGAGAACCATGGCGGGATCGATAACGGTCCAAGGGGCTCTAACGCGGTACACGCGCCCGAAAGCAAAATGACGAACAAGTGCTGACCAAGGAAGCTGGTCCACTTCCGCCTTGAGTTTGTCCTCGAGAGTCAATTCTTCAGTCATCGGCGTCTCCCTCTTGCAAAGAAAACTCTGTTTAGATCTCTCCGAGCCAGAAATCCCCGGGGATCCCGGCTAATTCCTCTTCATATTTGGCTTATGCAGTCCATTTTCTGTTTCAGTAAAGTGTAGTCCCTCGCCTCCGAGTTCTGGTATTCTACCCTCATTATTGTGCGGTGGAGGGATCATGCTGGGTTGCAAATCGGGCTGGAAAGTACCTATATTCGCCTTGCTGCTGGGCTTCGTATCGACGAAGAGCAGTTCGGCAGAATTAGAGTGGAGAGGGTTTCTGACCACAGGGGCCTCGTTCACCGATTCGGCTGTGCCCTATCAGCAAGGCATCAATCGGAAGGCCCGCGCCACTGAGGAGACTTTCCTCGGTCTTAATTTAAGCAAAGACCTGGGTGCTGACTGGCGGGTAGCTGCTCAAATTCTGGCCCGGGCTTCTCAGGCTGACAGTACTGCAAAGGTGGATTGGGCCTTTGTCACCTACGAACCCAATTCGAACTGGAACATCAGTTTAGGTCGTCAGAAAATCCCAATGTGGATGGTCTCGGCCTATCTCGATGTTGGACGAGCCTATCCCTGGGTTGTCCCGCCCGAAGAAGTCTATACGCTCTTCAATCTCAAATCCTTCACAGGTGCGGCTGCCGCCTTTGCCTTGCCGATCGGATCCTCGACTCTGACCTTTCGTCCCTATGGTGGCGATGTGCTGATCGAGTCAGTCCCCAACGCTCCGACTCGCGAATCAAAAATTCGTGGTTCCAACATGTTTGGTTCCAGTTTGGAATGGGTACAGGGCAAAAGCTCTTTGCGACTCGCCTATAACCGGGCCCTATGGAATCTCAATATCGGCCCTGCTCTCCAGTTCAGCGAACGTCGTTACGAAATCCTGACTTTCGGAGTCAAAACAGATTGGGAAGGCTTCTGGATGTCTGCGGAGTATGCGGCGACCCGTGATAATGATGAAGATCGTTATTTTAAGGAAGCGGACAAGCTTGATGCTGAGATTGCGACGACAACGGACGGGACACTTATACCAGCCCTCGCCGCACGTTCGGCTCTTCTTCACCGCCGCATCGGGGGATCGCAAGGTTACTATGCAACTGTTGGAAAGCAAATCGATGCTTACCTTCTGCATCTGACTTACGCGGCCGTTAAAAGGCCCACGACCCCGACACTTTCCCGTGATCAGAAGTCACTGGCTCTCGGTCTCAATTACGATCTTAACGTTGATTCGGTTATTAAACTCGAAGCGAAAAGGGTCTACGTACCCCTGAACAGTCAGGGCCTCTTCGATGCGAAGCCCACTGTTGATGAAGCGATGGTTTATCGAATTGGCTACAGCATGATCTTCTGAGGCAAATATGAAATATAAATATATTTTTGCATTGATGAGTTCGTTGTTCCTCTCTTCCCAGGTGCTCATGGCGGCCGATAATATCGTGGTAGTCGTGAATAAGAAGTCGACTCTGCAAAAGTTGACTCTCAATCAGATCAAGGCAGTCTTTCTCGGAGAAACGCGTTATGCGGCGCCGGGCATTTTGGTCGAAGTCACGGATCGGGATCGCGCCTCGGACATATATAGACAGTTCTATGACGGCATTGCATCGATGAAGCCGAAAGAAGTATCGGTGCACTGGGCGCGTAAGGTCTTTACGGGGGAGGCGCCGCCTCCCGCCCGAGTTTCAGGTGATGATGCCCAAGCTATAAGCCTGGTTAAGGCCAAGCCGGATGCCATCACTTACATATTCGAGAAGAACGCCAATGCCAGCGTTCGTATCGTGTTTTCTGTTCAGGCGAAATAGTTAGTCTTGGGGTGCGTCTATGATCGCAAGGTTAAAATTGTGGCAGAAAATTGTTATCATCACAGCGATTTTAGGGCTGCCTTTGCTTTTTGTAACTCGTGAATACGTTCGACTGGTCAAAGAGTTGAGCCTCAATAATCTTCGCGATCAGCTCGCTGCTACCCCTGCCATAGAACATATTGGCGAACTTACCCGCCTGGTGCAGGACTATGGGGCGAACCTCCCACTCTGGGTCATCGGCTCCGATATATCCCCCGATAAGACGCGCGAGACGGCCGATCGCATCTCCTCGAAGGTCGATAGGGTGACCTCGGATTTGAAGGCACTGAAAGGCTTTGACAGCGCCCAATGGAATACTCTCGCTGCCAAAGTTATAGAGTCGATTTCGGATTCCGAATCGCGGCCCCGCGGATTCAGTGCCTATGCGGAACTGAGCGGCTCTTTAACCAATTTTGCCGAGATCCTGAGCTACAGCTATAAGTTCTACTCAGGCGCGGGCAACCTCATCGTTCCGAGCCGGCTGGCAGTCGATCTCACGCCATCACTCGCCGAAAACGTCAATCTCCTGCGGGGCTACATCACCTTTAAAGTCTTTATCAATGAAAAGACCCTTTCCGATTTGAGTACGACCAGCAGCTATTTGAGCCTGGCCGAGAACCGTTATCGGGAAATCGTGCAGAGTCTTGGGGATCTGAAGACGCACAACCCTGAGCTCTTTGTTCAAATTCAGCCGTCCGTGCTGAAGGTGGACAAAGAGCTCAGGGTTGTGCGTGGGATGGTTCAGCAATATCTTTCGGATTCCACCACGAATGGCAAACTTCAGCCGGGGGAATTTTTCAAGCAAAGCAGCGAGCTCATTGAAGCGATCTACGAACTGCATAATCTTTCGATCCGAGTGATCGATGAACGACTGAGGGCCGAGATTGAGTTGGCGGACTCAAGGCTCAATTCGATCATCGGCATAGCCTCGCTGGCCGGAGGAGTCGTTCTCCTACTGATCTTTCTTATCTCGCGCGGTTTCGTTCGCGGTGTCCGGCATATCGCGATTGTGTCGGAGCAGGTCGCGGCGGGGAATCGGTCGATCCGCTTTCCCACTCTCAAGGGCAATGACGAAATTCAGTTTATCATGAGCGAAATTGGCCGTATTTATGTGGCGATTTGTGCGAGTGAGGAACAGGCCAAGACCGATAATTGGCTGCTCGAGAAGCAAAAGCTGCTGAACGAATCCATACGTGGGGAAATCGATCTCAAACGATTTGCAGAGAATTGTTTGCAGAGTCTGAGCGAGGCTATTGGAGCGGAATACAGCAGCTTTCTCAGGGTCGACGAAGGCGCGCTTGATCTCATCTTTAGCTGCGGTCTGGTGAATTCAAGTCGAGACAGCGAAAGAACGGGGTTAATTGCGGAAGTGGTCGGGGCAGGCAAGCTCGTGCATTTTTTAGGGGAGGCCGTGCCTATGAGTTATCGGGAGCTTATTGGAGCCGCTTCGACGAAGATTCCCGAAGCCCTTGTGCTTTTCCCGGTGCGTTTTCAAGGCGAAGTCGTTGCCGTTATGGAGTTTTTATCCTTTCAGGAAATCGATAAGGTTTCCGTCCGCTTCTTAGAGGCCGTGGAAGAAAATATCGCCGTACTCCTGAAGGCCCTCTTTGCCAATGCAATGGTGGTTGAACTCCTGTCAACGACTCAATTGCAGAGCGAGGAATTGCGAAGTGCCAATATCGATCTGGAAGGGAAGACGCGGCTCTTGAACGAACAGCAGTTGACCCTGCAAAACGTGAATCAGGAGCTTGAAGAGCAGAGGAGCGAGCTCGAAGCCCAAAATGAAAAGCTGGAAGTCGTCATCGACAATCTGGCTCTCGCTAAAAAAGATGCGGAGGAAAAAGGTCAGGAAGCGGACATTGCCAACCGCTATAAATCCATTTTTCTTGCCAACATGTCTCACGAGCTTCGAACGCCGCTCAATAGCATCATGATCCTGGCACAGGTTTTAAGCGAGAACCGTGAAAAAACAATGTCGGACAATCAGATTAGGAATGCGAAGATTATCCATACGTCAGGCAAAGATCTGCTCAAGCTCATCAATGAGATTCTCGATCTTTCGCGCATTGAAGCCGGCAAGATTGAGATCAATGCGGTCACGATTGAAATACTCAAGCTGGCGGATGAAACGCGAGAGATGTATGAAGCCCTCGCCCAGAACAAAAATCTGGAGTACAGGGTGGAAATTGCTGAGGACATCCCGCAGTCGCTTGAAACGGATCCTATTCGCCTGGCCCAGATCGTCCGAAACTTCGTGGCAAACGCGATCAAATTTACAGAGGCCGGGTCGGTCACTGTCAGTTTCCGAAAATCCAGTGATCCAGAGTACGGGCTTCAGATTGATGTAAAAGATACCGGAGTTGGTATCAGTGAAGAGTCGCATGCGGTCATATTTGAACCTTTCCGTCAGCTCAACAATGCCCTTTCCCGCAAACAGGAAGGCACCGGCTTGGGATTGGCGATTTCAAAAAATATGGCAGTGAAACTCGGCGGTGATATCACCTTGAAAAGTATGTCTGGCGAGGGGAGTACCTTTTCCCTCTTCCTTCCCCTCAGGTTGCCTGAAAGTAATGAGAGTAAAATTGAAAAACTGCTAAGTAGTGACAGCTTTGTCGAAGACGATAGGGATACGGTGAAGCTCGGTGAACCCATGTTGGTCATCATCGAGGACGATCAAACTTTCGCGCAGCTTCTCATTAATAAATGCCGGGCCGAAGGTTTTAAATGTGTTGTGTCGCCCCAGGGGCGCGATTGTGTGCCCTTTGCCGAGCGCTTCCGCCCGCATGGGATCATTCTCGATATCAAGCTGCCCGATGCTGACGGACTCGATATCTTGAGTGACCTCAAATCCAATGGCAAGACGCGCAACATAGCCGTTCATGTCTTCAGTGGAGCCGGTCTGGGACGCGAAGAGGAGGCGATGCGTCGCGGAGCTGCGGAATTCATAGCGAAACCGATCTCGATCGAACGTCTGGATCAGGTTCTGAAGGCCTTGCCCCATGATGAAATTCTCGAGGATATTTCCCTCTTCCTGCACAGCGTCGACAGTCGGATGGCCAAAACCAAATCCCCGAATGCATCCATGATGCTGTCAGAGAATATATTTGACGGTAAAAACGTTTTAATAGTTGACGATGACATTAGAAACGTCTACTCGCTTCGACAAATTTTGCACGGTCGTGGCTGTCATATCCTCGTTGCCGAGAACGGTCGTGAGGCTCTTGAAGTACTCGATAGTCATCCTGAGACAGATCTGGTTCTCATGGACATCATGATGCCGGAGATGGATGGATACGAAGCCATGCGTCGCATCCGCCTTAACAAACATTTCAAAAATCTTGCAGTTATCGCCTTAACCGCCAAAGCCATGAAGGATGATAGAGACCTCTGTCTGGCCGCTGGAGCGAGTGATTATCTTCTCAAGCCGATCGATACGGACAAGCTGCTCATGCTCATGAGAGTTTGGCTGAGCAAATGAAGAGCTCGCACGCCTCCATAGATACGGCCGAGATCGATCTGTTTCTGACGGCTTTATTTAAACGCTATGGTTACGATTTCCGAAATTATTCCGCGAATACCAAAAAAACTCGAATCGAACTCTGCTTGAGGGATACAGGTCAATTGAGCCTTGCTCAACTCAGCGAAAGAGCCTGTCAGGATAAGGGCTTCTTTTATGAGATCCTGAGCAAACTCACTCTTGTCCGTTCACAATCTGGCCACCGATACGAGTTTCGGAGAAATGCAGCTCATTCTCTGTCGAAACCTATTGATTTATTTTAACGAAATTTTACAAAATCGTGCCTTGAAACTCATGATAGAAAACCTGGTGAGCGGCGGTTATCTGGGTCTTGGAGTTCAGGAAACGTTGATGTTTTCATGCGTCGGCCGCTATTATGATACGATCGACAGGCAGAACGAGATCTATCGAAAGAAATGACGAGGACAATGCTTCATGGAATTCGACTCAATTCCTTCGATCGGGCAGGAACTTAAATCCAAGGTTTATGTACTGGCCGTTGACGATCTTTTACCCAACCTGATTTCGCTCGAGGAAGTACTCAATTCCGATGAGTTGGAAGTCGTTTGCGCAAATTCAGGCCCAGAGGCTTTGCGAAAGATTCTCAAGACCGAATTCTGCTGCATCCTTCTCGACATCAGAATGCCGGGAATGGATGGCTTTGAAGTGGCACAGATCATCCGTGCTGATCCCGTATTTGCCCAGACGCCCATCATCTTCGTTACGGCGGAGGCTAAGGATCAGGAGGAGCTCTTCCAGGGCTACGAGAGCGGTGCTGTCGATTTCATCATAAAACCTTTGTCCCCGCAGGTCCTTCGGGCAAAAGTCAGAGTTTTCGCTGACCTTTATCGTCAGAAAAAGGCGCTGGACAAGTCTCAGCTCATCGAAAACCTTTATAAACAGTTGAAAGATTCGAACGATCAGCTAAAACAATATACAACGATAGCTTCGCACGACATGCGTGAGCCGCTCCGCCGGATTCATTGCCTGGTCGATTTGCTGAGGCTTGAGGCAGATGGTCTGGCGAATGCTGAGATTGACGACATCTGTGAGGATCTCATGCGCTGTACCACCGAGGGCCTGGCGCTGGTCGATGATTTCCGCGAACTAACCCGTATCGTCAATGCTAACTGTGAACTGGCAAAAGTCGATTTGCGGGGGATCGTTCTAAAACTTCTTGCTGATCGGCAGGAAGAGATTGAAAAGCGAGGGATTCAGGTTAAGATAGAGACGTACCCTCAACTTCTTTGTAACGCTGAGCTTTGTGAAGAGTTGTTAAAAGCGCTCATCGACAATGCTTTGGTCCACACAGGCTCGAAGGCTATCGACATCACATTCTCAGCGGAAAACGCTTCCGGGGAATGGGTCATGTCGGTTCTCAACAGTGGGTCGACGATCGACAGTGCGAAGACGGAGGCTATCTTTCAACCTTTTACGCGGCTGGCCACTTATCAGAAATGGCAGCATTTGGGCCTTGGTTTAACGAAGGCCAGGAAGATCGTGGAAAGGCACCATGGACGGATTTGGGTCGAAACCTTCCCAAGCGGGGTTAGTTTTAGATTCACATTGACGGGGAAGAAAGATGATAAAGTTACAAAATGAAAATGAAGTGATCATGGTCGATGATTCTGATCTCGATCTTAAAATAGCTCAGCGCTGTTTCGCCAAATCCAAAGTAAAAAATAAATTTGTGCCGCTGATGTCCGCCGGCTTACTCTTCGCTTATCTGGAAGACGTGAAGACTAAGAAAGCCGGCGTTCCCGCTCTTATACTTCTCGATATCAATATGCCTGGTATCGACGGGCATGAAGCCTTGTTCAGGGTTCGGAGCGATGCATCCTTCAAAGAATTGCCTTTTATCGCTATGTTTTCTCACTCCTCCCTCGAATCCGATCGCGAGAGGGCTATGGCGATCGGAGCCAATGGCTACCAGGTCAAGCCTATTTCGAGTCTTGAGTACATTGATTTTTTTAACTCGTTGATCAATGACTCAATCCTTTCAGATTCATCCCAAACCTAAACTTGCTCGATTCGAGCGAGTTTTTTTGTTTTTAAAAGCTTTTTTGTGCGAGTTCCAACCTTTGATTATTCTTACCTTGCCTATGCACAGGAAACCTTCTGGCAGTGGGGCCTTCGATGCCAGTGTTAAGGGCTGTCCCCTGCTAAATCCAAATGCCCCGTCGCTTTCATTCCACAAAAAAAATGAGGCTTCAAGGTAAGTTGAAGCCTTTATGATTTCTATAGATGTATTCAAGCCACTGAGCTTGGGTTGAGTTCTTCCTCTTCATCCCCTTCATCCTGCATTCTCTGCAATTTGAATTCGACGGAACGAAGATGTTCTTCGGAGATGGAAGTGGTTTCCCGCCGGGCCGCCTCGATCATCATTTTGGCATCTCCAAAATCACGTGATTTATTGAATTCCAAACAAATGATGCACATAATCTCGCCTCTCCATGATTAGGGATTGCCACGAGTATAACATCCCTCGCCCTGGAGCGACTCATTTTTCCGATGACTTGGGCAGCCGGCTGAGCTGTAGGTTTCTGTGGGAGAGCTGCAGCGAATACCAGAGGTTTTGGATCTTTTCCGGCTTGCCGTCAGGCAAGGCTTCGGCGACGAGGTCCTTGGGAAAGGTCTTTACCAATTCCTGCCGGACGCTTTCATCATAGGCCTCTGTTTGTAAAATGCTCTGAGCCGAGGCGATTTTATAAAGGTCCTTCTTGTTCTGAATAATAACATCGGCACAGGCTTTGTAGAATTCTGTCTCGCGTCCAAACCATTCCCCCCAAAGGAGTTGGCGTGCGCTTAAGCTCCAGCCGGTCTTGCCTTCCTCACTGCAGCTGTCGGGCTTCTCACTGAGCGAATTAAAGCGTTGAAAATAGCCTTCGCGATCAAAACCAATCTCGCTTAAAGCCCACTGGGAGAGGGCGGCTTCGATCTGACTGCCGAGGTCTTGGAGGTCTTCCCAAAAGATCCCACCTTCTTCTCCCCGATCATGGTGGCAGAAAAATGTACTGCAAACCGTGCTACGGAAAGCATAAATTCCGCATTGTTTGTTTTCCCAATTGAGAAAAGGGCAGACGACCGTGGGATTGTCGCGATCCGGTTTTACAATATAGGATAGCGATGCCAGCAATTGTTTGGGAGAAATATTGCTGCCCTCCGGGAGCACATGGCCCCCGGCGATATAAGATTCGATGAGGCCGCGCGTGGGTTCGCTATTGAGCGCCATGCCCATGAGAAAATTGGGTACGCGCGGGATCACCGTGCAACAGCGAACGCTGGGATGAAAACCAGCGTCTTTGACTTGAGGGCAATTGAAGCAGGAACTCCTGATCTCAGGATCGACTTGAAAATATTTCACCTCTTCAGGAAACATATAGGCCCAAACACCGGGTACGGTATGGAGTCCTAATTTGATCGGTTGAAATATGGGGTCGAGAGATTGCATCGGTCGAAACGCCTTCTATTTTTGGAAGTGGCAGTTGCCAAACTTTTTGCCACTGCCGCAAGGGCAAGGCGTGCTTTTCGAAAGTTTTTCGGGCTTGCCATCGTTTTCAAAATCGCCGGAATGATAGAGCCACAGCCCGTCAATTTTATCGAAATAGCTGATCTCGTGGAGGACCTCGAGCTTGTTGTCGTAGATCAGGCGGGCTTTGAATTCAACTTCGCCTTCGTCCTCCTCTTCCGAGGCTTCGATGATTTCCAGACCGACCCAGTTTGAGGGTTCTTCTGAACCGAGATCCTCCGGATAGGTCTCGGGGTGCCAGGTCTTCTTCAAATAATCGAGATCATTGCGGTAAAACGCGACATACCGACTACGCATCAGATCTTCGGGGTGAGGCGCTACAGCCTTGCCAGAAAGGTAGATTCCGCAGCATTGATCAAATTCTTTCTTGCTTCCGCAGGGACAGATCTCAGATGACATAGACAACGCCTCATAGCATGGCAAATCTTCGCCATCATAACGAGCTTGGGCGGGGGAACAAGCAAAAAAACAGAAGGGCTGGGGTTTTCTCCCAAGAAAAAAGCGCCCCTGCCTCGTGGCAGGAACGCTTTGATTCCAAGTCTGACAAAGTCGTTTGGCTTTTGCATCTTCTCCAAAATCAAAGGCCTAACGAGTCCGATAAGGAGAAGTTAAACTCAGCACTTTCTCCAGACGAAACCGAAGACTTGTTTGATTTCACCGTCGATGGAGTCGTTGGTGATCAAGCCTTGAGCGCCGGCTTTTGCTCCCGACATTTTGCTGACGCGGATCGATGGGTTGATGATGAGTGCGCGATCGATGTTACAGGGCGACCAGACGTCTGGTAGGTAGACCGAAGTCAAACCAATTTTTTCGCTGTAAACAAAGTCTTTGGCTTTAGGACCGATCTCAGTCGCTACAAACTTGCCAGTCGCTGTCTGACCTTGGAAGTAGTACGAAGTTGTGTGATCAGCCTTGATTTTCGGCGCCAAATCCATAAAGCCGCGGTAGTTGAATGTTGCGATGCTGAACTGGTATCCGTTTGGAATTTGCAGTGTCGCAGTTAAAGCACAGTTTTTGCGACCTGCACTCAAAGGAATACCAGGACCCACTTCAGCTACGAAATCCGAAAACGTAACGGTAAACGCTTGAGCATCATCCGAGATGTTGGTGGCATAAGTGCTTTCATCCGCACAACCTGTACCGATCGCGGAGATCGATTTGATTTTGACGCTGCCTGCTGGAGGCTTAACGTATTCAGGTTGACGTTCAGTTGCAAAGGCAGAAGCAGCGGACATTGAGAGAATTGCAGGGATGCAGATTTTTGTAAGGCTACGAATCATGCTCATTGGGAAACCTCTTATAGTGTGGGAATGAATCTCCTTGGCAGTCTCTAGTCCTGCAAGGCTCAGGCCAAACACGTTGTTCTGTGGGCTGATTTTTCAAAGGGTCGGAAATTCCATGCAAACGCGGTTATTGCTGCTGTTCAGCTTTTTCAAGAAAAAATTTGAGACAGGACTCACAGAACAGCAGTGATCAGATTGTCTAAGATCGCTGAGTTGCAACGAAGATGAAGAGGTCATCGCAAAAGATCTAACAAAGCTTGTTTAGAAGGATTGAATCACGACATGAAAAGGGGGAGTGGGCGCCGTCTACTGGAATTTGAGAGCCTACAAGTTTGCAGATTTCTTGGAAATCTGCGGCTTGGGACTTTATATTGCAGGGCAGAACTGACAGTCGATTTAGCGTTTTTTCGTTGACCAAACTTTTTCTGCATCATCTTTGAAACCGACAGTGACCCGCGTGTCATCAGCGATGAGAGGACGCTTGATCAAGCGACCGTTGCCGGCAAGAAGTTTTACGATCTCAACTTCGGACATCGACGCTAATTTATCCTTGAGTCCGAGCTCCCGGTAGACCTCACCACTCGTATTCAGAAATTTTTTGAGCTCGAGACCCGATTTTTTCACAAGAATACTAAGCTCTTTTGGCGAAGGTGGTTCGGTCGTAATATCGATGAAAGTGTACGGAATCTCTTGGTCTTTGAGGAATTTTTCGGCAGTTCGGCAGCTGCTGCAGCCTTTATAAGCGTAAAATTTAATCACTTGGGGCTAGCTTTCACAGTGGTTTTCGATTTTTGGGAGAATAGGCAAAGCCTGGGAAAAAAGCTCTAGTTTTAATATTTCCGAGGGGAGTTTATGGGTTGGAATGACGGGTTTAGCGGGTTTTTGGGTTTAGCCCTAATTTTTGACTTGAGAGGGTGTTTTGGAAGCTAAAAAACCCGCGAAATTAAAGACGTCAGAACGTTCTGTTACAGAGTTTGCTCAGCGTATTGATTCAATTCTCCGATGATGGTTCTGCATTTTTGTCAGGAGGTCCCACGCTCACTCGAAAAGGCCAAAGCAGACGTCAACCGCTTCAAAGTGCAAGCAGCGCTTTGTTATGCTATCCGCTCATGAGAGCACTGGGACCGAGCGATGCCCTGGCGCAAGTGGCGAATACGCAGCGGGTGATTTTTGTTTCGTTTCCTGGTGGGACTTATCGGAACAGGTTTTGGCCGACGGAAAAACCAACTGAGGGCCCTATTGGGACTCTTTCCGTCGTTACATCAGCTCTCGAGTTTCACAAAAGCGATATGATTCTTTTCGACGGCTTCAATCTTGTAGGAGCCACGAATCACAACGGTTCTATGCCTCAGGTGCTCGCGGGATGGGGATCTTGCAGTGCAGGAAGCGACGTTCAGTGCTGCAAGAACAAGGGCTTTCCCAATAATGATAATAGAACTACTTTCACGGTAGCGACGGGCGGCACTTCCACACAAAATGATGCCCAAATGTGATCCCAAAGGCATAATCAGCGGTCTTTTTCCCAGCACTGTCGGGGAGTGGTACAACGAAATGAAAAACACTTCGGCTGTCGATCGACTCCAGAGATCCATTATGGTTCAGGCCATGGCTTGTAACCTTACAAAAGTAGGCGATTGGCAAATGGGCTGTTCGCACCAGGAGAGATCTAATTTAGTCAGGTACAAGGGGCGGATTGATATCCGCTCTTTGTACCTGAATAAAAAAAGGGGGGCCGCCAACAGGCGTCCCTCCGAAAAAAAAGTAATTGGCTTACTTACGCAGGATTATTAACGAGCACTGTTGTAGATCGCTGTCTGCAAGATATCGACCTTCTTCTTGAAGAGATCACGATACTTCGCATACGGAGCGAGCTTAGCGCCGAGGTCACTGACGAGGCGCTTTATGTCACCATCAAACGCCGTAGGATCAGTCGCCAGTGCTGCAAGTTTAGACTGGCCATCTTGTTGCGCAAACATCACATCATTCACAACGCCTTGGAAGATCGCTGCTTCGAAGCTGTTTGGCAAAGCCAGATCCTTAATCGTCTTCGTCGAGGTCGCGTCCATGATCTGAGCCCAAGTCTTCTTCTTATCCTGCGTAGCAGGGAGCCCAACTTGTGTCAGAACGCTTTCCACGAGAGCGATTGAGATTGTTTGGTTGTCTTTGGTCGTGATGAAGTCGAGGAGCTTGTCAGCTTCTTCAAAGTACTTCGCAATCGCGACAGCGTTACCATCTTGTCCGTTAAGCGCGGGCTTACGGCAAACGCTTTGAATGTAAGCAAAGTCAGGATCAGCTTGGAGAGTAAAGGTGCCCAGCTTGTTTTGATACTTGCCGACCAGCTTGTCTTTCACACAGGTACGAACTTTGTAGAGAACGTTCTTCGCTGTTACATCGCCCGAACTTAATTCAGTCGCAAAGTCTTGCGCAAATTGGACAACTCGGCGGCGAACTTGATCTTCACTCTTTTTAACAAGAGCTCCGTTCGAGTCAGTTGCCAGCGCCATCTGTTCTGCAATTGCTACCGAAGTGGAAGTGTCAAACATCGAGGCGAGTATATCGCGAGCGACGATGCCTTTGGAGTAGTACGCAGTACTTCCCGCGATGAAGTAACGGTATTCAGCAGCGTCTGGAGCCGTACGAATAAAGTTAAGGAAGGTTACTTCAGGCGAAGTTGAAACCTGGATATCCATGATTTTTACGTTCGTTACCGCGAGAGGCGAAATCGCTCCGGTACGGTAAGTTTGCAAAAGACTTTGAACGACTTCGGTTTCTTCTTCGAAGTAGGGGAGATAGAATCGGCCTGTGGTTTTGTCAGCAAGGGAAGCAAATTGTCCGCTTGTGACTGTCTTGCCCAATTTCTTGCCGGCGAAGGTAAGAAGTTGGTCGCCGCTCACGCCGTTTACGTAGCGATTGCGGATTTCGCTGAGGATTTGTGAACGATAATCTTCTTCATCGAGGATACTTGGGAAGAACCCGTTCGCCTTGATTAAGCTGATACCGTTAGCATCCATTGAGCGGTTTGCAAACAAGCTCAAAGCCTTCATACGTGTCGCCGAGTAACCAGCGCGGATCGCATTACGGATCGGTAATTTCTGGATGTCTGCACTGTAGACGATGTCCGCCGTCGGGTTACCAACGGAAGTGACTTTGTCGACAGATTTGATGCCAGGCAATTGACCGCTCGCTGCGAGGTCTTGGTAGTAGCTAAGAATGCCAGTGTCTTCACAACGAACTGCGTCTGTGCCATTCGCGTTGTAGATCGTGGTACGGAGGGAAGCAAAGGGTTGGATGTCGGCTGTGCGATAGTTACTGCCGTCGCCTGAGACAGCGACACAGTAAAGATCGTTCGAGAACGTGAGCTGACGGTAGAAGTCTTTGATGAATTCGCTGGCCAGTTTGTACTGGGCGACTTCAGGAAGAGCCTGAACCTTCTTCTCCAAGTTAACGACGGCCATTTTATCGCGTGAGACTGCGTTGTCGCCCGAGATGGCAATCAACTCGTCTTTGAGAGTTGCGATTTTACTAAGAACGTCTTTGCCGAGGACCTTCTCTTCTGTCTGAGCGGCTGTGAAGATATCGAAGTAAGGATCGTTCATGCCATTCGCAAAAGCTTTTTCGAAGAGTGTGTAGCGATATTTGTCATAGAGCAACTTGATGGGAACCAAGTAGGTCGACATCGCTGAGTTCGAGATGGAGAGACCGGTTCCGACTGAGTAATTGTCGAAGCGGTTGGCACTGGTCAACATGAAAGTGTTGAAGCCATCGATGAACGAACGGACCTGAGCGACAGGATCGGAGCCTTGGTCCCAGCGGCGACAGTTAGGTGTTTCCAATGGAACTTCGCCTGTTGCGATGTCTGAATCCCAGCAGTAGCGGTAGGGACGAGCAATGCTGTTCGGCGCCATCTTTTTCAAACGGGCATCGACGCTGGCGATGTCGTTTGGTTTGGTTTCGATGCTCATGATGCCTTGTGATGCACCGGTTTTCTTGTCCTGAACTTCAACAGCGTGGTAGTAGCCGTAGCGGATCGTTGCGATATCGTAAGGACCAGGGCTAAAGCCTCGGTGTGCATCGCCATGGGCATAGTCCATGACTGATGTTGTACGAACTTCAGGAACGCCATTCGCATCGCGACGGAAGTTAGCGGCATCCGAAGAGCCGGCGAAGTTGTGAGTCAAACCAAAGTTGTGGCCAAACTCATGAACGAGTGTGGAGATCAAAGTTGGTTTCATGAGCTTCTGTGCGCAGTCGTAGAAGACAGCTTTTTCGTCGTCGAGGCGATAGTCGAGACCTTCGCTTTGATTCTTGGCCAGCAATTCATCAACGTAGGTCTTGAAGCGGTTGCCATTGACCATACAAACATCTTCGATTTCCTTGAAGGAGATCGCCGTGCCTGCCATGTAATCGCAAGTGCCCGCGGTTTTGTTGCCTTTAGCCGATGCAGCGAGTTCCTGAGAGAAAGTCTTCTCATCAATCATGCCGCTTTCAAGGCGTTTGCGCGAACGTACGAAGTCTTTGAAGCCGTCTTCCTTCTTGATCGAGCCATCGACGATCGACTGATTCTGAGAAGCAAGTTGGGCTTGAGCTTCTTTTTGAGCTTTGGCGTAATCAACGACAGCTATGTAGTCGTAACCAGCGGCTTGACTGAAGCTGCCTGGCATCGCGCTGAGGCTGAGAGGAGAGCCCGAACCTGAGGATCCACCGAAGAGAGTCGAGAAATCGTGGTCGACTTCGCCGGATGTAATGAGGACCTGATTGGGGATGTCAACGTTCTGAACATCGAGGTCGTTGTAGACGCCGAGCTTGAAGCGAACATACTTAACCAGGTTGCGGAGAATCTGCTCCCGGTAGTTGCGCAGATAAATGTGGTTGGTTGACGAGTAAGTCTCGCCATTGCGATCGTCGGCAACAGATGGTCCGTAGCCCAGGAGGGTACTCGCCACTTCATAGCCGTAGAACGAAACCTTATGGTAACGGGCGTCGCCGTTTTGTACTGGTTTTTCCTTGTCGAACACGACGTGGATAGGGTTGTTCTCGTAAGGAGTTCCCTTAGCTGCTTCCGTGAAAGCGCCATCCCAGGATTTCAAAGCCGTTTCAATCGCTTCGAGGAAGATAGGATCCTTAGGGGTGTTTTCGGTGATGTGGAAAGTCACGACATTGTCTTTAGGGTACATACGCTGAACGTAAGCTGTCTTGATCTGAGCTTCTTCCGAAGCAAACAGGGAGTCGCTAAGAGTTTTCTTGAATGCTTTGAAGAAACCGTATTTCTTCCAGTCTTCAAGTGGGTAGTTCAGACCTTCGACGATGCGGTTTTCTTTAGCGAAAGAGAAGTGAAGCGAGACCTTGCTCAAAGCATCGAATACGATGAAGGAGAAGTAGTCATCGCCGACTTCCAGGCGTTTTACGCGAAGGGTGTTGGCAACGATGGAATCCGTGCTCAAGACGTCTGATAGGATTTTATCGAACTGGAGTTGAACGTATTGACGATCTTTCCAGTACTTGGCGCCCGCTGCGATGTCATTGAAGACTTCTTCTTTCAAGAAGGCCTGATCGCCTGTCGTCATGAGACGGAAGTCCATCCATTTCGCAGGGATTTCAAGAATCGTCGTTTGTTTCTCAGGATCCTGGTCTTTGAGTTCGTCGGGAGTGTTCTGGCTGACGACAGTCAAAGTTTTATTGGTTTTGTAGAATTTGGCTTTACCGCTGGCAAGCTGGTAGCCGAGTTCGTGGGTGTCGTTGTTATCGGGTGGGCGATCCACAACTGTGACTTCGAAGAACCACTCATTCTTCTCGTCAAAGAATTTGGCCGGGAACATGTCGAGCTTCAGCTCAGTATTGAAGTACGAAGGGTTCGCTGCTTTCACGCTGAAGTGAGTCGCGTCTTTCAGGAATTTCTTCGAGAAAGTGGCGATACGGTTGGTCGATTTACCGCGATCATCTTTGACTTTCTCGGTCGTGTATTTGCCCAAAGGGAGGCCGAAGAGTGGAACGCGGTAGTTGTCGCCTTCAACTTTTTCAGCGTAAGTCATCTCATCCGAAGGAATCGATGCTTCCGGAGCAATTTTGAAGAAAACCAGGTTGTCTTCAGTAAAAGCGACGCGGATTGGATATTCCGAGTCCGGCTTACCGAAGAATTGAAAGTTACTCATGGTTGCATTGTCGAAAGTACCGAAATCGGTGTCGATCGAGAATTCAACCGCATCAAAACTACGAATGACAGAGGATTTGTCGACTACAACTTCATCGGCTTTCGTCGTGACGCCGCGTGTAAGTTTAGCTCCGGTTTTAAGGGTATAGTTCGTTTCCTTAAAATCGTTGATTGCGTAAACGTATTCGCCGTCGCCTTGGACGAAGCGAGATGCTCTCTTCTTCTCACAGCCGGTGATGACAGTCATCAGCGACAGTAGAAGAATCAAGTAAGATGAACCCAGCCTGGATAGCATGCACTCTCCTTTGATAATCAGTATTTACGCTTTGATAAGACAAGTTGAAGATTTAATAAAGCATTAAGATTGGTTGGCTGGCCATTTTTTTAACCGGCGTGAAATGTTTGAAGTGGTCATTGAGAATAAGCGAATCATTTCAGGCAAGTATAAAGACACAACTGTCAGCAATCAAACTGGCGCTTTGTAAGGATTACGACGTATCCGTCATTTTTCGTGACCTGTATTTACGCGGTCATTTTTACAAAATCGAATATGCAAAAGGAAAGTGCTCAGCGAAATCCCAAGGTCCATTCCGATACTGAAAAAGTTCAAGTCCTTCCGCCTGAGCGTTCCAGCTGCCGAACACCGACTCAAGGTCGGCCATACACTTCTCGGCTTCTTTGGGCGAACCCAGATTCGTGATGGTTACGTGGGGCCTGTAAGGTTGTTTATCCTGAGCCCGTAAAGTGCTGCCAAACAGTCGACTCAGCTTCGCTCGCGCCTCGACAAGTTCCGCCGACTCGATGGCGACTCCAACAAAACCGGCTCGGGTAATCAAATGGCTAAAGCGGAGAGCAATCGCAGAATGGGTCAAAACAAAGGCCTGAAGCGTTTCACTGATCTCTTTGATGTTCTGCCCCGGAAGCTGATGATAGATCGTCAGGTGGGCTTTAAGATGGTTACGCGCGGGTGGGAAATACTGTTGCCGCCAGTTATCGAGACGATCCTGTGAGAATGCGTCCAGTTTAAACGTGAGTATGAGTGGGATGCCGACTTGCTTCATCCAAAGATCCTTTGCAAAGGGCTCGAAGTTGGAATCTTCGGTTTTTAGCTGAATGCCGCGCAACAAGTCGACGCAATTTCTCTAGTCCGCTGATTCACGTAATCTTTTTTACGTGTTGTGCGTCTTTTAGTGCTAGGCATCTCCTGCCGGTCTAGGGGCTTCCAAAAACGGATAGACTTAAATTAAGCCGTGATGCCTCAACTCCCTTTGTCAGCCCTCTGCCATCCTTTTGGTTTTCGGCCCAGTTCTCTTCGTGAGCCAGCAAATTCATTTTTCTCGAATCGACCACCAAGAGCTTTTCAAAAGCTAAAGGGAGCTGCGTGCGTACAAATATTTGGAACTTCGGCCTTTCTGTATTCACTGTGTTTACCGCTTATTCTTCGAGTCTTTACGCCAATTCAAATTTCAAGGTCGACTCCTTCGAATATCTTGCGCTGGGCATGGGTTATGAAACTCTCGCCGCGCAAAGTCCTGCGGCTCCTTGTGATGCACCGGCCGATGTCCCGGGTCTTAAAGACAGCAGTTCTGTGGGATTGACAGCGACCATCTGCCCTGTGGCAAACACCTTTGCGATGGCGACTTTTCTCAATAAGAAGGTTGCCTCTCTGGTCATGGACTGGGTGTCATGGGATGCCAGTCAGCTAGACGGAAGCAATAAGGAGTTGAGCAAGATGCCAGCCAATCTACGCAAACAATACGGCATTCCGGCAGCTACCGTCGCTTATGAAAGACAATTCGGGAATCCCGATGCCGATCGATTCTGTCAGGAGAAAGGCAAATGCCTGGTTCATATCTGGCGATCGGCCGAAGCCAATCGAGTGGCGAGTCTCGTCTATGCAAAAATCAATGATGCGGAAGTTCCCTTGATTTTACATTTAAGCGATGTGGCGGCGGAACACGATATCGATCGACTGAGGAAGAAGTTGAACGATTCAGTTCAAGGCCATTAAAATACGAGACGGAAAGTCGTTTTGAAACGTGTCTTCGCATACATGCACCGATCTTGAGTTGGAAATCGAATGTCTGCAAAGCTCTGCTGGCAAAGTCATTGGTGAATAATGTGAGTTTTAGTATTGCGCTTTGTTTTGAGGCGGAGTTAAACTCTGAAAGTAACGTCTTTTAGCAGTAAAAGACGTCTACAACGGCCCACTTTAAAAGTGAGTTGGAAGGTCCTTCAAAAAGATCTTCTGTCTATCTCTCACCAGATAAGTGTGTTTCATAGACGAGTTGTAAAGTGCTTTTCTATGGTTCGCTCTCTTTTTAGAGTGCAAGATCGTTCGGGATCGACAGAGTCGAGAATCTAAATGGAAGCTGGGACTTGGGATTTATTTCTCCGGCCTGATCCTAAATAAGAAATTCGCTTTTAGTCAGTGACCCGGACAGAGTTAATCAAAGCAGGCACCCGGAACGACGTGATCAGTTTGTTAGCTGGAGCGTGTGTTACCGGGTGTTTGTTTGTGCTTCTAAGTTATGTACTGTTACTGCAAGCCTTTTTTTACCGAACTCATGCCAAGTCCTGATCTGTCAGGGCTTGGCGCTTTTTTTAGAAAGTCTGGTTTAAAAAATCGGCAGACTCAGCCGAGTCGTGAATAACTCTCGGTGCAATACGAACCGCTCGCGGTGGGACGGAGCTGAAGATCTGCAGTGAATCAAAACCGGGGGATTGGAACGGAGAAAAGGACCTTCAAGCTTCTGCATCTTCTCCAAAGGCATGCCATATCGATGTTTCCTGGGTTTTTAAAGATGGCCTTTGTCTGAACCACGGGCGGGGAATCGCAAGCGATTGCGAGCGAAGTCAAATGTATAAGCAAGCGGAAAGTTCAAGGTCCTTTGGCATATGCGTGTGTGCACTCTGGACTGGGACGAGCGAGGATTGGGCCATAATGCGGAGAGTCCAAGTACTAAATTTTTGGCATGGTTGGGGATGAGCAGTTAGAGAGCGGCGATCAAAAATGGCGTGTTTTCCATTGCTCGGGAGGCCGAAGTAGCTTCCGAACGCAATTCAGGAAGAATTTTCCGAGAATAATGGTCCGAATGAAAATCTGATTTTCCATCCAACCGTTCTTCTTTTTATCTGAAATATTGAGAGTCTACATAGGCGGCAGGAGGGGAGGCGCGCTAGAGATGGCGAAAATTACGAAGAATTTGCCACGTCAAAGAAAATTGACCAGCATTTTCATTGGCATCTAAGGAAATTTACCGGCATACTCCTCAGGATTTTCGTTCATACTCAGCGGAAACGGCAAGTTGACCATCGATACGAGCCTACGCATTTCGGAGGAAAGATATAATGGGACGCACCAAGGAAATGGTAGAGAACTACCTGGCCCTCGCAACAGCACAAGTAAAGAGCTACGTCACTGGTCTTGAAAAAGACAAGCAAGACAAAAAAGCTCTTAAGCACGATCCAAAATGGCGCAAACTGAACGCTGAAACTAAAAAACTTCAGCGCCAGATCGTATTCATCGATAAGCGTAACGCCAAGCCTGTCAAAGCTGAAGCGTAAGTGGTTAAGGGCTGCACTCGCGCAGCCCTTAGTCTCTCCTTTCCGTTTCGCGGAGCTTCATTCGAACCTCTCTTAATCCGTTAGAATTATATTCCTCCAATCATTTTGTCGTTATCTGTTCGCCATTTAAAGCGTCATCAATTTCTGTAGCCGGTTTTTCGTCGCCTTGCGAAAGCAGACGCACTGTCTTGCCCAATGAGGGAACACCATCTTTATTCACGATGCAAAGAAGATAAAAACTGGGAGGCGCCAGATCCATCGACAGAGGGATCTGAGTCTCGAGTGAATGCTGTTCTCGATTGTGGCTATAGGTCAGTGGCACAATATGCTGACCGCTGTTGAAGGAATGGGTATCGGAGGAGAGACGGATCACATGCACCTTTCGGATCTCATGGGCTTCCGGACTTTAAATCGTCACATGCTCGCCATAAACAAAATGGTCTTTGCTCGTCAAACGTGGTCGGGGGCCTTTAAAGAGATAAGGCGGAGAATAGATCTCCATGTTTTTGTGTGTATTGAAGGCAGCGCCGAGTCCTCCGCCTATCGATAGTACCCGTCCGTCGGGAAGCAGGATGACCGTTGAATGATAGAGTCGAAGTACCATCGGCTGCTGATCCGCCCTGGCCAGGGCAAACGCCTTCGCAGCGCGCGCAGATGAAATTTACAATCACAGATTTATCCGCGAGAATTTCGCTGAAAAGCTATTTCTCACCGTCTTGGTTCGTAACCTGATGGTCGCCGCGCAGAGGCGAAACAAAGAAGACCCAAAAAAAACTCAAAGGGAGGCCGACGCTCAGAATACCCGCGACCAGGTGCGATATTAAATTGTTCATTTAGGAAATCCTTTCGTCGACTCGTCGAGAGCTGTTCATCAAAAAATTACGTGATGGACATACAAAGAGGAAGGATGAAAAGTTTTCCTGAGATTTTACAAACGACGAACGAGGTCTGGCGCAGGACTTTGCCGCTCTCAGTTGAAAAGAGCGAAAGTGTTTGCGCGCCTTGAAAAAATCGCCGAGTCATAAGGGAAAGTAGACCGGGAGGAGGCTGTTCAAAACTGCGCTGTCACAGGTTTAGCGCAAATAAACTCCCTCAACTCTCTTCAGTCGCTGTTGTTTTAGGCTATTGTCATTGCGAGGGCTGTGCTAAGAGCGTTTGGCAATCCGAAACATTGGCTGAGACATGAGTTAGCTTGACGCGCATAAGGGGGCTCTTGGGGTGACAGTGAATAATAAGACGTCAAATACAGTTGGGAATTCCGTGCATCCGGACGGAGATTTTATGGGCCATCCGAAGGGACTCTACGTTCTCTTCCTCACAGAGATGTGGGAACGCATGAGCTACTACGGTATGCGTGCGCTTCTCGTGCTCTACATGGTGAACCACCTCTTCATCAATCCGGAAGTGGGACAAGCCGTCCTTGGATTTAATTATATCAAAGGCGGACTGGAGTGGGCTTTCGGGCCGCTCGCGATTCAACCGCTCGCATCCCAAATCTACGGTCTCTACACCGGACTCGTTTACTTCACGCCGTTCTTCGGCGGGATCATCGCTGACCGTTGGCTCGGCCAGAGAAAAACCGTGATCATCGGCGGCGTTTTGATGGCGATTGGTCACTTCCTGATGGCCTTTGAATCGCTCTTTTTCCTGGCGCTTATGTTCCTGATCGTCGGCAACGGCGCTTTCAAGCCAAACGTTTCAACCCAGGTGGGTGACCTTTACGCTCCAGGCGATTCGCGTCGTGACGGTGCTTTCACTCTCTTCTACATGGGCATCAACCTCGGCGCTCTCCTCTCACCGCTCGTTTGCGGAACATTGGGCCAAAAAGTGGGTTGGCACTGGGGCTTCGGCGCTGCTGGTGTTGGTATGGTCATCGGTCTTTGCGTCTACATCTTCGGCCAAAAATATCTTGAACCCCATCCTGAAAACGCTGTCAAGAAACTTGAAGGCGTTGTCAAAGGCGAGAAAGTTCCTTTTACTACAGGCGAAAAGAAGGCTATCTGGGCCCTTATCGTACTCTGTGCCTTGAACATCGTCTTCTGGGCTGTTTATGAACAACAAGGCAATACCATGCAGCTATGGGCTGACAACCAAACCAACTGGAACTTCTTCGGCTTCGAAGTGCCTTCGACCTGGTATCAGTCGTTCAACCCATTCGTTATCCTGGCTTTTGCTCCTTTGCTTGGTATCTTCTGGAAGTGGCAGGCTAAAAAGGGCAAAGAACCAACCTCGGTCACGAAAATGGCGATCGGTTGCGTTTTCCTTGCAGCAGCATTCGGAATCATGATCCTGGCGGCCCTTTCAGTCGGTCAGGACAAGGGCACAGTCCTATGGCTGGTCGTCACAACTCTGGTACTCACAATCGGCGAACTTTATCTTTCCCCCATCGGTTTGTCACTGGTCACCAAAGTGGCTCCCGCCCGTATCGTTTCGATGATGATGGGTATGTGGTTCCTCTCAAGTGCCATCGGCAACTACCTGAGCGGCTACCTCGGTACCTTCTACGATACGATGCCTCGCGAAAGCTTCTTTGGACTCATGGCGATCCTCTCGATCGGCGCTGCGATTTCCATGGCGCTCTTCAATAAGCCATTGCGATCGGTTCTAGGCGATCACTAAACTTAATAAATCATAATCGAAATGAGGTCATTCTCTTCCCGGAGGATGGCCTTTTTTTGCCCTCCCAACTATACGCTAGAAAACCCGCAGAAAATTTGCTCTCTAGTTTATGAGCTTTCTCCTTTTCCAAGCGACCATGAGGCTAGTCAAATGCTTTCTTTCAAAGGTACTTCATCCTACATCGCATCCGCCGAGCTTCAGGAAATCGTGACTCTTGCCTTTGATTTGCAAAAGCCGCTCCTCATCCGTGGCGAACCCGGTACGGGTAAGACGGTTTTAGCCCGGGCCGTCTCGGAGGCACTCAAGCTTCCGCTTCTGACCTGGCATATAAAATCCAGCTCAAAGGCCCAGGATGGACTTTACGTATATGATACCGTGCAACGTTTGAATGATTCGCGCTTCGGCACGGGCGATGTTCAGGACATCAAGAAATATATCAAGCTCGGCCCACTCGGACAGGCCTTTGCCTCGCCTACGCGATCGATCGTTCTGATCGATGAAATCGACAAAGCCGATATCGAATTTCCCAACGATCTGCTGCACGAACTCGATGCCATGAGTTTTGCGATACCCGAAACGGGCGAAACCATCACGGCCCGCGAACGGCCGGTGATCATCATCACCTCGAATGCCGAAAAGGAATTGCCGGACGCCTTTTTGCGCCGCTGTATCTTCCACTACATCGCTTTTCCTGAAGCGGACGAAATGCGGACGATTCTAAAAGTGCATCATCCCCGTGTCGATGAAAAGCTTGTCTCTGCGGCCCTGCTCCGCTTCTATTGGCTCCGCGAGCAGGCTGAAATTCGCAAGAAGCCTTCGACCAGTGAACTCGTCGATTGGATCGGCGCTCTCTCACGGGCTGGCGTCGATGTGAAGTCACTGGAAAAAGAAGTCCCTTTTCTTGGCGTCCTCCTCAAAAAGGAGGGCGACATCCAGGCGCTCAAACAAGGGTCCAAGCGGTCACATTCCTCACGCTTTTAAGGGGAGGCAACCGTGTTTGTCGATTTTCTTTATCACTTAAGATTTTATGGCCTGAAAGTCTCCAGCAACGAATGGCTCACGCTCCTTGAGGCCTTGGATCGGGGGCACGCTGCGGAATCACTCAGCCGCTTCTATTACCTGGCACGGGCGATATGCTGCCGAAGTGAGCAGGATTATGATCCTTTCGATCGTGCCTTTGCGGAATTCTTCAAAGATGTAAGCTACCCGGGCAGTCTTCAGAACGATTTCGAGAAGTGGCTGAAAGACGCGAAAGCGCCCCGCCTTCTGACTGAAGCCGAGAAGGCAGCGATGAAGGCCATGAGTCTCGATGAATTGCAAAAGATGTTTGAAGAACGTCTCGCCGAACAAAAGGAACGGCACGACGGTGGCAACCGTTGGGTGGGTACAGGCGGAACCAGCCCCTTCGGTCATGGCGGGTTTAATCCTGCGGGTATCCGCGTCGGTGGCGAAGGGCAGAACCGCAGTGCGGTGCAGATCGCCAGCAAGCGACTTTTCCAGAACTTTCGCAAAGACATCATCATCGATACGCGGCAGATCGGTCTTGCCCTGAAAAAGCTTCGTTTCTGGGGGCGCGACGGGGCTGCGGATGAACTCGATATTGAGGGCAGCATCGAGGCGACCGGGAAAAACGCAGGCGATATCCAGCTAGTCTTTCGCCCGGCACGAAAGAACCATGTGAAGCTCCTTTTGCTCATGGATGTCGGCGGATCGATGACTTACCACAGCGAACTCTGTGAGCATCTTTTTTCAGCTGCGCATCAGATTGCTCACTTTAAAGAATTTCGTCACTACTACTTCCACAATTGCCCCTACGATTTCATGTTCACCGATGTGGAGCAGGATCAGCGTGTCCTGACCAAAGATATTCTGCGCGATCTCGATTCGACCTGGATGGTGATATGGGTGGGTGATGCCGCGATGAGCCCATACGAACTCACGGCTGTTGGGGGAGCGATAGATTACTTTCAGCAGAATCGGGAACCGGGACTGGAATGGATTGCCAAAATGAAGAAACATTTTCCACGTTCAGTCTGGCTAAATCCCGAGCCCAAAGAATATTGGGAGCGAGCCTCGAACAAACTCGTTCGTTCGGTGTTTCCAGATATGTACCCCATGTCGCTCCAGGGAATTGAGGACGCCATCAAGGCGCTCAAGCAGCAGCAGCAGCGAGGTCTATGAATCAAAATTCTTTTACCATGCCAGTGTCTAGGGTTAACAAGATTCGCAAGTACAAAACAAGATACTAGGTGTAACAAGAAAAGGGAGCTGCTGTGAAACATCTGTTTTGCTGCTTTATTGTTATAAAGCGGCTTCCTGAACGAAAAAAAAGGCCGAAAGCGCAATGCCTCCCGCCTTTTAGCAGATCTGGAATTACGACTTATTTAAAGTTGTCACGCGGGACATAAACAAAGTTCGCCGAGCCCGGTGTCTTCCATTTCAAAACGAGAGCGATACGTAACTTAGGTCCTTGGAAATAGTTCAGGGTCAGAGGGTGATCGCCTTTTTTCAGAGTCAAGGTTACTTCCTTCATACCGACCTTCAGCGACTCATCCGGACCCGATCCGTAAGCCTGGTGCTGACCATCGTTATCGATCACCTCCTTGCCATCGATGGCGAGACGCGAGCCATCATCTGAGTTGAGTTGGAAGGTGTAGCTCCCATCGGCCGGAGCGATGAGAATGGTCGAAGTCTGGAGGGAGAAGTACTCGATGAAGTTATTGAGGTTCGGGAAGCCTTCGGAGAAGTTTTTTGGCTCGACAGCATACTGTTCCATGCAAACCGTGGTGACTTTAGTTGCCTCGGATGCTTTGCTGTAGTTTGGAATGTGGGCCGTGCTGGGCGGAACCGAATAGACCTGCGCGAGGATGGGAAAGGTCTTGCTGCCTTGCATACAGCTAGCGAAGATCTGATCCTTCGGAAGGATATTGATGACAGTCGATGCTTTGACTTTGGGGTCTTTTTTGAGAGTGGCTGTGATGGTCACAGGAAACTCTTTGTCGTTCGTCGCCGGCGATGTGTAAACGCCGTTTTGATCGATTGAACCGATATCAGTTTTGCCAGCCAGTCCTGTGATGGTCCAGGTAACCGATGGGACATCAGTGCTGCCTTTGATCTTGGCTGTCGCCTGGATCTTCTCGCTGCCGGTTTTCAGCATATTTGCCGTTGTTGTCACGATAAGCTCAACGACCGGTGCCTGGGCTGTCCCTTGCTCGCCAGTCACGGTGCTCGTTGTGATCGGGCTCACTCCGATTGGACTCGGCGTCGTCGTTGGTTTTTCAGGGGTAACCGGTAGTGCCGCCGCGTCCTTTTTCTTTTGAAGACTCTTGGTCTTGTCGGTGCTATCGAATTTCGCTTTGTTGCAGGCGATGGATAGGAAAAGGACAATGCTAACAGTCGTCAGGGTATTCAGTTTCATACGGCAGCCTTTATTCAACGCAATCTCTAAGTCTGGGTGCGCATCGGCTTGTTCAGGTCCAAACTTTAGATAATGTTTGAATAAAATCGAAATAAGCTGCTGAATCAATGGCTTGGCGAGAGGCGATTTTGCGAAAGGGCAGGGGATTCTGTGCTGAAGGCCCCATTTTCGTAGTCGATCTGCTTTTGAACCATATCTCTAAATATGTGCAGCAGGTGGTGGTGAGGGGCGGCTGCATCGTGCCCGTTGGCCCGCAGTTCAATCATGTGATGGATCGTCTCGATCGTTGAGTAACAATCGAATCCAGGCTGCTGCCTTATGAGAAACTCGGAGGCCTTCTCAGGCTTAAACATGACCTGAGGAATCTTCTGCAGGTTCTGACTCAGCCGAAACATTTTCTTCGCCATCGACCAGGTGGCATCGAGGATGATGAAGACATCGCTCAGGCCGGCTTTCCCAGCTCGGTCTGAGGGCGAGCAAGGCAGATCGTGGATATCGATGGCTGCCGGTCCGGGAAAGAGCAGATAGCAGCGTTTTGATGGATCGTTGAGAAGGCGGCTCAAGGAAGGGTCGCCGCTAAAGTCATTGCCCACCAGAAGCTTCGCATTCTGCAAATTCAAGAACGCCATGCGCCCCGTGTTGATCGCCTTGCGCGTTTCTTTGGGATGAATGAGAATGACGAACTCAGGATCGCTGGCGAAAGGCTTGATCTGCGCGCAATAGCACATGACCTTTGCCTTTCGGCAACGGTAACACTCCTCACGGCTTTTCAAGTCTTCTTGTTCCGGCAAAATCGAAGGTCTCCTTAGGCGCGCCTGAAGCCGCGGCGGCTCACGAACGTCTTCTCGGCAGTTTCACCCGACAAGGCCCAAATCCACGTGCAAACAACCAGGATCGTATTCGTGGGCCAGTACGCAATCGTCGCCAGGATGGCAACGAGAAGCCGAGGCGCAAAAACAAAACCAAGCCACCAAAAGATTCCCCCAAAAGGGATGGAACTGAGGAGGAGCGTCAGGCGCGGGAAGAAGAACATACAGAGGAGAAAAATAACGCCATGGTCATTCCAAAAATTCATCAATGTCTCCTAAATCGCTGGCATGAGCTGTCGGGCATTTACTCTCCATCGCGAAGAGAAAGCCGTTATAGACAGAAATCACGGAATTGATAAGAGGGAAAAAATCAGCCTAAGTCAAACAGGCTCACAGACGCTTCCCGATCGCGATGGCCGCGTTCAGAATGCTCGGCAGCAAACCTGGGCAAATGAGGTCAATTTCAGGCCTTAAGGCCACGAAATAGCGGGTGCCTTCCTTGCGGTGATTGATCAGTCCCGCCATGCGAAGACTCTTCCTATGATGGCTGAGAGTGGCTTTGCCGACGGCCACTTCAAACTCACCCCAACCAATCTCAGACTTGTTTTCCGCAAGCTGAGACACGATGGATAGACGAATAGGATCCCCCAAAGCTAGCAGGATATTGCCAAGGCTGATCGCTTCGATTTCAGGGTGATCAAATTCTTTCATCTTTCATTCTCTTTTTTTCTTCAGCCTTAGTTTTTGCTTCGGCCAGTCCAGGCATCCATTATGATTTCATAGCTTCGCAGGCGATGACTGTGTTCGTAAAGATCCGAGCCGATGATAAATTCATCGGCTCCGGTTCTTGCCTGAAGTTCGGCGAAGTCTTCGCCATTCAATCCACGGTCGCGGTGAAGGGCCCGCATTGTCATTAATCCTCTTGAAAAGAAGAGCAAGGAGAAAGATTTAGTGATGTGGGAGTCAGTTGTTTTAATCCTGCTCTTCGTATTGAGCGCGACTGCCGACGCGCATCTTGTGGGCGAGGCGCTGGGCGTCGTTGAAATAGTAGATGAGCTTAACATCGAGACCGTACATGGGATTAATTTCAAAGCCCTTGATAAAAAATCCATATCGTAATTTCGGAATAAGGATTCGATTGTTGTCGGCGGCATGGGTGCTGACGATAGCCGCATATCCCTCATCCCTTGCAAAACTGACAACAGTGTCGAGGAGCTGCCGATAGTAACCTTTGCCTTGATATTCGGGCCGAATGCCACTCTCTTCCATCGAGAAGATCACGCTCCCCTGCTGCCGCGCACAATGCCAGCCGATGACCTCCTCGCCCAGCTTCAGAAAAAATCCGTAGCGACGGAGTTTGGGCACACTCAAGGCCGAAAATTTTTCAGGATCCAGACCCGCGAACAATCGTTCCGAGGGGATCGCCGTCGGACTGAAAGAAATCTCTTGGCTGAAACGGCTCGAATAGGCCTGAACGTCAGAATAATCCGCAGCGATGAGGCTCAAGACGGGAGAAGTCATAACTTGAGGCTCTTTTCGTGAAGAAGTTGAATCCAAGTCAAAGACAACTGTAAAAAAGCGAGGGTCCTTTTGGAACTCTCGCTGATCTTTGGGCGACTATTGACGATCACTCAAAGGAGCGACCTTTCTTTGCTCGCCACCTATCCATTCGCTCAAGGGCCGAATGATACGGTTGTTGGCGGTCTGTTCAAGCACATGAGCGGACCATCCCGTCGTTCGGGCCATCACAAAGATGGGTGTAAAGAAATCGATTTCAAAACCCATCATGTAATAGGCAGGGCCGGCCGGGAAATCGAGGTTTGGATAAATCTTTTTCTTTTCGACCATGACGGCTTCGAGAGCGTCATACATCTTCATCCATTTTTGTTCGCCAACAGCATCTGCCATCACCTGTGCATATTTTCGCATCGTGGGGACGCGGGAATCACCGGATTTATACACGCGGTGACCGAAGCCCATGACTTTTTTCTTATTGGCCAGGGCGTCGAGCATCCAATCCTTGGCTTTCGCCGGATCTTCGATCTCAATCATCATATGCATCACCATCTCGTTGGCGCCGCCGTGGAGCGGGCCTTTGAGCGCGCCGATACCCGCGACTGTTGCCGAGTAGATATCCGACTGGGTCGAAGTCACGACGCGGGCGGTGAAGGTCGATGCGTTGAAGCTATGCTCAGCGTAAAGAATGAGCGAAACATCGAAAGCGCGAACGATCTCTTTCGCGGGTATTTTGCCGAAGCACATATGGAAGAAGTTTTCGGCGATCGAGAGATCCGCTTTCGGTTCGATCGGCCTCAGGCCTTTCTTGAAGCGATAATCGGCCGCAACGATGGTCGGGATGCGCGCAAGGAGTTGCATCGCCTTGTCGAGATTCACTTCGGGGGTCGCGTCCCAGATGCGGCTGTCTTCACAACCCATGAGAGAAACACCGGTGCGGATCGAATCCATCGGATGGCAGGTCTTGGGCAGAGCTGCGATGGCGCCTAGGATCATCGGCGAAGCCGTACGGTACGAACGCTCTTTCATGCGGAAGGCTTCGAGCTGCTTCAGGTTGGGTAGTTCGCCGTGGTACAGCAAATAGGCGACTTCCTCGAAGCTGCATTGCTCCGCGAGGTCCTGAACGGGGTAGCCCCTATAGATCAGCGAATTGGTGTCGGGATTTACCTTCGAGACGGAGGTCGTATCCATGACCACGCCTTCTAGGCCTCTCTTCACGTTCATTTTATCGGGCTCGGGAACATAGTCGGGATTGATGTACTCTGCCACTGGCATCGTTCCTTTATTCTTATGCGAGAGTTTCGTTTGCGCCGGGACTGAAAATTTCCGCGCCTGTTCTCTCAACTCTATAACGGTCTTCATCCAGCGGAGTATTCATGAGATTCGCGCAAGCAGTCAAGATTTAAGTCTCGGGCTTTTTTGCGGCAGACGTCGTGCCAAAGGCATACGTTCCTTGACACTTTCTCGCTCTCTCAGTTAGCTTGGCTCTTATTCTCGAATCGAAGCGTGATCTAGATCTGTCTCGCTGAATCCGAGTCGCGAGGTCAGACAGTTCCCTTTTTATCGGCCTCTCAGCTCTGCCTGGAAAGGACATTCATGAAAAAGCACCCCGTTCGGGTATACCCATCCAAAGAAAAGTTGGAGCGTAAGGATCAATTGGCTTGGAAACTAGCCGCTTTGGCTTCCGATCCTGCCCCCATTCCTAACGACGTCTTGGACATGGTCATCAACCGCATCATCGACAACGCTTCGGTTGCGATCGCGGCGATCAACCGTGGACCAGTCGCATCGGCTCGTGCGATGGCTATCGCCCACCCACGTAACGGTGGAGCAGCGGTTTTCGGCATGCCGAACGATCAAGGTTTCGACTGCGAATGGGCAGCGTGGGCAAATGGCACCGCAGTTCGTGAACTCGATTTTCATGACACCTTTCTAGCGGCTGATTATTCTCACCCGGGTGACAATATTCCTCCTATCCTCGCGGTGGCGCAGCAGATGAAAAAAAGCGGTAAAGATCTTTTGAAAGGGATCGTGACCGGCTATGAAATTCACGTCGACCTCGTCAAGGCTATCTGCCTTCATGAATACAAGAAAGACCATATCGCCCACCTTTGCCCAGCCCAAGCCGCTGGCATCGGCACGATGTTGGGTCTTCCGACCGAAACCATCTACCAATCCATCCAACAGGCAGTCCATGTTTCCTTCACTACGCGTCAGTCGCGTAAGGGGGAAATCTCCTCGTGGAAAGCCTACGCCCCTGCTCACGCCGGCAAGCTCGCTATCGAAGCCGTCGATCGCACGATGCGTGGCGAAGGCGCCCCTTCGCCGATTTACGAAGGAGAGGATTCGGTAATCGCTTACATGCTCAAAGGCAAGGACGCACGTTATGAAGTGCCGTTGCCCGAGCTTGGCGAGCAGAAACTCGCAATCCTCGAGACCTACACGAAGGAGCATTCGGCTGAGTATCAGTCGCAGGCTCTGATCGATTTGGCTCGCAAAATGAAGCCAAAGGTCAAGAATTTCGATGATATTCAAAGCATCGTGATTCACACTTCCCATCATACCCACTACGTGATCGGTACCGGGGCCAACGATCCTCAGAAGATGGATCCCAATGCCTCGCGTGAAACTCTCGATCACTCGATCATGTATATCTTTGCGGTGGCTCTTCAGGATGGCGATTGGCACCATGTGAAGTCCTATGCGCCTGAGCGTGCGAAGCGTGCTGATACAGTCGCTCTCTGGCACAAAATCTCGACCACGGAAGATCCTAAATGGACTGAGTCGTATCACGATCAGGATCCGAACAAAAAACGTTTTGGCGGCCGTGTTGAAATCAAATTTAAGAACGGCGAAACTCTCGTCGACGAACTGGGTGTGGCCGATGCGCATCCAGCCGGTGCCCGTCCGTTCAAACGTGCGGACTACATTAAAAAGTTCGATACCCTGACCGAGAGCATTATCGAAAAAGCCGAAAGAAATCGTTTTATCGAGCTCGTGCAAAACCTTGCCGATCTCACAGCTGATCAGGTTCAGCAGCTAAACGTTCAGGTCGCGATCGATCGTCTGGTTAATAACAAACGTGATACCAAGGGGATCTTTTAATGCTGTTCCCTGAAATCAGCCCAGCCCAAAAAAGAGCCAACTTTCGGGCTGCATTGAAGTCGAATAAGCTCCTTCGTTTTCCTGGGTCCTGGTCACCATTGGTGAGCATGGCGATTGAAAAGGAAGGCTTTGATGGCGTTTATATTTCAGGATCGGTCCTGTCGAACGATCTCGGGTATCCGGACATCGGTCTGACCAGTCTCACCGAAGTCGCGGCGCGCGGACGGCAGATTGCAAGAACGACGAAGCTCCCGTCGATCATCGATATCGATACCGGCTTCGGCGAACCGATGAGTGCGGCCCGAAGCGTTCAGGAAATGATCGAGATGGGTCTGGCTGGCTGCCACATTGAAGATCAGGTCAATCCCAAGCGTTGTGGTCACCTGGATGGCAAAGAGATCGTCTCGCGCGACGCGATGGTTCAGAAGGTTCTTGCCGCTGCGCGCGGCAAGAAACTGGACGAAAACTTCCTGCTTATCGCCCGTACGGATTCGCGTGCGGTCGAGGGCCTCGACCAGGCCATCGAACGCTCCAAGGCCTACATCGATGCGGGGGCTGACTGTATCTTCATTGAAGCGCTCGAAAACGAGCGTGAGTTTGAAACCTTTCGGAAGGCCATTTCGGTGCCATTGCTGGCGAATATGACAGAATTTGGCAAATCCAAACTTCTGACTTACGACCAGCTCTCAAATCTCGGTTACAATATCGTGATCTATCCTGTCACGACTTTCCGCCTGGCGATGAAGGCGACCATCGACGGTCTCTCGGAAATCAAGGCGAAAGGCACTCAGGAAGGTCTGCTCGACAAGATGCAGCACAGGCAGGATCTTTATGCTCTGACCGACTATGAGAAATACAACGAACTCGACAGTAGCCTCTTTAACTTCACTCTGAAGTCTTGATATCAAACGCCCCAGGGACCGAAGTCCTGGGGCGTTTTCTTTTAGCGGGAACCATTCCATGACTGACTCGTCTCAAGATGCCGTGATCCTGTCTGAACTTATCCCCTGCAAAGTGCCAGGGAAATTCATCGGTCGTATCACATTGAACTCTCCGCGCACGCTCAACTCCCTCTCGCTCGATATGATCGTGGGGATGCGCGAGATTTTGCACAACTGGGAGCGTGACGCCCGCGTGGCCATGTTATTTATCGATGGCTGCGGGGAAAAGGCTTTTTGCGCCGGCGGTGACGTCAAGCGCATTCATGGCTTTATCGCTCACGCTCGAGCCTCGGCGGCTGATCCAGTGGCTCTTTGCCAAGTCTTTTTTGAAAACGAATATCGCCTCGATTTTGCGATTCACCGTTACCCCAAACCGATCGTCGTATGGGGTGATGGGATCGTCATGGGTGGAGGCATCGGCATTATGAATGGCGCGAGTCATCGCATCGTGACTGAAACCACGATGATGGCTATGCCTGAGATCACGATTGGGCTTTATCCTGATGTGGCGGCTTCCTATTTCCTGCCTAAAATGCCCGGACGTATCGGTTTGTTTCTGGCGATGACAGCGGCGCGGGTCAACGGAGCCGACGCACTCTTTGTTGGTCTCGCCGATCACTATCTGCCTCGCGCTTCCAAAGCAAAAATGCTCGATGCCCTGAAGAGCATTCGACTCGATAGCGGACTTGCCGATGAGATTACCCGCGTGCTCTCGGCTCACAAGGTTCCTCATTCGCCTCTGAAAGGACGGCAGAAGGAAATAGATAGCTGGATGGCAGGCGACGATGTTGAGACGATCTACGATCGCTTTCAGGCCATGGAGCCCCGTGACGACGACAAACTGCTTACAGCGGCTCGGCAGACCATTCTGAGAGGCTCGCCCAGTTCACTCAAGATCGCCTTTGAGCAATACCGTCGTTCGAAAGGCATTTCTTTAAAGGCGGCTTTCGAGCAAGAGCTTGTGATGTCGATTCAATGCTGTCTGCACCCCGATTTTCCTGAAGGTGTGCGAGCCCTTTTGGTGGATAAGGATAACGCTCCAAAATGGTCACCTGGTGCGGTTGGAGAGGTCTCCCAGGTCCTGGTCAATGAGCATTTCAAGGCGCCATGGCCTCATGAAAATCCGCTCTCGGATCTCTAGACTACGAGCCTTGCTCAAGAGATGAGTAAGGTCTTTTCTTCGCCGCTGCTTTTGTGGGCTCGCTTAAGCCTCTTGAACGCGCAGCATAAATCACTCTTCTTCGGACTTGCTCATTTTTTCGCCCTTGAAGAGACTTCAGATGCCTGACGGGTCGGCAATCGACCGGTTTATTCCCGCTCTCATTTATTCAAGCAAGAACCCGGGAAATGGCGCAGATCTCACGCAGTGGAATTACCATTCCGATACGAACCAGGACTTTCGCTTTGATTCTTTGACGAAGGTCAAGCGATAGGGTGAATCAAGCGATTTTCTTCTAGATCTGCAAATAGCCCTCCCCGATAAAATCCAAAGACCAGAGGAATCGCCTCATCCGCCAGGGCTTTCGCAACGCGAAGGTCCGCGGCTCCTTCGACTGAGAGATCGGCGAAACTGGTTTCGAGCACGCGCGGGAGAGTCGTTTTCTTCGCATCGAAATAATCGCCCCGCAACCACGCATCGATCCGATGATGATTCTTCGGATAGAGATAGAACTCTTGATGATAAAGCTGATGGGCGGCGAATTCAGGATCTTCATTTGGAATCTCCTCACCCCATAAAAAGCCGAGCCTTTGCCAGGTCTCGGCCTCCGCTTTTAGAATGCTTTCCGCCTGACTCTGTCCTGCACCACAGCCCAGGATCAAGGGGGCATAATTGTTTTCACTTCCACCTTTATCGCGGGCTTTTAAAATAACGCCCGTGACGTAGATGGTGCCTGGGAACGAAGAGGTCTTTTGAGAGCCAAAATCATAATGCTCCACCGTGTAGATATTCTTCAACCTATGGAGAGCAGTCTTCCTAACCCTCTGCATCAAGAGTGGTTTAGTCATCCCAAGCCAAGATGCAAGAACGAGATGGCGTTCGACGAGTTCCATAGCCCCACGACGACAGGCTTCCTGCCAGGAGGAATAGAGGGCGACTCCATTTGATTTCGCGAACCGATACTCGATTGATGAACTCTGCGGAAAGACCAACGCGGTCTTGGCCTCGCCGATAACGGCTTCGCTGGTTTCATGGCGCAAAACAAGCGCTGGCTTCGACAAGGATTCGACGATGGCTATTCGTTCGATAAGTTCATAGGAGGCGCTGTTATCGGGGAATGATACAAGACTCGCCGAACTCCCGACCATTTCCCCGTGCTGAGGATGGGTGGCCTGCATACCCGACAAGTAGATGGAATTGCCTTCAACGGTAGCCTTTTCCTGAAACGCCGGAGTAAATTGCCAATCTACAAACCCATCGGGTAACGACAGTTTTTTTGCCAACATGGAAGACCCCTTTGCCTGCGGCGAATAGCTGCTTATGCTGAAGAACCGAACTCTCCCGATTCTGTACTCGATCTACCTTCGGCCTTTGAATGGGTGGACTTGAGTTGATTTTGACGGCTTTCCCACAGTCTTCTAATAGCTGGGGATGCACATGATAAGATTGGCTTATTCGCTTAAGGCTAAGGCATACGTTATGAGTAAATTTATTCATCTGGCAGCTTTTAATCTGTCTCCATTGCCAAATAAAATTCAGTTAAAATTTTCTCAACCCCGCAACACTTTGTCCCTCAACAGATACAGGCGATCTGCTTAAAAACCTTCCTGTATTGTAATTAGACAGTTGAAAATCCCTTTGATATAGCCAATTTATTCGAAATTGATGAGCAAAGTTATAAAAGTCATAGCAGGGTTTGAGCATAGGTAAATTTTCGTGCGCATTTTGGGCGTTGCTATGATTTCCAGAAGAGGGTGTTATGTCGCGTTTGCAATCGATGGCTGTTATGGGTTTGGTCACAATGAGTCTCTGGGAGCAGTCAGTTCTTGCGAACAGTCAGCATGAAGATGCACTGCGCGTGACGCTCTCGCCCTTAGTTGAATCGGCAGCCACCCGGAATAGTGAAGCAGCCCGGCCTCTTGATTCGGGGTTGAAATTACAACTCCGCGAGGGGAGCGATCCCCTGCCTGAAAAGATCAGCTATAGCTTGAACGTCTCGACTTCCTCTTCCAAGGGCGACAATGCTCTCGGAGCGGTGACGGGGGAAAGCGGCGGAAGTCTGGCGCCAGGCCTTTATGATTTGGCCATTCAGGAGAATGATCATGAAGTCTTTCGCAAACAAATCCTGGCGATGGATAAAGTTTTGTCCGGCCTTGAAATCAGCTATTCGCATACAGGGGGCTATACCCTCAGACAGACCATCGAGTTGCCACAGTTGAAGTTTGCTCCCGGGCAACGCAAGTTGGCAAAGCCGTCCTTTGCAGTATTAAAAGACCTCGTCACCTTTCTCAATAAAGAGGAGTCGATCGAAGTCTTTGCAATCGAGGTGCACACCGATGCCAACGGCGATGCCGAAATGAATAAAGAGCTCACGGAAGCCCGAGCGATTGAAGTGCGGAACTATCTGGTGAAAAACGGAGTCGACGCCCAAAGGGTCCGCGCCGCCGGCTTTGGTGCCGCACATCCGCTAGCCAGCAACGAAACTAAAGAAGGCCGCCTGCTCAATCGCCGAGTCGAATACGTAATACTCGAGACCTCCGGCCAACCTAAGCTATTAGGGGATCGATAAAAAAACCAAAAAAAACAGGTTCCAAGGGTGGCAGCCCTTGCCAAGGGGGTGTCGGGGGGTATTGGTAGCCCCGACTGGAGTCCCCTAGGCCCCAAGTACTCTGGGGTTGAGGCAAAGCCTCAACCCCCGCCGAGAGGCGCACTGTAAATCAAAATCACCACAGGCCCTACAAATAAGCACGATCACACGGAACTAACCTTGACCCTAGACTTCTTCGGCAAACCAAACCACCGTCCCCATCTTCCCCCTCTCAATCCCAATCATCCCATCATGCGCATCAATAATCCGCTTGCACAGAATCAACCCCAGCCTATATGGATAAAGCGAATCGCAAAGAACGCAATGGCGATCAGGAACGTTACGAGAAAGAGAGTGGGAAAGAGCAGTCTTTGATACTTTCGGGCAAAGTTTCTGTGATCCGGCAGAAAGAATCCATATCGGGTCTCGCCTGATTTGATGATGATCGCCTGAGGGGGAGGTCCCTTGCCGAAATTTTTAGGCCGCGAAAGTAAATCATTTCGTAACTTTGTAACTAAATAGAACAGAAATTCTGAAAGCTTTTTCAACTTTGTTTTTCTTCAGAACGAAGTCGCGGGCTTAGAAGCTTTGGCTCCGGCCTGAGGGTTACAATTCGGCATAATAAACCGCTGATCATCGGAGCCGACCTGGCCGATAGAGTTTTATCAAGCGAATGATCGCTTCGACTGGTTCCCCGAAGTCGTTTTTGATCCGTTTGGTTCGTTAGACGGATTTTTTTTTCGGTATGAGCTCGTTCGTAATTCTGAGTTCATTGAATACGCCTTTACGGCGGTATCTAAGAGCTGAACCCCAAGTTTTTTATGATCAAAAGACTTCGCTCTGGTCAAATAGTGGCGTTCGTGTTTGATTGTGGGGAACCGCGGAAAGGGAGAGCTATGGTTGACACCGTCAAAGTTGGGCACGAATGGTTTTGGGAGCGTTTGGACCAATACCTGGCTAAATCTCAACTTAAACATAGTAAGCAGCGCAATTTCATCATCGAAGAATTTTTGCAGATGAAAACCCACGTGAGCGCCGAAGAACTCTATAGCCAGCTCAAGACCATGGATCATAATCCAGGGCTTGCAACGGTATATAGGACGCTTAATCTGCTTAAAGATGCAGCTCTGGTTGATCAGAAGCAATTTTCGGACGGTAAATCCGTATTTGAAGTCATGGAACCTGGCAGCCATCATGATCACTTGATCTGTTTGACTTGCCATAAAGTTATAGAATTTGAGAATGAAGAGATCGAACGTCTTCAGGAGCAGGTTGCCAAAAAACTAGGCTTCAAGTTGACCAAACATTCCCTCGAACTTTTCGGTCACTGCAGCGACTGCGTAAAGACGCTCTAATCTCTGCAACATTCTGCGCGCTAAAAGAGAAGGCTAAATATTGTATATTTAGCCTTCTCTTTTATTTGAATCCATTCCCAAAGATCCATTCGGCTTGGTCTTTGGTTTTTTTATTCGCTGCTTACGTTTCTGATTCGGCGCGCTTTTTCACCGACTCAAGAGTTTGAGTGACGAATCTCTCAACATTTCTGCGGATCATCGAATCCACGCGCTCGCTCTTGCTTTCCCATTCGATATGACTCGAAAGAAAACAGATCCCCGCTTTGTCAGGGTTTTTGCGAATACGTTTTTCGATGACACCGACGAGATCGGGGTGACCCACAAGATGAGAACTCACCACACCTTTTTCGTATTCAAATGTGATTTTCTCCCGTACGTCAGCATCGGGAACGGAGATGCTGCGCAGCACACCGTTGTTGAAACGTTCAAGAATTTTCGACTGCATGATACCTTGATTGAACTGTTCCGGGTGTTCCAGTTCGGCGATCAATTTCTGCCAGAGATGATCATAAGAAGCTTTGACTTCGCATTGAAAATCGACCGTTGCCATGACGTATCCCTTGTTTTTGCCCGCTTGAGTTACCTAGGATTGTACACTGACTTTAAAGGCTTTCAGCAAAGATTCTGCTGAGGCTTTACACTCATCCATCGTGATCCCTGCAAAGAGAGGCAGGTTGATAACCATTTTGCTGAAGCGCTTGCTATGTTTCAAGTCGGAGGTGCGAAGGGTGTCCTGCGCTGGCGGCTGCTCGCAGAGCGTCTGGGGGTAGGTCCGCGCGCTGCCAATTCCATCGTCTCTAAGACTGGCCGAAAGCTCGTCGCCCGTGCGCCTTATGCTTTCGATGACACAAAGATAACCATTGCTTTGAACGCCTTGGGGAGCCTTGTGTACGATGCAGTCGCTGCTATGTTTGGCGAAAAAGTTCTGATAGTAGGTCTCGGCCGAGATGCGGGACTCAAGCATGCCATCGATCTGATCGATCATGCGGTTGAGGAAACGCGCCTGAAGACCACTGAGCCGTGAGTTCCAGCCCACATAGTCGTAGGTATAGTGACCGGCGCGGCCGTGGTTGCAAAGCGCTCGGATTTTTTCTGCGAGTTTGGGATCCGGAGTCATGATCGCACCGGCATCACCTGCCGCACCAAGGACTTTTGCCGGATAGAAGGAAATCGTGGAGATCTCGGCGTCGGCGTAGATCGAACGGTTGTTCTTTTTCACGCCGAAGGACTGAGCTCCGTCTTCGAGGAGGCGGATATTGTGCTTTTTGCAATATTCACGATAATTTTCGAGATGCTCACTCGTCCAGCCAAAGAGGTGAACGAGGATCGCAGCGTCGAACTTGAATTTTTCGTGGCCGCGGCAGAACTCCTCGAAGTCCATTTGAAGATCGCGTGGGCTGATATCGACGAGAACAGGCGTGGCTCCAACCTGAACGATCGCTTCGTAGGGTGACCAGAAGGTCATATTGGGAACGGCGACCTTAGCGCCACGACCGATGCCAAGGGCCTGGAGCCCGATCACCAGGGCGTCGGTGCCGTTGGCACAAGCGACGACATGGGTGGTCTCAAGATATGCTTCCAGTTTCTTTTCGAGATTTTGTACACCTGGACCGCCCACGAATTCGGTGTTATCGAGGCATTCGGTCCAATCGGCCAGAACCTGCTCCCGGATCGGAGTGACAATCCGTTTGAGGTCGATAAAGGGAACGCGCATACAAATCCTCTAGCTGTGTAATAAAAGCATGTTCTCCACACTGCCCTTCATAGTTACCAGAGAGGATAGAGGAGAATCAAGGACCTTCGGCTCCGATCCAGAAGCCATCGTCAAGGCTTTGGGAGAGCCAAATCATGACCTTCTCGTCGAGGTCCGGGAGCAAAGGAAGGTATTCCCTTCCCATTCGATCCATAGCCTCTTCCAGAGGATAGGCGGTAAGGAACTGATAGAGTCGATACTGAGGCTCGGGCAAGGGCTTTGCCGTGACGGCGCCCTGACTCCGAAAGAGAGCCCAGTACTGCGGCGTGGGGAGAGCCGGGCCGGGGGATACAGCCCCTTCGCCCGGATGGAGTCCATTCAAAATTTCCAGGCGAAGTGGAAGAAGGGCCAAACCTTCTTCGAAGAGGGCCAAGGCTTTCGACGCTACAAGTTGTAGATGAGGCAGACGAGCTGCTTCGTCTGAATTTGGACGCCATAATTTTTGCGGGGCAGCATAAAAGACTTGGGTGAAGGCCTGATCGATCGTAAAGGCTTCACCAACTGTCGAGACTGCGAGTTTTTTGTGGCCGAGCTTGGCGAGATCGGTCGGGGCAAGGTTTTGCAGAAATCTTTGAAACCCACGACTTAGTTCACTGAGATCATAATGCGCAGGTGGCTCCGCGATAAGAAATTCCTGAACGAGCTGATTGAACTGCCAAAGGCCGAGAAGTCTCGATGTCAAAGGCGCCTGATCCTGCATCACATTAAAAAGACGAAACCAGTACTGCTGATTATAAACGCTGAGACGCGAGCTGGCAGGGCCGTGTTCACTCTCCTGGATCCTGAGGCCTTGGCTTTGGATACCTAGATCCTGGACTTTGAGCTTCCCTGTTGAGACGGAGAGGGGAGTGCGTATCGCATCGCCAAAGTTTTTTTGAAAACGTTCTAAAAAATCTTTTGTTTCGGCCTTCATCAGCGCCCCCCCCGAATCAAGGACGCTTTTTCCAGTTCGGCGATCACGTCTGTGAGGCTTGGAATCTGATCATCCCATTCCAGAAGGGTGGGGAAGGGCCCGCCGAAGCTCCACGCTGTCTGATAAAGCTCCCAGACGGCCTGGGTGACGGGCGCATCGTGGGTATCGATGATACTCCCATCGGCCTGACGTTGATGACCGGCAATGTGTACCTGAGACACGCGGGAAAAGTCGATCGATTCGATATAGCGTATGGGATCGAAGCCATGATTTTGGCTCGACACATAGATGTTATTGATGTCGAGCATGAAGTGACAATCGGCTTCTTTGACGACTGCGCCGTAGAACTCCCATTCGTTCATCGTGGAGTCGGCAAAGCTCACGTAGCTCGATAGATTTTCCAACGCAAAGGGTCTTTGCAGAAGTGTCTGCACTTCGGCCGCGCGTTCCGCCGCCCAACTTATGAGATCGTGGGTGTAGGGAGTGGGCAGGAGATCGTGATGATGGGCCCCATGCGCTCCGCTCCAGCAAAGGTGGTCGCTGACAAAGTCCGGATCGACCTTGTCCGTGAGGGCTTTTAAGCGCAGAAGATAATCCGCCCTTAGGACTTCGTGACCCAATAGATTGAGCCCCACCCCGTGCATGACCACGGGATATTCTTGGAGGATCCTATCGAGTTTTTCAGCAGGGGGGAGGGCGTCGCCCATAAAATTTTCGCTGATGATTTCGAAGTAGTCGAGAGGGGGGTGGTCGGCGAAGATTTGCTGGTAATGAGCGGGTCTAAGGCCGATGCCGAGCGCGTTGCGAGCGAGTTTCAATGGTCTTTGACTGCTCACAATGCGCTCCGTTTTTTACAGACCCAGGTTTTCGCCGAAGACTGTGTATTCCTCAGCACGAGGCGTGAGCGCCCGAAGGTGGGCCACCACGCGTTCGATCTCCGCACGGGATAGTTTCTCATAGAAGGCTGGCATATTCGAGTAGGATGTTCCGTTGGCGTTTACGCCGTGCTTGCCGAAGGCTACGATGGCAACTTGAGCTTCCAAAGATTTCATGCGGAAGCTGTCCTCAGCTTTCTTGAGATCCGCGCCGGGTGCAGCGAAGACTTTAAATGCAGTCGGATCTTTTGTTTTCGTGGCTTCGTCGGCGACACCGTGACACTCACCGCAGCTTTTTGAGTAGAGTTCTTCGGCAAGGGCTCCCGTATCTTTGGGAAGCTCGACGCAGGACATGCCACCACAGCTATTTGAAGCGCTACAACTATGCTCGATCATCTTTTGGCTGTATTTATTGTAAGACATGCCTTTGCAGCTGTTGGTACCGCCGCAGGTTGCGTGGGTTTGCACAAGGCCGCCTCGCGTCTTGCAGTCGCTTGAGAATGTGGCAAAGGTCAAGCCGGGGATGGGCTTGGTGGAGATGATCTTGTTGGCGCTTTCCATAGGTGTGATCAGAGCCGTGGGGGCTTGATCCTCTTTATCATTGGAACAGGCGACCAGACCGCCTGCCATGAGGCCGGCAAGTGCCGCTGTGAGAAGGCGTGATGGTTTGGCCGAAGTATTGAGTTCGTTGGTAACGTTCATAGGTTTATCCTGCTATAGAATTTTGAATGGAGAAATAAAGATTTTTACGAATAAGCGTGTTGCCCAAGCGAGCGCAAATTGTGGCTCGTGGCTCAGTCTTTAATCATGAAATGAGAAAGGGGGCTTGACTGAACTTGGGGTAGGGCGGTTCGATCGCAGGGGAATAATTTAGATAATAATGGGGGGGTAATTGGGTGTCGGGCGCAAAGACTATTGATTTGACTACTATAAAGTCGCTCGGATTTTCGAATTTGAGAACAGCGTAAGCGAATGTGCTTATCGAACAGGGACAAAGATCGTAGGCGCTTATCTTTGTCTGACCTGGATTGGATGACTTCACTGCCGGATCATGAGACGCATCTTCATGGCAGGAGAGAGCTGCGGAAGCGTCGTGCGAATGAATCTTTAAAAAAGACAGGAGAGAGTCACAACGGGGAACGCTGGCGATCGCTACATTTATGGCAAGCCATAAGATAGCGAAGAGATTTAGATATTTTTTGAAAATGGCCGTCATGGCTTCCTGACCGAAATGAGAATCAGGTCTGAGGATAGCAGGACTTTGAGCTGATAACCACTTCTATCCTAATGCTTTAAGCAATTTTTTCATCGCTTTCGGCGTCAATATTTTTGATCGGCTGCGCGAAGCGAAAAAATGCCCCCGGCTCTTTCTTTCGAGAGAGTCGGGGGCTTAGGCGAGAGGGATCAAAGCATTGTCAGAACAGTTTCCTACCATCTCCCTATCGTTCTCTATTCAGGGAGCTTATCGCGCGGAACATCCCTTGCGAGATGTTCTGATGGTCATTCTCTAAATTAGATCTCCGGGTGCACGATCACCTTTATTTCTGAGTTCGGCGGCAGATTCTTTTTCAGAATCACCAGGTCATCTCCCAGGATGGAGAACTTCGTGATTTCCACGCCGTTGATAAACACGCGGTAGCTCTTGATGCCGGAGAAGTCGGTGGCGACATCGAAGGTGTTTTTATAGTTTTCCGCATATTGATAGCTGACGTCGATGCTCTTGAAGTCTTCATCGCTGCAGCTAAAACTGATTTTGCTTTGTTCTACCAGGATGTTCTTGCTGCAAACCGATTCATCACCACCGGCGGAGATTTTTAATGTGTCCGGGAAAGGGATCTTCGAAGAATCAAGAACAAATCTTTGACCTTCATAGTCGTGCTTGAGGTTATAGCGAGCCTCAACCTTGCGGCCTTCCGAGACTTCGAGCGGATCGATCACGATAATTCCATTCTCGAGCGAAGCACGGAGTGTGGCTCCGTTGGCCGGATCGACTATGGAATAATCTTCAATCTCATCGTTCAGGACACCGAGGATCGGGTATTCGGTGTGGCGATCGCCGGGCAGTTCGTAGGTCAGATACACGGCCTGACCATCACGAGGGGCTTCGGCCAGAGTGATTTTCTTTTGCGCGCGATCGACTGTAAAATTGCTTGTCTTGCCCCCGGCTACGCTCAATTCAAGTGTCTCTAGGTAGTAGTCAGCGAGGTAGCTAAAGGTCTTGGGAAGAAGCGCGCTATCCCTGTAGCGAAGTTTGATCAGGGCCAGTTCACCCGGGAGATCCCGGAGCTCGACCTTGCCCGTCGTCGTGTTGTAAGTATAGTCCTTAGGAGGGAGCGCGCTGCCGTTGACGAAGACTTCAACTGTCGAGTTGTCGAAGGCGCGCGTCGGTGCAAAAGATTTGGTCATCGCGATGGGGTTGTGTTTGTACTTGACCACCAGGTTCGCGTTTTTCTCGGTGACCGGTTCGAGGACAGTCAGGATTTTGCCATTGACGTTGAAGGCATTGATTTTTTTGCTGTCGATCTGAATGTCGAGCGAAGCGAGCTCGGCAGGGAAGTCGAGTTCGAACTGGACGTTGATTTTCTTGCCCACATCATCCGACATCTGATCGAGAACGTTGGAGTAGTTGGAGCGGCAGATGTCTCCAAATCGGCCGCCTGTCGCGCTTACCAGTTTATAGTACTCGGTTGGATTCGGGAGGTCGGCATAACCACCTGAGTTTTCACAGTCGTGGTTGGGATCGCTGGGATTGGAAGAATTCGCTGCAGGTGGTTCCTGTGTAAGCAGCATCGCGTTGACGGTTACATTTTTACCGACGCGGTCAAAGAAATAATCCGCTTTTTCGTAAGGAAGACCCGGGCAACCTTCGTTGGCAGCGCTTCCGCAGTTATTTTCATCGGTGAGGATGAGCACAGCGCGTTGCGAATCGGGTCTTAGCCATGCTACGTTACCCGTATCACAACCTGTTTCCTGCATCGCTTGTGTCGCCATATAGATACCGCGTTCAATAGGGTTGCCTGTTTCGCCAACCTTGATCATCTTTTGGAAATCGGCATCCGCTATTACCGAGTTCTTGTCGAAGTCAGCGCGCGTGATGAAGGATTTTCCGCTATCGGTCTTGCGTAGACAGGGGCTGGTGCTGGTTACGACAGCGATTCGCCAGTTGGTGTTGGTGATGTGGCGTAAGATGTACGGCAGGGTCTTCGCTAATCGTCCTTGGTAGGGCCCCATCGAGCTGGAGTTATCGATCATAAGAAGCAGGTCGAAGATCCCGGCTTCGGACACTTTGAATGATTGCTCGGAAGCGATACCCTTGTGGCCCTGAGTATAGTTATCAGTGTAGATCGCCCGCTCGATTTGCGTGTAACCCTCTTGTTGGCGAGGGTTTTGCTCGAGACTAAATGTTTGAGTGAGATCTGCGAATCCTGAGTTGAGTGTCAGTTCCACCGATTGGGTTTTACCCGACTGGTAAATCCGGGTCACATCGCTTCGGGCGTCGGAGCTTAATTCCGTCGGAATAATTTTATCAGAAGCACCTTTGAAGGGTGAGGTTTCCCCGCAAGCCCATAAAACGGAACTACAAGCCAGGACAGTGCTGAGGCGACGAAAGAAATGTTTGCGAACCATAAGGATACCTCTAAGATGGAACAATGGGCTCTGACCCACCGCTAACTCCAGAGTATTCGGCGCCTTAAAAACTCTTTTTGAACCTTATCCGCAGCAGCTTAAATACCGATTTAGACATTATTATAAACCGTTGTTTATTCAGGGATATTTGAAAATAAATAAAAATGCTAAAGTTTCAGCGATGGCTTATAGAATTCGGTTTTTTTTCCAAGCTTTCTTCATCTTTGGAATTTAAGCTGTAACTTGTCAAACTTTCAAAGCAAAGTAGTGGAGCGAGCAAATTTTGGAATCGTTACTCAGTGAAGTTCTGCTCGATAAGACGATTGGTGTGGTTATCGTCGAGCCGACGATGTCGATAGCAGGTACCGTTCGGCGCGTCCTCTTGGAAACGGGTTACTCAAGTGTGTTCATCGCCCATTCGGTGCTTGATGCCTTTAATACCCTAAGTAACAATACGATTGGCTGGATGATAGTCTCGCCGCTTCTGGAAGAAAAACTCACGCAGTGGCACTGCTTGAGACTTCCTCTTGAAGTTCAGGCCTGTAGTAATGTGATGGTCTCCATTCTGGTCAATGCGGATCAGTTGGGGGGCTTTGAGGACTACTACGCTTTCGGTGCCCTTTCGATTCATTCGCGCCAGCTCACTTACAACAGTTTTCATGAAGAATTTAATCAACTTCTCGATCGTTTGAGAACGAACGCCACCGTTGCCGAAGCGGTGGCGGCCGATGTCCGTGACCGCCTGATTCGAGCTCAAAACTGGGTAAAACTTGAGCAGTTCGAAGACAGCGTCCTGGCAGGAGTTGATAAATCGGTGAAACAATGTCTAAGGCTGATCGATGCGCGCTTCAAGAATGGCAGCAAGCTTGAAGCGATGCTCGATATCAAAACGACCCTTCAGGCTCATCCCGAACTCGCTCCCGATATCAAGGCCCTGTGCCAGACCTATCTCGGAACATCAGATGTCCAAAGCTTTCGGGGGCAAGTCCCCCTCTCCTCTGTTCTCGTCCTTGATCCTGACGCCTCGCAGCAACAGTTTCTCCGCACGACTTTAACGGAAATGGGCGCGGAGATCATCGTGTGTTGCGATACGCTTGAAGCTGCCTGCGACGCCCTTCATGTCGGACAAATCTATGATTTGATCGTGACTGAATGGAAGCTGCATAAGGTCGAGGGACACGCCTTCATACAGCACGTTCGTCACCATGGGCACGAAAATCAGCCGGTTCTCGTCTTCTCCAGTTTGGTCAAACCTGAGGATATGGCGCTCATCTCCGAGATTCATGGTGTATTCATCATCACCAAACCCAGCGCCAAGAAACAATTCAAAGTCGCGCTCACCGAGATTTTGGAGCGCTGGAATTATCCTCAGGAAGGTCTTGACCAAGAGGATAAGATCGTCAACTCAGCGGCTTCGGGCAAACTTTCGCAGGCACAAAAGCTCAATGCGGTCTTCCAAGCAAATAAGAAGATTGAGCGCCAACGCAAAGACTACGTGAAGGCAACTCTGACCTTCTACGAGGGCCGTTATCAGGAGGCGAAGGATATCGTCCTCGCCAGTGCGAAGCAGGGGACTCCGAGCTACAAGGAAATTTCTCTGCTCGGCAAAATACTTTTGCGCATGGGCGATTCCGTGACAGCTCTCAAGTTTCTTGAGCAAGCCAATCAAATGGTGCCGGGTAATATTGAAAGGATGTGCAATCTTGCCGATGCCTCGACGGAAGTCGGGAAGCCTGAGCGCGGCCTGCAATTTGCCAGCGAAGCCAAGAAAATAGGTGGTGATATTGGAATGGTGCAAAGCGTCTACGCGAAGCACGCAGTAGCCAACGGTATGCTCGACGAAGCCTCCCATTATCTCGAATCCGAATCGACGGCGCGCGAAATGATCGCCTTTATGAATAATCTCGGCATCGCTCACGCAACCTCACAGAAGTGGGTGGAAAGCGACACGGCCTATCAAAACGCATTGAAATCGCTAGATGGCAGACATCCCGTGCTTCAGGCACTGGTCTCCTATAATCTGGGTTTGAGTTTGGTTCGTCAGAACAAATTGAAGGATGCCATGGCGCATTTGAAGCTGGCAGAATCTCAAGGCGAAGCCTTGGTCAAGCGTAAAGCGGCTGATCTACGAGACCGGGTGGAAAAATCAATGACTTCGAAACAGCCCTTGGTCCTCAAGGAAGTCCTGCGCGAAGTGGTAGCACCTCGCGCATCAGTTGCCAATACACAGTTTCAGACCTACGAAGGCAAAGCAAAAGCCGGTGTGCACGGGTTATTTCGTGTTCTTCATTGTCAGGGAATTGTATTGGGAATGGATCTCACCAGCGAGTTGCCGAAGCATATTACGAAGAAGGACCATGAAACAGGGGTGGTTTGAGAGGCTTAATTGACGAATTTTTTCGCGATATTGAGCTTTCGATATTGGACCACGCCGTTTTCAAACTTGTAGAAGTGAAGCGAGACGTTCTTGTCATCGGACGTGCAGGAATAAAGAGTCTGTCCAAGCGCTTTGGTCGCCAGATACTCTTCGAGCGGTTTGATCGTCGAGGGATCGACGATCGCTTTGAGGGCGTCATCGATTGCACAAGTGAAGATCGCGGGCGCAAGGACAGTGCAGGTTTGTGATCCGAGATCATAGAAGTGATTGCTCGCTTCGCAAGCCAGGACTTTATTCTTAAGCGAGGGCGGGAGACTCGTGAGACGCGGATCATTGCTGCTGCTATAGTCGGTCGTACCTTTTCCGGCATCGGCCGAGGGGACGGGCGTCAGAGCTTCGGGAACGGCAGGACCGCCTCCTTCTTCGCCACAGGCAAAGAGGCCCAAACACGATGCTAAGAATAAACGCTTCATAGACAACCTCCACGGGGTGGTCATCGGCAGAGCCCGTGAAAAACCAAGATATCCTGTATAAGTTCTTGCAACAACTGATGAATATTACCATCAATAAAAAAGGGAAGCCCAAGACTTTACGGTCTTGGGCTTTATTTCATTTCTCATAGGATCTTGAGATCTTAGTTTTTCGCAACCCTGGACTGAGCAGAAGCCGATGCCGGGCAGGTTCCGGCAGCAAGGCCGAGATTTACGCCCGAATCTTTTTGCACCCAGCAGATGCTGACGGCGAGCAGTCCGTAGACTCCGCCTTGACCGCAACTGCCGCCGCGCGAAACAACACCGAGTTGGCGCCATTGTCCGTTGGCAAGTTGCGCAAAGGCCGGTCCTCCGCTATCACCCTGGCAAGAATCTTTGCCACTGCCGCCGGCTGTGATTTCATTTTTGTTGAGTCCTGTGACAGGCGCATCGACTTGAAATTTGACACCAACATCACCGTTGTTGCGTTCACCAAAACCGATGACCCGTAATAATTTGCCGACTTTTGTAAGTTCATCGATTTCCGCATTGCTCGTGGCAACCGGGATGTAAGCCGAAGCAGGAAGTGTCAATGGCTTCGTCAGGACAACATAAGAAACATCGTAGTCATAGCCAGCATAAGCGGGATTTGCATTGGCTTTTTTGATCGTATACTGACCAAGGTAAGCGCCGCCCGAGACGCCAGAGCCGACATACACTTGGACGGCAGCCAGATATTCAATGGCTTCAACACAGTGAGCCGCTGTAACAACAACAGTCGGTGTAATCGCAGTTCCTGTGCAGAAGATGCCCATATCGCTTTGTGTCAGCGACACCACGTTTTGCCAGGTTCCAGCCGTGGTCTTGGACCCGCCATATATAGAAGATTCACTGTTTTGTTCTGTAGAACTTCCGCAACCAACCAGAAGGGTGGCGGATAGGCTGAGTGAGCTAATTGCGACAGCAAGGGTCTTTAGAGTTTTTGTAGTCATTGCGTCATCCTCGTCTTGTGCACAGCTTGATGGGAAAGGTTTCAACCTTTATTTGACTATCTAGCCAGTTAATTAAGTTTTCTCTATTAAGTAGAAATAAATTGACCGCTGTTGAAAACAAGTATTCCGCCCTGAACTCATTAGGCTTTCGTTACAAACGGAAGGTCAATTGAAGCTTTTTGCCATCTGTGCGATGCTCCCTTGAATTCCGGGGAGCCTATGGAAATGCTTAAAAAAACTGTGCTTGGGCCGTTTGAAGAAAAGTTTCTTGCCGAATACTGGCAAAAAAGGCCGCTCTTGATCCGGGCGGCGTTTCCTGGCGGTATTGACGCCATCGATCCTGATTCCCTCGCTGGGCTGGCCTGCCAGGATGCAATTGATTCTCGTCTGGTCATCGAAAAAGGTCTTCGTCCCTGGCATACGCAGCAAGGGCCATTCGCCGAAAGCGTATTTGAGACGCTGCCCAAGACTCACTGGACTTTGCTGGTCCAGGCTGTCGACCGTCTGATTCCAGAAGTCTCGGCCATTCGCGAGTCCTTTCAGTTCATTCCCAACTGGCGCCTCGATGACATCATGATTTCCTACGCGGCCGACCAAGGCAGTGTGGGCCCCCATACAGATAACTACGATGTCTTTCTCATTCAGGCGATCGGCAGGAGGCGTTGGCAATTCGGTGAGCATGCTCTCGATGAGCCCGGTTTTATCGATGGCCTTGATATGAAGATCCTGAAAGAATTTAAAGCCGATCATGACTTTGTCCTTGAGCCCGGCGATATGCTTTATCTTCCGCCGCTCATCGCCCATCACGGTGTGGCCCAAGGCGAGTGCGTAACCTATTCCGTCGGATTTCGTGCCCCCACGCAAAACGAGCTTCTCGTTTCTTACAGTCAATTCCTGATGCAATCCGAAAACCCTGATAGTTTTTATCGAGATCCTGTGAATGAGCTGGCCCCAATCAACAGTACGCTGAACGATCCGGGACTTATCCGTGACCAGGATATCGAGAGTCTGCGAAAGTTCATGATTGAAAGCCTTAAGGACGAACAGATCTTTCGCCGATGGATAGGAGCCTTCCTAACCGAGCCGCGGAACTTTCATGAAGCGAACGACGCGCCACTCGACTATGCCGGTTTTCTTCAACTTCTTCGGACCGAGAAAGCTCTTCTTAAAGTGGAAGGTGGGCGTTTTGCTTATCACGTTTTGGATCGACAAGTTTACTTAGCGGCCGAAGGTGAAACTTTGGTTTTATCGGAAGAGCTCCTTAAACTCGTTCAAATTCTTTGCGCAAAGGAATATATTCCCACCCGTGAGCTATTGCGCTTCGAACAGACAGCAGGCTTTGCGGAATGCATGCTGCATCTTTGGAACCAAGGTTTTTTACGGAGAGACTATGACGCATAAGCGAGGCGCGGCTTTCTTTGACCTGGATCGGACCTTGATCGACGTGAACAGTGCGGTACTTTTTGCCCAGTTCGAGCGGAAGGCCAAGCGCATATCCAACTTCCAGTTTTTGGGTGTTCTGAAAAATAGTTTGCTTTATCACTTCAACATTCTCGATATGGAATCGGCTTATAATAATGCGGTTAAGCATTATCAGGGACAGACGGAGGAATGGGTTGAGGCACGCACGCTCGAGTTCTTCGATGCGAAGATAAGATCGCGGTTACAGCCAGGCGCAGAGAAGGCCCTCAGTCATCACAAAGGCCTGGGGCATCCCTTGGTGCTCCTGACGACAAGTACGAGCTTCCAGGCCAAAATAGCCAGCTCTAGGTGGGGATTTGACGCCTGGCTTGCCAATCGCTTTCTGGTTGAAGATGGGAAGCTCAAGGGTGAGGTGAATTCGCCTTTGTGTTATGGCGAAGGCAAAGTCGTGTATGCGAAGGAATGGGCCGCTGAAAACGCAGTGGACCTTTCCGCCTCTTATTTCTATAGCGACTCATATTCCGATGTGCCCATGCTGGAGGAGGTCGGATTTCCTGTGGTCGTCAATCCCGATCCCAAGCTCAGGACGCATGCTGCGCGGAAGGGTTGGAAGGTTGTGGACTGGTCTTTGAATTAGTAAGTTGTGAGGAGTAAGTAGTGGGAACGAAGAAGGGCCGGAGTCAAAACTCCGGCCCTTTTGATATCAAGTTTCTTAGAACGTTTGTTTCATCGAGAGGAGAAGGCCCGGTTCGCGGTTTGGCATGACCTGCAGGTCGAATTTCCAAGACTTGTCGAGCCCACGGTCCTGACTTTGCGTACCAAGGTTTGCATAAGCATTTTCCGATTTTGATTCCAAGGCAGCGGTCCTGTTGGTTCCCAGCGGATCGAAGAGAGCATCGACCACGCTGAGTCCGTAACCGGCCATCGTAATCAAAAGAGCCATGTATGCTTCGCTGTTGGCTTTCTTGACGAAGGCGTCATTGTCATCTAGGAACTTCAGGAACGTTTCGGTTCGTGTGGCGCTGTTGGCTTCAGCATCCGCGATCACAGCCTTGGCGTCTTTATTCGCATCCCCAGCCGCTTGTTTGCGGTTGAGGAAGAGGAGAAGTCCACCGACCTGAGCGCCACCGAAGGCGATAGCTGTCAGAGTCTTGCCCTGCATGAAGCTGTTCAAACCAAAAGGAATATAGTTTTTAAGATTGCTAGCAGACTTATCGCCTTTGCTCGCTGTTTTCGTGAGTTTATCGGAGCCTTTGCCCGATCCACCATCGGAGACAGATGTGCCGGCTTTCTTCTGGGCCGCTGCAAACGCCTTTTTGACTTTTTTGTCACCCGAAGCTTCCGCAGGCAGCGTGACGTTAGGATCAAGCTTTAAAGCTTTAATAAACTTTGATTTGCCTTTGCCAGCCTTGCCCATCTTAACAGTTGCTGCACCAGCCAATGCATAAGCTTCAGCTTTGTCGCTTGGGCTTTTGGCTTTTTTAGCTGCTTTACCTGCAAGCTTGCCAGCTTTCTTAAAGTCACCGGCAGTGAAAGCTTCTTTGGCTTGGTCCAATGGACCTGCTAGGAGCGGACTTGATGCCAGCCAAAAGCTTAGAAAGCAAAGAAGTAAACGTGAGAAAATTTTCATGTCCCTAACCTACACATCGATTTGAACCACTTTCTTGGTATCGGCGACGAAACGAAAGGATTAAGTCAAAACGAGCGATAAAATTTTCGCGACGTAAACATTGAAAATTGAGTCAACTAAAATGACTGCCTAAAACTGATCTTTTCACCAATTGCTCTAGTGCCGCTTTTTTTGAACTACCGACAAGGGGTGCGGAAGAAAGAGCGAGAGATATCGTCCAAAGCCAAGTGAGGATGAAAAGAGGTAGATGTGACGCATTTCGTAATTTGTATCGCAGAGACATAAAATATTTTTGATACGAACTACGATTCCGCTTTATTCTGAGGCCTGTCTCTATTAAGAGAGGTATCTCCCTGTCTCGCCTCGTCTTTTTACCATAGGATATAAGCCAAAGTGGCTTTCTGCTATCTCGAATTATCGTAATTTCCAAGTGCTATAAATCGCTGGGTCAGGTTTTGGTATTGACTTGATCAATAAGCACAGGTAGTTATAATGAACATTACGAAAACGTAAGAATTAGTTTGTTAGTTCGTTTGAGTTATCTTTGTTGAGAAGAAAGATGGGAAATATGAAGCCAGATGTCAAAGTGCCCATAGCCGCGTTCAGCAAAAAGTATAATCTTTCGCCGCGTGAGCAAGACGTTTTGAGATTGATGATAGATCGCGTTGTAAACGCTGAGGATATCTCTCAAAAGCTAGGCATTAGCCAGAACACTGTGCGAATCCATGTAAAAAACATCAACAACAAGGTTGGTGCTCGCAGCAAGACTGAGATCTTGAGTGCGTTTATCGATTTCCTAGAATCTTACTACGAACGTATTCTTTCAGGTGGGGCTCTAGAGCCTCATCAAGTTCCGACTTGATATCGCAAGATACTCCTTTCATGTTTGGTTTCGGCTGAGTCGTCCCGTTGGGATGACTCAGCTTTTTTTTGAGCTGAAAATGCAAGTCTTAAGCCTTCAATTTCAGGTCTTAAAATAGATTTCTTTAGGCTTTTGCCGAAAGACCCGACGTGACTTGTATCCTGTTTCCCCACGCATCTTCTAGAGGTTAACTCACCCAAGAGGTCAGTCATGCTTTGGCAGCTCTTATGTCTTCAACCCAATGATTGGCTATTTATGCTGCGCTCCGGCTCGAGTTTCTCGGACAAACACCTTAAACTTCAGCTCAAGCCCCTAAGTCTCCTGAGGCCTAAGCTTTTTCTCGTAAAAAATAGGCCTCTTGCTCATCGCAAAAGGCCAAGGTCGACAGATCGAGGCGGGCGTTTTTTTCTCTAAAAAATAGTAGCGGAATCTTGCAAGTCTAAGGGCAGATAGTGTTGCGCGGATTTAGGCATAGTCAACCCGAATATCAAATACGCTCCTTGAGAGAGCGATTGATCCATTTCTAAGCTCTTCGATGGGGTACTGCAGACCAAATCATGTGTCCTCCAAACCTTCTGAGAACTCTGCGGCTTTTTTTGGCGCTCAGATAAATCGAAACGAAAAAACCAGCGGTCTTGGGGGCTTGGAGAGGTCTTTAATTGCTTATTTTGGAAGCATGAGTTCAGTTTTGAGCGCTATCCCCCCAGAGCTCCGGTTGTTAAGTTCGTTTAGGCAGATGAGGGGAAAAGGGATGGAGCAGTGGCCTTTGCTAGGGGAGTCAGCGGCACTCCTAGCAGCGATGATTTGGGCTGTATCGATGTCGATGTACACAAGATTTGGTCAGGGCGTGAGTCCTCGCCATCTCAATCTTTTCAAAAACTGTCTGGCCTTGGTCTGCCTTGGGGTTGTGTCGCTCTTCGCGCGGTGGCAATGGCCTGGCGACACGCGAACCTATCTTGTCCTTGCATCATCCGGACTGGTAGGACTTGCGCTTGGCGATACCTTGCTCTTTGTTTCGCTGAAGTCGATGGGTGTGCAAAGAACCTCTGTCTTCCAGTGTCTTGCGCCCCCCTTCGCGGCTTTGATGGCCTGGGTTTTCTTTGGCGAAGTTTTGGTCCTCTGGGAATGGCTTGGACTTATTCTCACTGTGGTTTTTCTAGCTCTCATTCTAAAAGCCCGTTCGGGATCGGATCATCTGCCATTGACATCCCTGGGAATTCTTTCAGCCCTCGGCGCGGCTCTCTGTCAGGCTTTTGCGATGACGAGTCTACGCTGGTCACTGCAGGGCGTCGATGTCTGGGCCGGGACCTTCCTGCGTATTTCCCCGTCTATTCTTGCTCTTCTCCTCTACGCAAGCTTCATTCGACGGGATCTTGGGGAACTGAAGGCGGTCGTCATTCCCAGAAGTCGTGTGTTTTTCCTCTCTGCGGCCGCCTTCATCGGGACCTTTCTGGGTTTGGTGCTTATGAGTACAGGGGCTAAATATTCGAAGGCGGGTGTGGCGACGGCTTTGAGTTCGACGACTCCGATTTGGATCTTGCCTGTCGCTCATTTTATGTTGGGTGAAAAGTTGAGTGTGAAGCTTTTGCTTTTAACGTTTGGGGCCGTACTTGGTGTGGCCCTTATGATACTGGGACCGCATTTCTTATGAAAGGATCCGCCATGGATCGGGATCTTACACGAAAAAATTTGGCCTCAATGATCGATCACACCGTTCTTGCTGTTGAAACGCCGAGGCAGGATATTGTCCGACTTTGTGAAGAGGTGCAGCGCGAGGACTTTGCCTCGGCCTGCATTCATCCTTTTTGGGTAAAGGAGATGGCGCCGCAATTCCCTGATATAAGGCTATGCACAGTCATTGGGTTTCCGCTCGGTCTGTCGACGATCAAGCTCTATGAGGCCGAAAAGGCGGCGGAATCTGGGGCGGTGGAACTCGATATTGTGGTGAATCACGCTTGGGTCATGGACGAGAATTGGAAAAATATTGCGGAAGAACTTTCGAGTTTTCGACACGTATTACCAGAGGTCACCCTCAAGCTCATCCTAGAGACCTGTCGCCTGACGGATGAACAGATCATCAAGCTTTCGTCGCTGGCGAGCAGCGCTTCATTCGATTGGATAAAGACGTCCACTGGATTTGCTGCGAGCGGAGCCACCGTGGAGGCTGTGCGTTTGATGAAATCTCAGTGCAAGGGCGGGATGCAGGTCAAGGCGTCAGGGGGTATTCGCAATCTCGAATCGACCCTCGCTATGATTGAAGCAGGTGCAAGCCGCATCGGAACCAGCTCAGGTCTCGCGATTCTTAAAGAGTTTGGAGTTAAACGAGGGATCAATTAAATCGAAATCCGCTGTACGCGGGACGTAAATATTTGGTAGGTCCTGAGTCGTTACGAAGGTCGAGTTGAGCTGAATCTTTTCCGCATAACGACTCAAATTTTTTGAACGGCAAAGAGAAAAAAGGCGTCCCAGGAGGGAAGCCCTTGCCCTGGATCAACCAAGTTTTTTAGTGAATCTTTCAGCTAGCTTGTCCAAGAACTCATCGGTGCTTAAGAAACTTCCGGCCGGCAGATTGTTGCCGTGGATGTTGATGGCAAGATCTTTGGTCATAAAGCCGGCTTCGATGGTCTCGACGCACACTTTTTCCAGAGTCTCGGCCCAATGAGTGAGTTCAGGTTGATTATCAAGTTTACCGCGGTGTGCGAAACCCTGAGTCCACGCGAAGATGCTCGCGATTGGGTTGGTACTCGTGGTTTTGCCTTTTTGGTGTTCGCGGTAGTGACGAGTCACGGTTCCGTGAGCGGCTTCTGTTTCCATCGTGCGGCCGTTTGGACACAAGAGGACAGAGGCCATCATGCCAAGACTACCAAAACCTTGAGCAACAGTATCGGACTGGACGTCTCCGTCGTAGTTCTTACAAGCCCAAACGATACCGCCATCCCATTTCAGAACTTGGGCGACCATGTCATCTATCAAACGGTGTTCGTAAGTCAGGTCGGCTTTTTCGAACTGAGATTTGAACTCAGCTTCGTAGATTCTTTGGAATGTGTCTTTGAAGCGACCATCGTAGACCTTGAGGATCGTGTTTTTGGTTGAAAGGTAGACGGGGAAGTTCTTTTGGAGACCATATTGGAAACAGGAACGGGCAAAACCTTCGATCGAATCGTTGGTGTTGTACATGCCCATACCGATACCGGCGCTTTTGAAGTCGAAAATTTCCCAGGTCTGCTCAGGACCGCCATCGGCAGGCTTGAAGACCATGTTGAGTTTGCCCGCTTTTGGCACATCAATATCAGTAGCCTTGTACTGATCGGCGTGCGCATGACGACCGACAACGATAGGTCGTTTCCAGTTCGGCACAAGGCGGGGAACGTTGGTACAGATGATCGGCTCACGGAAGACGGTGCCGCCGAGGATGTTGCGGATCGTGCCGTTCGGGCTCTTCCACATCTTCTTCAGACCGAATTCTTTTACACGTTCTTCATCTGGCGTAATGGTCGCGCACTTGATGCCGATATCGTACTTGATAATAGCTTCGGCCGCATCTGTCGTGACTTTGTCGTCAGTCGCGTCGCGGTTTTGAATGGAAAGGTCATAGTATTTAATGTCGGCATCGAGGAAGGGGAAAATCAGTTTGTCTTTGATTTTCTGCCAGATGATGCGGGTCATCTCATCACCGTCGAGTTCGACTACAGGGTTTTTTACTTTAATTTTTTTCATGAGTGCCTCTACCTCCACATGGGATCAAATGCGATGGGGAAGTCTAGGATCTTATCAAGATCTTCGCAAGCGTGCATCCAGACTGTTTGGGCAAAAAAGGCCGCGAAAAATGCGCCCTGGCGAGTGTCCTCGCCAAGCTGGCCCAATTTTATGAATTGTCGGAGAATTTTTAGTTGGAAAAGTAGTGGATCGAACGGGCGAGGGTGGCGAAGTCACGAAGCGGGTCATTGATATCGATCAATGCCATAATCTCGGTGCGTTTGCCGAGGGACACATTGCAGACGATGCCGTGGCTCGAATAAAGGATTTTAAAGAGGCCAAGGCCAGCGCCGCTTTTCTTGTCATCGATCAGGCCCTCACCATCTTCGCGCCTCAAGACTTTCTTCAGATAGGTGAGCAGGGTCGTCTTTTTCAAAGTTCCGAAAGGATCGGAGCTGGAGATGGCAAGGATTTGACCATCGCAGGCGTAACTCAGCTCACCGTACTCTTCGGGCTGCAGCACGATCGAATTCATCTGATCGATGTTTTGAAAGCGGGCGATGCCAGCGGCTGCCGGCGCATCATATATTGCGTTCATAAGAAGTTCTTCAGTGATCCCAAAGGCTACGCGACTGATGTGTTGCCCGAGGTGACAGGCTTCAGCAAATCTCTGGACTTTGAGATTGAGGCCTTCACGCTCGGCCGACGAACGAATGACTTCCTTGTGAATCGGCGTGTGGGGCGCAAGATACTTGTCGATGCCAAAGATATCTTTGGTCCGGATCTTTGCCAGCGTGACCCTCAACTGATTGACAGTCCAGTTTTCGCGGCCTTTGTTTACTATAATATGATCGATGAGATTGGCTTCCTGCCCTTGCAGGAGCGCCGAGTAGTTCTTCATTGCGAGATCCGTGACGAGAATACTCTCACCTTTGGGATGCAGCGCACGGAACTGAGTGAAGAGTTCGAAGTCGGGTGCATTCGAAACGAGCAGATCGATTTCCGAACGTTGTTTGAGAATGAGGACAGCAGCGCGCGAGTCCGTCACGGATTCTAGCTGATGACCGGACGCCACGACCCGTAGAGCTTCAATGGTCGGTAGCGGCTTGTAACCACCACTGTCGGCAAATAGTGCAGTCGCTGTCATACCCATCCCAGTGAGTCTAAGGTGCTGGAACAACTTATAGGAGCGATGATCTTCGTATTCTGAACAAAGCCAATAACAGTCGTTTTTTCCTGACTTAGTTCTTTCACTATAAACGAAACTGCCTACCAAATCCAGCCAGATTGAAGGAAAGATCAAAGGGGTAGTTGACAGTATAGGCCTATGGTTCGTAGAATTTTAGTAAAGCCAAAAAAGCTATTTCTGCTTTCTTCGCGGCGCTTGGGTTCTCAAGCTGGAAACCTATCATGGAGGTCGGGTTAGGATATGGAGGCTCTACATCACTATTTTGAGTCGGGTGGATATCCGGTCATGTTTTCGATTCTTGCAACACTCGTCATCTCATTGGCATTGATTATCGAAAGATCGTACCGCCTGTGGATGGAGTTCGATCTCGTGAATTCGGACGGATTCATGGCCATGGTTCAAAAAATGGTCATGAATAACTCGATTGAAAACGCGATCCGTCTCTGCAAGAAAGCTCGCCCCAAGCTTTTGCCTTATGTTTTGGCAGAGGGCCTGAAGCGCTCCAACGATTCGACTCAAGAGATTTCGAATGCAGTTGATCAAGCGGTTCTCACAGTGGTTCCTAAGATCAACAAGACTGTTTCGTTCCTGGCTACAACCGCGAACGTCGCAACTCTTCTCGGTCTCCTCGGTACTATCTTCGGTCTGATGCGCTCCTTCGCAGCGGTTGCCAAGGCCACAGGTGCTCAGAAGCAAACTCTTCTCGCTGAAGGTATCTCAGAAGCTTTGAACGCGACCTCATTTGGTCTCTCCACAGCTCTCTTCTGCCTCTTCTGCTACGGTGTTCTTTCCGCGAAGCAAAAAATCATCGTTGATGATGTCAACAAAAACGCAGCGAAGCTGGTTGACTTGCTTTATACACGTAAAATGAAGCTCAAAGGCACCAAAAAAGCCTAAAGCTTAGGAGTCGATAGTGTCATCGCATAAAAAAAGACGGGGTCAGAATAGTGGCGCGGGTCCTGAGACCCCGGAACTCAATGTTATGCCATTTATCGATGTCTTCTCTATGCTAAATATCTTTCTCCTGGTGTCAGCATCGTTCTTGGGGCTGGGGATTTTGGAAGTCCAAATACCCTTCCTTTCGAACTCTCCTGACGTGAAAGATCCACCGAAGCGATCCTATTCGATTCGGATTGATCTGGAAGACGCTCAGGTGAAAGTGACTTCCCTCTGGACCGCAGCGCCGGAAGAGAAGAACGAGAAGACATTCACCTACGAGCCCGCAGACATCGCGAAATTCCATCAGGAAATGATCGATCTGCGAGTTAAAGTGCCTGAGAATGACAAAGTTACGGTTTATGCGGACAACACGGTGAAGTACGAGCAGTTGATCAAGGTCATCGACAACGTCAAGACCTTGAAAGAGAAGGAACCACCGTTGGCTATCCCGGGTCAAGAAGAGAAGAAGGGCAACCAAAACTTCATCTTCGAAAAAGTAATTATCGGTAGTGTTATTCTTTAAGATAAAGGAGATGGCTTATGGCTTCAGCAGGTGGTGATTCAGGCGAGACGTTATCGCTCAACCTCATGCCCATGCTCGATATCTTCAGTATCTTGGTAACATTCCTACTGATGAGTTACTCGACAGATCCGACCAATCACGACGTCGATCAGAACCTTGAGTTGCCGGATTCGGTGACCATGGTGACGATGGACGAAGTGCCCGCCATCATCGTCAACAGAAACGAGATTTTTGTGAACAACAAGAAAATCGTCACTCTGGAAAACGGTAAGGTCCCTGCGGGCGATCTTGCGCAGGGGGCTATCATGCCCGTTTACACCGCGCTCAAAGAAATCGATGATGCCAACGCCAAGGTGTTGGCCGATTTCCGCGGTGAAAGTGCCAACGGAGAGAAAAAAGCCAAACCTGGCGAGATCACGATCGAGATGGACAAGAAGCACGACTTTCAGCTTCTGAAAAGAATTATGCTCTCAGGCCAGCAGGCGAATTTCATCACCTTTAAGCTCTTGGTGGCTAAAGAGTCGATCTAGACCCGAGGAAAGGCAAACATGAAGGCCCTTCTGCCTAAATGCGGTAAGTTCTCAAAAGTCGTCCGGGATACGGGCAGGGGTAGCTTGATTGCTCTCCTGGCCTTTGCGTTTCTAGAAACCGCTGTGATGACCCGGCCGGTCTTTGCCGAGGACGCAGTTCCTTCAGCAGAAGCCGAGCGATTCAAGAATACTGAGATTCGAGTGATTCGACCTCGGTATTTCAATAAATCGAAGCGATTCGAGCTTGGGGCGGCGTTCAATGCCATCATGAACGAGAGCTTCATCTACACCTTCATGGCGACCGGCATCGCCACGTTCCACCTTAATGAAGAGTGGGCGCTGGAAGGTCAATTGTCCTATGGACTTAATGTCGATCGCGAAGACAAGCGTATCCTCTTTGATGAATTCGACATCAAAACCCAAATTTTCCGAACGCAATACCAAATGGAACTGGCCATTCAATACACCCCGATTTACGGGAAATGGCAGCTTCCTTCGGGGCGTTTGATCTATTTCGATACCTATCTGACCGCAGGTTTGGGTCAAACCGGTATCGCCTGGAAGTACGACGACTTTTGCGAAGCCCCAACCGGCACCGATGCCGAGGCGCTTCCTGCCAACGCGGTGAAAGGCTATCCGACCTTTATGGTGGGTGGCGGCCAACGTTATTTTATCAATCGCACCACGTCGTATCGTTTTGAGATCAAGTTTCACCGGTTTCTATACAATGAAATCGATGCAGAATGTAGCCCGATCAAAGCGCAGGCTTCGGGCACGCAATTTGCCAGCGGTGCACCCCATGATGTCATTACTATCCTCCTTGGTATCTCACGATTCTTTTAGTTCTTCGAGGGCATATGGCTAGGAAATCGCGATTCGCAGCAACAATTCTCCTTCTTGCTTGGTCTATGCTGGGGAGCCAGTCGCTTTTTGCTGATTACAAGCAGGCGAAGGCTCTCTACACCAAGAAGAATTATCCGAAGGCCGCTGAAGCCTTCTTTGAAGTCTATGAAAAAGGCGCCAACAAGGTTGAGAAACGCAAGGCGGAATGGGGCCTCGCCCAATCCCTTGAGAAGATGAACCTCGCTTATTCGGCTTCCAAGTACTACAGCGTGATCGTCAGACGGGGTCGGGTAGCCGATAACCCGTTTTTCCGCTCGGCGCTCGAAGAATTGGGCAAGATCAACAGCCGGATCAGTCTCGGTCAATCGCACATCGTGCAGCTCTTCAAGACCGAGATCAGGCTCTCCGACGTTCCCGGTCCCGCACGCGGCTTCTATTTCTACTACAAAGGCGTAGAAGCTTTCAGTGACAAGGCCCTTGAGACAGCGGACAAACATTTTGAAATGGTGCCTGCCGGTAGTCCCTACCAGTTGGGCGCTTTGTTTCATCAGGGCGTAATCGCCAACCTTCAGGGTCGCCACTCACGGGCGATCGCTCTTTTCGAAAAAGTACTGGCCGGTACTCGGGAGCGTCCTGAGTACAAAGAGCTGCAAGAGATGTCTCTTATGAACATCGCGCGGGTCAACTACGAGATCAAACGCTTCACTGAGGCGATCTCCTACTATGGCCAAATTCCACGCGATTCAGAAAACTGGCTCGACGCTATCTGGGAATCCTCATGGGCGTTCTTCTTTATTGAGAAGTTCAATAACACTCTCGGGAACATCCATACGATTCACTCGCCCTTCTTTGAGAATCGTTTCTATCCCGAGGCGTATATCCTTCAGGCGATCACATTCCTCAGAATGTGCCGCTTCGATCAGGTGAAAGAGTCGATGAAACGCTTCAAAGATCGCTACCAGCCGGTCTTTGGTGATGTGCGTGGGATGATGAACCGCTACAAAGGCGATCCCAAAGGCTTCTTCAAGTTTATCTATGACTACCGTACAGGATCATTGACGAGCTACCGCAAAGCTGAAGAGATCGTGAAGAAACTGTCTCAGGTCGACGCCTTCAAAGAAGCGATGGATACCATTCGCTTTACGGATCGCGAATTGAATACTTTGAAGTCCAAAGGCGCGAGCTGGAAGGGTGGGGCTCTGTTAGAGGATATCACCGGTTTCCTTGAATCCAAAAAATCAGCTGCGATTCTCGATGCCGGCCAACGTGTTTATAAAGAAGGCAGCACTTACTACACACAGCTCCTCGATCTGTCCAACCAGACCAAGTTGATCGTGGCCGAGATGCAGCTTGGTAAACTCGCCAACCTTCGGGCCCTCATTAGTATTTCGGATGCCGATAAGAAAGCTCAGTTTATCGGTGGTCTTCAGTCGATGAATATTAACCAAACCTTGGAGTTCTGGCCTTTTGAAGGCGAATACTGGGAAGACGAACTTGGCTTCTATGTCTACAACATGCCAAGCAAGTGCGTTTCTCAGAAAGATGCTGATAAAGAAAAATCCGGACCTTCAGAATAATAGTGTTTGATAAGGGATTTCTATGCGCTTTCTGCTCGTCACATTGTTGTTGCTGGGACTTGGCTTAAGTCCTGTCGCCCTAAAGGCGCAGGAGCAAAAGCGTTCGGTTTTGAAAGTTGAGGAGCGTAAACGCGAGAAAAGCGGTGTGGATGCGAAGAAGCCGCCTCAACTCCGCCGTTCAGCTGTCTTTGCGATGCAAGTCGAAAAAAAGCTGATCACCGGTATTGATAAAACAACTTCCTATCTCGAGAAAACTGCGAAGAGCCTGCCACCCAAGTCGCCGCAGCGCCTCCAGATACTCGAGCGTATTTTGAACCTTCATATGGAACAAGCCACCTACGTTCGTTCCGAAGAGGAACGGGATTTCGATAAGCGTTGGAAAGCCTGGCAAGGTGTCGGTAAGAAAGGCGCTGAGCCACGCCTTTCAACGGCCAAATCCATGGGTCACTGGAAAAAGGTCATCAGTCAGACGTCTGAGATCCTCACCGAGTACCCCCGCAGTGAAAACGCGGATCAGATCACTTATAACAAGGCCGTCGCTCTCCAATACCTTGGCAAGGAAAAGGATTCGGCCCGTATCTTCACACAGTTGATTCAGCAGTATCCCAACTCAGCGATCGCCGGTGATGCTTACGCGTCGCTCGGAGACTTCTACTTTGACCGTAACGACTTTTCGAGCGCCAAAGGCAACTTTAGCAAAGCTTTGAAATACAAAAGGTCGAAACGCTACCTCTGGTCGATGTTCAAACTCGGCTGGTGTTCCTACAACTTGAGCGATTACAAAGGGAGTTTGACCTACTGGAAACAACTCGTTCTGCTCGCCAAGGGTAGCTCAGGCCAGGACGCAAACTTACGTGAAGAAGCTCTCCGCGACATGGTTTATGCCTTTGCGGAATTGAAAATGATCGACGAAGCGATCGCTTACTACCGTGCGAACGGTGGCGTTCAGTACATCGGTCCCTTCCTGACCCTTCTCGCTCAGATCCTCTCGGATCAGGGCGCTTATGCTCAGGCGATCTCGGTTCTCAAACGCTTCCAGAGTTTGGTGCCAAACGATCCGGAAGGCGCGAACGCACAAAAAGAAGTCATTAGTCTCTACGCAGCCTTGGGCACAATGCCTAAGGTGTGGGTTGAACTTGAGCGTTATGCCTTGCAATACGGCGCTACCTCGGCCTGGGCCAAAGCGAACGATCCGAAACTCGTTCTCGAGACTCAAAATGAAATCAAAGATCAAATGATCTACTACTCGACCCTGACCCACCAAAACGCAATCAAAGATGACAACCGCGAGGGCAACCTCGAGGCGAAGAAGGGTTATCTCCTCTTTATCAAGTACTTCCCGAAAGCACGCGAAGTCACGGCCATCAAGTACTACGTGGCTGATATCGAGTACTACATGAAGGATTACAAATCTGCGGGACGTTACTATCTCGAGATCGCCAGTCTGGGCAAAGCCAACGCGATCAAATACATCGGTAAGGCTGACAAAGGTGAGAACATTCACAAAGAAACGTCCGTCAACATGGTGAACGCTTTTGTTAAAGACTTCGAACCTGAATTCAAAGTTCTTAAAAAGGAAAAGCCTGACTTCACCAAACCCAAACCCATCTCGGTGCGAGCCCGCAACTATGCCAAGGCCTGTAGCAAATACGTGGAATGGTATCCGGAAGACAAAGAGCGCGTGAAGAGTTGTGACATCGGTGTCACCGATGTGTTCTATCACTCGGCTCAAAAAGAGAACGCCATCAAGTACCTTAAGAATGTGGCTGTGAAGTATTCAAGTGCCAAGGAAGGCCAGAACGCAGTCGATTCTTTGATTCCGATCGTTAAGAACGATCGTCAGGCGCTCCTGACAACGGCCAGCTTTCTCCTGAAAGTACCTGAGTACCGAAACGGCAAAGTCGGCCAGGATTTGCGCAACATTCAACGGGGCGCTGAGAAAGAAGACATTGCCAAGGAAAGCGATGTGTTCAAACGCGGTCAACGGTCCGAAGCGCAGGCGCGTAAATACCCAACCGATCCGGATGTCGATAAACTTTGGTATAACGCTGCGGTCGATTATCTGAAAGCCGGAGCGATCTCGCAGGCGATCACAGCTTACCTCGTGATCGTGACCAAGTTCCCCGACAAGCCGCAGGCCAAGGATTCTTTGCTTCAGGTCGGGCAGATTTACGAAAAACAACTGGAATACGAAAAAGCCTCTGAGTACTACACCGTATTTGCGAATAAATATCCGAAAGAGAAGGAAGCGGGTCCGGCTTTGGCCACTGCTTGCGAACTTCAGATTGCTTTGAACACAGCGAAGGCACTCTCGGCCTGCAATGCTTATGCAGCGAAAGAACCAGCGGGCGCTCAGGGCTTTACGGAAGAACTGATCGAAGGGGCCGAACGCGCAAAACGCACCGAGCAACTCGTGACGATCATCAAGACGCAATACCTGAACAAGTTTAAACTCAATCCGAATCAGCAGATCGTGGCTTACTACCGCATCTACCGTTCGGGTTCAGGCGAAGCCGCTCAGGCGGCCCAACAGATTCGCGCTATCTTCAATCAGAACTCCTCGGCGGTGTCGGGTGAAGCTGTTCGTTACGTAGGGGAACTCGCTTACAAAGAAGTCGAAGGTGTGGTACCCCGCTTCATGAAACTCGGCCTTGCCGGTGGAACTGTCGACAACCTCGCGAAGTCGATCGAAAACAAAGGCGTTGGTCTGCAGCAAGTTGAGCAACAACTGAGTAAAGTCGTGAACACGAAAGACCCTTACTGGGGTGTTGCGGCTCTCTACCAACTCGGTCTGGCGAACGAACATTTTGCTGAGATTCTGGCCAATCCACCTGCAATTCAGGGCGCGAGCAAAGAGGAGGTCATGAAAGAACTGGCACCTCAGATTGCCGGCCGCAAGCAGGAAGCTATGAAGTGGTACAAAACCGCTCAGGATACGGTCTCGCAATTCAAAGTGTATAACGATTGGTCCATCCGGGTCCTGGCGGGTGTCAACCGCCTCTCCGGCAAAAAGCTTCAGTTCGACGACTATGTGGTCTCGCCTGACTTTATGGGATCGGAATTGGCTGGCAGCATGACCTCTAGCCTGAAAGGAGATAAATAATGAAATCTCTTTGGCAAGTCAGTCTCCTGGCCTTTCTCGTCGTATCCTGTGCGACGACTGATAAAAAAGGTGGCAAAGCGGATTCCTCCTCGTCTTCGAAAGACGATGACGACAAGGATGACAAGAAAGACGGCGATAAGGGCGACGAGGCCTACGTCTCATCGGGCTTCTCGACCTTCACTTATAGTCTGACGAATAATGGTTTGACGTCTTTCACGGTGAATTCCTCCAAGGCCAAGGGCATGGCGGATGATCTGGACGGCAAACTGAAAAATCCGACTTCCAAGGATCGCAAGGAGTTCATCGCCTTGATGGCTGCGAAGCGTCTGGCGGGTGAGGGTGTCCTCCCCGTATTTCAGGTGGCCAAACGCCTGATGGTTGTCGAGATGAAAGACAACATCAAAAAGAATATGCCAGAAGTCGCGATGCTCGAGCTGGCCTTGGCATCGATTCACTCCAAGCAGATTCCGATGGCCGAACACTGGATCGGCAAACTCCTTCAATCCAAAAACCCGAAGACCAAGGCCGCGGCTTTGAACGCTCAGGGCATGATCGCTCTGCTCGATAACCGTCTGCCGGAAGCTGTGGCTTTTTGGAACGACGCTTTGAAAGCCAAAAGTGATTACGAACCTTCCCGATTGAACATCGCTTTCACGGCACTGCGTTACGGCGATGTGAAAACAGCCAAAGCCATGTTTCAAGGTGTGAACCAGGACTGGTTCGTTCAAACGGGTATGATGCAGGTTGAGCGACTGAGCGATAATGCTTCGGAAGCTGCCAGCCTCTGTAAATCGATTCTTGAGAAAAAGCCAAATTATAAGCCGGCTCTCTTCAGTTGTGCCCTCAACGAGTATCAGGGTCTCGGTAATCTCGCGAAAGCGCGTACCGATCTTGAGCATGTGGCAAAGTCGGGTGGCGGACCTTCTTCGATCGACGAAAAAACTTTCCTGGTTTTGGGTAAAATCGAAAAAGAACTCTACGTTCAGCAACAAAAAGATGGGGCCGCGAAGGCCGCCGCAGCCAATGCCGCCGCTAAGGCGAAGGCCGCTGCCGCCGCACCAGCCCCTACTTCTGCGGCGCCCGCTGCACCCGCAGCCCCCGCGAGCGGTGAAAAAGCCGCTCCGCCTCCTGAAAAGTAAAGATGCCAAGGCCCGCAGCGATTTGCGGGTCTTTTTTTATAGCCGAAAAGCATAAAGCATATGTCTTGCTCTTCAGCTATTTCTGTATCATTTACCAAGAAGGCTTCCCATTTACGCCCTGACACGCAATAATAGTTGTATTAGCGTTTTAATTTCGATCTTGATGACAGAGGAACGTGAATGAACCTCGAGATTCACTATTCGCCTCCGAATCAGTCGCGACAGGTAGTCCCTGTACGCGACCGACTCATGATAGGTTCCTTGTTATCGAATGAAGTCGTGATTCGCGCGGCGGGTATAGAACCTATTCACGCGATGATAGAAGTGCTGGAAAACGGCGTTCACATTCTTACCGATCTTGGCTCCCAGTCGGGAGTGTATTTGAACGGTCAGAAGGTTGATGTAGAAGCACCCGTAAAAATTGGCGATAAGATAACCATCGGCAACGTTTTGGTAGAGGTTTTTGCACAAGCCGCAGCTGGGGCAGCCCAGTTTCAACGTGCAGAAAACGACAGGATTCAGGTTGGAGACATGACAACCCATCGTGGCAAAGCCACAGTTGTCAGTCCAGCAACTCGAGCCGCCTACTCGGACGAAGACGACGATGCGGAGCATGCAGACGAGATGAGCGAAGATTCAAGGTCTACAGTACTCGCAGATCCAAGAGATGGGGATAGGGGATCCGATAACGGAGAACCATTATTCTCGCCGCGTAACGCAAAACCAAGTGGCAACGTTCTTGAAGTCGTAGCTTATTGGGATGATACGATCTTGGACGTGGATATGTTCCACCCAAAGATTAAGAACAATGAACGCGTGACGATCGGTACCCCCAGCAAGGCGCATTTTCTTGCCGGCGGCACAGAGGATATTAAGCGCTACAAGCTTGCTTCGGTTGCCAAAGAAGGCTACACCGTTCACCTTAAATCAGATATGACCGCGCGCATCCGCAAGGGTGGCCGCGTGATCGAGGAGACCGGCGACAAATCGATCGAAATGAGCAAGAACGATATCGCGCACGTCACCCACGGCGCGATCAAGTACTTCCTCATGTTCATCAAGCCACCGGTTTTGGATCTGCCCAGGAACAGTGCCCGCGATCCTTTGTTCATGGCCATTCTCGCTATTTCTGCGCTCCTCTATTGCGCCGCGATTCCTGCGATCTACATGAGCAAGAATCCAAAAGCCGCGGATAACGATGACATCTGGTCGATCGTGAATACACCTGAGAAAAAAGAGGAAGTAAAGCCGCCAGAGAAACCAAAACAGGTTGTGGCGGAAGTAAAAAAAGAGCCACCACCTCCGGTTGAACCTCCCAAGCCGCCACCCAAACCTCCGGCTCCGGTGAAGCCTGAAGAGAAGGCGAAGCCCGTTGAGACCCCAAAACAAACGGTGGCGGTAACGAAGCCGGTGGAGATTCCTAAGCCGGTCCAAGCCCCTGCGACGCCTCCTAAAGCGCCAACGCCTGAAAAGGCTGCTGCGAAAGAAGGTATGGCTAAGCTTGCTGATAAACCCGACATGAAGAATGCCGGCAAGGTCGATAAATCCAAGGCGCAAGGTCTCAGTGGCGGTCCTTTAGCGGGTGGCAAGCCCAACCCAACAGGCGGCGGCGCGCGCGAAGGTAAAACCAAGGTTGATATGGCCGGAGCCGAAGGCGGCGCTCCGAACAAAGCTTCCGGTATCAACCTCTCGAAACTCGGCATGAGCGCAGGTAAAGTCTCGGCATTAGCCGGAGCGGGCGCGATTAAAACAGACTTTAAAGACAGTGCTGGCGGTGCTGGCGGTGGATCGGGCTCGGCGAATAAAACATCCGGTCTCGGTGGACCGGGTAGCGGTGCAACTCTCGGTGTATCCGGAGCCGGTGGCGCGACCAACAACTTCGGTGGCGGCATGGGCGGTTCAGCCTCCGGTGCCGGTGGAGCGGGTGGTCTTGGCGGTGCCGGTCTCGGCAATGGCTTCGGGAAAAAAGGTGGGACAGGCAATTCAGGCCGCGCTTCCGTCGAAGTTCCCCCAGGCGATCCAGTCGTCAGCGGTGGTCTTACGCAGCAGGAAGTTCAAGCTGTTATCCGGGCGAACCTCAACCAGATTCGCCACTGTTACGAACAACTCCTGCAGCGTTCACCGAACGCCAACGGTAAGATTAAGGTGAACTTCGTGATCGGGCCGAACGGTTCGGTAACAACAACCTCGATCGGTTCGGACACAGTCAACGATTCGAACATGGCAGGATGTGTGACCGGAAAGATCGTTCGTTGGAAATTTCCCACCCCTCGCGGTGGTCAAAAGGTCGATGTTAACTATCCTTTCGTCTTCAATCCTATGTGATTTTGGCTTGGTTAAAGTGCAGAGCATGCTCCAAAAGGGCATGCTTTTTCTTGTTTTAGGGATAAAATCAATTTCTATCGATCAATTTTTTCCGGGTCCTGGGGGTTCCTAAGCGACTAAAAATATATATAATAATTAGATGTGGCGCATGCAATCCCGAGTGACGAATGCCTTTTTAGGGTTCGCGTGACGGGAATTTTGGGGTAGAGTCTTTCAACTCGAATGTTTTTTCGTCACCCCTGGTGGCAGTTCAAACGAGAAGTTTTCTTGAAAAGATTTGCTGAAAAGCAAACCCGATTGGAAAGCTGTTACGCCTCGTCTCTTGGAGATGGGTGTTAGGAGCTGCAGTTCGTGTGGATTGAAGGGTCAATCAAAGGACCCCCAGAGTTAGCCACTGCATACATCTCTAAACCTTCGATAAGGAAGTGGTCACGATGATCAAGTTCAAAACGCTTGCCCTCTACGCAAGCAGCATAGCTGTTTTTAGCTGTGCCCACCGTCTGCCAGCTCCTCCGGGCGCGGAATTTAACAAGTTTAAAGTTTTGGAATACAAGGTCCAGAAAGGCGAGACTCTCGCACAAGTTGGCCAGCAGTACTCCGTAGCAACCCGCAGCATCCAACGCATGAATCGTCTCGGCTCACTCGAAGAGCTAAAACCCGGACAACTGATTTATATCCCTGTTAGTGAGAAGGCTCTAGAGTCTGCTGACTTGCGCGGAAGAGGTAAACTGGTCGAAAGCCCAGAGGGTTTGCCCCAAGATGACGAGGACGCTCCTGCGACCGGTCGTAGAGCCGAGCTCTACTCTCAGTATCGCCAGCTCGAATTGCCCCTTAAAGATGGTCTCATCCGTTCCCATTTTGGTCGACGTTCAGGTCGTGCCCATGAAGGCCTCGATATCTTTCCAACGACGGACAAAGAAATCGTTGCCGCACAAGATGGTGTCGTTGAATTCGTCGGCAGGAAACGCGGTTACGGTTTGACCGTCGTCGTGAATCACAAGACCTTCAAGACTCTTTATGCACACTGCTCCAAAGTCTTCGTCGCCAAAGGCGAAAAAGTTGAGATGGGCGAAAAGATCGCTCACGTCGGTGCGACAGGCAACGCTCACGGCGTCCACGTTCATTTCGAATACCAGAATATGAACAACGTCGCGCTTGATCCCATGCCTCATTTGGATCGTGGTTACGCTCACTGAGTTTTATTTCCCGTTCAATTAAATAAAAGCCGCTCTCATCACTGAGGGCGGCTTTTTTGATGATTGGAATAGAAATAGAAATAAAAATAGGACAGAACTAGAAACTAAACAAAAACAGCCCGTTTTATAGCTTTGCAGCGCTTCGCTTCGGAGGATTTGGTTTCGGCCTTATGCTCGCAATGCGTGAGGACATTCCGTAACGCTCTTCACCAAGGATTACATAACTCTGTTCACTCGTGAGCGCAGCGTAGAAATCGCGGGTCATAGTCGGATTATCCTTCGGCTTCTGGCCGAGCATGCGCAGGAGGATCCGTTTGAGTCGTGACATCGGCCTAGTTAAGAACGTGCTACCGTGCTCATTGATATACATCCCTTCCCCAGCGTATTTTTTCGTTCCCATGTCTTGGTCCCTTTCGTTCAGTAACTTCCTCTACCCTTCGGTGCGCCGCCAAAAATCTAAACGGGGAAAAATTTGCCCTCCTCAAAAAAACAGAATGCAAAGAATCAAAGGGTGGCGAAGATCGTTTCTGCAAAAGCAGAAAGATAAGAATTAAATTAGCTAGATGGAGTCATAGAGAATGCGAATTCGCTTTACTCGGAATGTGCGGCGGTGATATGACGCGCTTGTCTGCAGAGCACTGAAAACGATTCTTTGCGGGTCACGCCAGACGATTTTGCGATGAATTTTAAAAAAAGGTTCTACTCATGAAATGGCTAAGCAAAAGCGCTTTTTATATTTTTGTTCTAGCGATTCCCTTACATTCGAGTCTCTATGCGGGTTCGCCTCCAGCCGAGGATGATGGAGGTACGGCCCAGCAAGAATCACCCGCTCAGCCACTTCCTTTTCCCGAATTTTCAACGCAAGGCGTCAACGCCATGAAACTCCGAGGCGGCAACTACTGGATGGGCTATTTCATTTATAGAATCGATCTGGAACATTCGTTGATGAGTGCCCTGTGGAATAAGTTCGACTGTACGATGCAGGCCTTTGAAGCGGAAGTGAAACTGAGTGATGAAGATGTGAAAGCGATTCGTTCAGCGGTCGAGGCCCTCCAGTATGAAGTTATCGCCAAGGACTATGAATGCAATATGATGGCCGATGGCGATGAATCCAGTCTGACTCTCATTCATTCCGGACAGGGTGAGGCAATTCCGGCTTTCTATCCGATGAAATCCTGGGCGTCCCGTTGTGTGGGCAAGCCTTTGTCAGACCTTTCATACCAAACGGTTGAGGATGTGATTTTCACGATTTTGCCTCAACCCAGCGAGTCAAGTCCCGCGCATGGTTTTGGTTCGACGGAAGTGTGTCGCTACAAAAGATAAACGGCTTAGGTAAAACGCGAAGCGCGCATGGGAGCTCTATTAAAAATAGCGTCTTCAACTTCGCTCGATGTTTCGGCTTCCCCGACTCCCAGGGAGCCTATCGCGAAACAAAGCGAATCCGGAGCTGAGCCAAGTTCTTTCCGAGGCGAGAAAGCTTCTTGTGCTGGCTATGCGGGAAGGGGATTACGTAAACGAAGCGTCCGTGAATGCTCAGGGCGAAAATGATTACGATCGAACCGGTGATTTCCACTGAAGGCCAGATTATGGGGAGGTCGAACGGACCTCCCAAGAGCGCGCTTAGAAATTCGCGAGGATGTTTTCGTCATGGCTATCGCCCAGATGATTTTCGTAAGAGGCCGTATGGCTCTCCTTCCATTCCTCAAAAGTCAGCGGATCATGGCTTGCCAAATCGATTTCGCCATCGTGGGCACCCTGGATAAATTCGAGGAGATATTCGGAATAGTCCCGGTAGGAGTGGCCTGAAAATTCTCGAATTTCCAGTATCGCAGCATTGTCCTTCGTAGCGCTCGATTTATAACTCTCGATTAGAGGATCTGTGAGAGCGTGCCACTCTTTCGAGTGAACACTGTTTGTTTTAAGCAAAATCTTGAAGTACTTCATTCCCAACCTTCCGAATAAAGAAAACAAAATTAAGTGGCTTCATGGAAGGCCATCCACCTGGCTTTGTCGCGATTGACTATGATGTTATGTCTAACCCAAGAAAATTTGCAAGGTACATGACCATGGGGATAATTGCGAGGATATCCCGGGGCCTTGGTACGACTTTGTGACAAAATATGACGATCGAATTTTGCGGAATAACATACGATATCTGGAGCGCCTTAAAGTATAGGCTCATCGGGAGAGAAATTGAAAACAGCCTGGTTCGTGGAACCTGGCTGTTTTTTATGCGACTCAAGGTCGGGTTTAGGCACCCATTTTAGGCTTCGTCACTTGAGCTTTCGCTGAATCCGCTTTGCGCGTCTCAGCAATCTTCTGCGCAATCGAATCGCCTTTATCCACCATGTAGATATTTCCGCGGGACTTTTCTTTTTCACGCGCATCACGCAGAGCATTCAGACTCAACTTCACATTGTGCACAAAGGGCTCGAAAATCAAAGGATCAAAGTCGTCCGGAGCGGACTTCGACAGGAGTTCAAGAGCCATCTCGGCTGGCAGAGCTGGTTTATAAACGCGTTTCATAAGAAGGGCTGAGTAGGCATCGGCAATCGACACGATGCGGGAATAGGGGTGAATTCCGTTTTCCTGATCGTCTTCAAAACGACCTCTTTTGCCGTAGGGATATCCTTTGCCGGTGAAACGTTCATGGTGTTCGATGGCGACCTGCGCGACCAATGGATCGATCGGGGCACCGGCGTGAATCGCTGTGCTCAACTCCCGAAACCCATGATGAACATGGCTCTTCATCACATCAAATTCTTCAGGTGTAAACGCTCCTGGCTTATTCAAAATAGCGTTCGGCACGCAGCTTTTGCCCGCATCGTGGTAGAGACCGCTTTGCGCGAGAATTTCGGCATCCCTGATGGGAAACTTGTCCCCGTACTGACGCCTGGCCATCACTGTGGAAAACATCGCCACCGATGCACTGTGATCGTAGAGCGTCGGATCGATGCTGATCATTCGACTCAAAGTCGCCATCGCACTATCGCTGTCCATCAGGTTCTGGACCATGAAGCACGCAGCCGCCTTCACGCGCTCGGCCACCTGTTTGTCGATCCCGCCTCTGAGCACCATCTGGCTCGCGGCACTCATGTCAGAAAAGATCTCTAAGGTCTTCCTGTCGAGGCTTGGTTCCTTCTCAACGAGACTGTTGATTTTCTTTTTACGAACATAATCGAGGGTATGCTCGAAGCGTGGGAAGTCCTTACGGGCTACATAAACGTCGACGCCCGCATCGTCCTTAAGTGAGGCCAGCCACACATGTTGGAGAAGTTCGATACTAAGTTCAGATGGCTTAATATATTCGAGAAGTTCCGACTCCACGCGCAGAAAAATGCTGAAATCGATCGTCTTTACTTCCCAAAGGTAAGCGAAGAGCTCCAGACTGATCGGTCGGTAAGCGCTGAGGGTGCTTTGTTCTATCTTAATGATTTTGCAACGATTTCGGGTCGATTCTTTGATGATGAACTTACGCGACATAGTTTTACCCCGAACCCGCTTTCAAGACCTAGCCGTGAGGACAATTGTGACATATATCCCCGCCTAGGATTCTATCGGCCGCGTACAAAAGTTCTTTAAGATTCGGCCTCATACTTTAAATTTTCTTGAAGATTTTAAAGCAATGTCATTAGTATGACCCCTCGTGCCTATATGCAGCAAGCGCAGCGTTTCGTTCGCCTTTGTGACTGAATCTGGAGTCGGTGGGTGGCAAATTTGACAAAAATCCTCGTAGTCGAAGATGAAGTGGACTTTTTGATGACGATGCAAGCGATCCTCATAGACGAAGGCTACGAAGTTATCGTGGCGGAAAACGGTACGCGTGCCCTCCACTTGGTGGAAGAGCAGAGGCCGGATCTCGTGCTCACAGACATTGTTATGCCCGACATATCAGGACTTCAGTTGGCTCGCAGTATTCGTCAGAGCAGCAACAAGCTCATTCCTATTATCTCAATCACAGGTTATCCGTTTCGTGATGATATCGCGGCCGCTGAGCCATGCCTTGTCGATCTCTATTTGACCAAGCCCATCCAAGTATCCGACCTCCTCACCGCCCTCAATATTTGCCTGGATGGCCGTTTTCTCAACTGACGTCGTGCTGGACTCGAGAGTCAAAGCACGATGATTTGTAACTCCGAAAATGGCTGGAATTGCCGGCAAATGAGCATTTTTTCTCTAAAATTAATCATTTTCTCATCCTCTTTGCGTCAATAAGTGTTAACCCGAAGGCCTTTCTCTTTACTCGCACACTCTAGATCAAGGAGATGCAGCTATGAACCGCATGACTTTTAACGAAGTAGTGCACAAAATTCCTCATTTGGCCGCCGAAGGCCTGCTGATCGTCAATGAGCCGAAGTATCTGTCCAAACGCCACGAATTCGTCAACAACGCCCTCTATCTTCAAGAAACGATCGATGCGGTAAATTTTCTGCAAAAAATTGGCAAATCCTCGCGTTTTTCCCAGTGGCAGCGAAGCAACTGCACGCCCGAAATCCTGCAGCCCCTTCTGGAGTGGCACATCGGTCGTCCCATAGCTCCTGGAGCTATCATTGCTGCAGCCTTGCACCTTGGATTCACTATGGGTGTGCAAGACGGAACAAAGGTCTATTTCAATTTTCTGGCGCGACAGATCGAAACCGAGCTTGCGCAACTCCGCACTCTTCAACAGATTCGTCGCGTCGTAGGCGCTTGATTTCTGCCGATTGCGCCCCTCATCCCGCAGCCTTTCCCTGCGGGATTTTTGCGTGTAAAGTCCCGGCGCCTTGCCTTTCTTCGCGGCATCGATTAGTTAGGTGGCTTTGGCGGACAGTCGTCCGCTCGGACGGCTGCAGGAATTTTATTCGCAACTCGATTATCCGCAGCGACCCGCTGAAGTCGCCCGAGTCGCGGCATTGTTCTTTCAATACTTCAAAGACTGGCCGATTACGGAAGGCCTCTGATCGAGTCCCAAAGACCTTTTTCCCCTTGCCCGAGCCTTCTCTCTGGTTCAAACTCAAAGAGAACTTGCCAAGGATGCAATATGGCTGTTTTGGAAAGAGAATCAGGAAAGATTTTTTATTCGGTTCAGGGCAAAGGCAAGGGCGAAACGCTCTTGATGCTGCGCGGCCTTGGACGATCGAGCCGTTACTGGCTCGGCTTTGATTCGCTCATGGCCCATTATTTTCAGGTTGTGACGATCGATCAGCGCGGTCTTGGCCGGAGCACGCAACCCATGGAGTGGAGCGATTCGATCGATACTCTCGCGGACGATTGTCTGGCCGTCATGGACCAACTCAACATTGAGAACTTTCATATGTTCGGATTGTCGCTCGGGGGCATGATAGGGACTTCCATCGCATCAATGGCGCCTGATCGTGTGCTTTCCCTGGTCGTGGGCGCCAGCTCTTCGGCCGACTACAAGGCCTTTCGGTTGAATCCCAAGGCATTGGCCAGACTCCTTTTCGCGTTGCGTGCCGGTCGCTTTCAGGATGCGCTGCTCGAAACTGTGGTACCGGCCATGATTATGCGCAGCCGGGGCCCCGAATTGCAGGCTTCCTGGCAGAAAATTCTTGATCAGGAGGGCTTTCCACTGCTCACCGTATTGAAGCAAATACGGGCCAGTATGAGCCACAGAATTAAAGGACGTCTCGATTCGAGCCAATATCCGGTCATGTTTGTCCATGGCAGCATGGATGGTTTTGTGCCTCTGCACAATTCTCAGCGCTTGCAACGTCTGGTGCCGGGCTCGGTCCTGAAGATCATTAAAGGCGCGGGGCATGAGTTAGCCTTGGGTTTTGAGCAAGAATTGAGCCTCGTGTTGCGCGAATTCACCAAAGCCAAAGCTTGAATGATTTATTTGTTCGAACTCTCGATGAGAACGGTTTTTTATAGGGATTTTATGCTGCAGATCAAGCCAAAGACTTGATCTGCTTCGCTTTATATTTCACCGTGCACATCTTCTTCAATCTTTCGATTCTTTGCCGTTGCCGACCCCCCTGTCACCGGCTATATACTCTATATTTAAAGGGCTATTAACCAGACTGAGGGATAAAGTCATGAAACGTTTGATTCTTGCCGCCGGAGTTCTGTTGGGGTCATCTCAGGTCTATGCCGACGGGATGAACTGTAAGGCAGGTGGAACAGGTCCTGGCGCAGACGCTCTCGCGGCTCAACTTGCACCCAACGTGACGATCGGCGAATCGGAAATATTTATCGATCTAGTGCCGAGCGGTTTTGATACGCTGTTTACAACAGCAGATTTGTCTCAGATTAAGAAACAGGCGAAGTGCAAAGGCGTCTGGGAAGGTGTGGTCCATCTCCCTTACTACGGCCGCCTCGTCGGTATCGAATATAATGTGTTCCAAGCGACCTTCGACTTTTTGGATTCGACAGCTCCTTCGGGTAACAACGAAGTCATGAAAGCCCTTGGCGGCAATGTCTACATCAAAGGCAAAGCGATCGTCGACGGTCGTGAAGACGTCTTTGAGAAAGATCTGAAATTGCCAGGCGACGAAGATAAAAAACTCGCTGCGACCAACAACACCAGCGTTTTCCCTTTGTCGATCTCTCAAGGTCTCCGCACGATTCGTGAGAATAACAGTGTCTGTGGACGCGATGTTAAAATCCATCTCGACGAGATCACGGCGAACATCCACAAGGGTGACAGCTATGCCTTTGCTTCGGCTTCCATGGTCGTTCCATCGATTCGTCTTGTGTTCATCCCCGTACAAGAAAATGATCCTGAATGTGTAAACCGTAAATAATCCCTTATTCAGTGCGCTTCAATTTCGAAGCGCACTTTTCTATCGAGATCGATCATGGACCGGCAAACCTCACGGAAAACCCTATGGCTCCTATTCCTATCGGGCCTGTTCCTTTTCCTGAACGCAGGTTGTGACCGACTTAGTAATAAAATATCGCAGGTCGCTCTCGACTGCGGCGCCGACGCTGATAAAAGCCAGGCTTACGTAAAAGTCCTGGACCCCGAAGGTCTTGAAACCAATGGCCGCGATCTCCGGATCCGCTACAGTAGCGAAGTGGAAGTTCCGGCCACGAGCCGCGGGTGCTTCTCGCGAAGCGCTTTGAATGAAGGGGCTCTCGTCATATCCTCCCGCTTAGAAAACAGGGTCTGGGGCGTCATCGCCCGCAAAAACGAAGTGCCTTTTCTAGCCGAGATGAAGCTCAGTGAGCAAAGCGCCCAAGACATCGAAGCCTCCTGCGGCAGCACCCAGTACACCAACGGCAATCTCACGCTCCCCGTCGCGCTGCCAAGCGATCAAATCGAGGCCTTTCCCTACCGCGTGAGTATGGTCCGTGCCCACTCTCAGGCGGGCGAAGAAGCAGTCGTCGAGACATCTCTCGCCCTGCAAGGTGACAAGCTGGCTTTGATTCCAGGGACCATGCCGGAAGGCGAGTTCGCGCTGCATATCCGCTATCGCAATTTATTCCTGCCACAAGGTGCCGAGGCCAGCCGGGAATTGACCTGCGCCTACGTGCTCGACCGTGATGCCCCCTCGGTGCAGGCGAGTTTTCATGACGTCTACAAGGGCGATTTTTTTCGCGTCGAACCCGGCGAGAAACTCCAGCTCTCGACCAGCGATGTGAATCCGCTCAAGCTCCACAGTTGTATGGCACCTGAAGGCTCCGATGTCTGCGCGGACAAAGACCAATTTCAACTGGGTCTCAGTGACGACAGCGTAGTGGCCCCAGACGCCGGCTACTGGTGTCTTTCTTATTGGGCAGAAGACAAAGCCGGCAACGCCAGTGCGGTCCAAAAATCCTGCTTTCTGGCCTATCAAAGCCGTGCGATTTCTCAGATCAAAACTCTTGTGCAGAGCGCCAATCTTCAACTTGCGAGCGATCCTTTGCATGCCGCTGTCCTGGTGCTCAAGGCCAGCAAGTTGCTGCACGAGCTTCCCACCGCAGACGAGAAGGCTGAGGTTCAAGGGCTGGTGAATAGCGTACTCGCGTCGGTTCAGGGTCAGTCCTACGAACTCAATCGCTCCCTCAGCGATGACATCATCACCAGTATCGAAGCCTGGGGCGACCTCTTCCTTATCCGCCGCTCAAACCGCATTGAGCTTCATGGCAGCGATGGGCAGCTTCTCGACAGTCTCGTCGTGGATGGCAAGATCGCTTTCGATCCTGCACGCAAGGCCTTGCTCGTCTACAACGCGAAGTCGTTCGTGCTTTACAATGTTGAGCAGGGTTTTAAGATCCAAAATGAATGGCTCAACCCCGGGCTCGGAAGTGGTATGGCGGCAGCCTTCGATCCAAAATCTTCGGCAATCCTTTTCACCGACGACGATCAAAAGGTTCATTTCTTTCAAACAGATCAGAGCGGCGTCTATAGCGATGTCCACAGTATGAGCGTCTGGGGCGCAGAGAATTTTTCTTGGTCTGGGGATGGAAGTCTCCTCTTGACCCGCTTTGAAAACGGTCTTCAAGTCTGGAAGCGTGCCGACTCTCGCCATTACGAGCCACTCTTCAGTCTCGATACCCCCGTCTACGGAGCCGCATTTTTATCAGCGGAAGGTGGGGATGAAAACCGTCTTCTCTACCTCAAGAGCGATGGAGGCCTCTGGGCTTGGGCGGAAGGTGCAGAGGATCGATCTCTGAAGAACTATGCCGTTCCAGAGAATGGTCTCTCCACCGAATTCCTGAAGGCTTCAACTCCAGGTCAGGCGTTGATCGCGATCGGTGAAAATCTTGATTTTCTGAGCCTTGAAAACGGCCAGGTCGCAATCACGGGCGTGAAGAATCCAAGTGTGCTCAAGGGCCTGAGCCTGACCCAATCCGCTCTCGCGGGTGGACTCGTCAGTGTGCGCAGTGCGAACGAAGTCTTCCAATTCAAAAACGATGCTGGAACAGGTGTCTGGCGTCTCTTTTCACGTCTTCGGGTCATCGATTCCTCGATTGCCACCTATGTAGTTCTCCCCACACGCATCGTCACCGTCGACAATGGCGGCCGTCGACTGCGTCTGTGGTCGGCTCAATCGATACTCGCAAGTTTCATGACCGATGCGACAGACAGCCCGTCTTTGCGTTGGCTTGACGCTTCAACCCTTATCAGCTCTGGCTTTGATGGAGACAGTAAATTCTGGACGAAAGCCGGCGAACTCTTGAAAAGCTGGGTCCACACATCCCGGCCGGAGCAGGTGAACGACCTCTTCTCAAACCACGATCAGAGCGTCTGGGTATCGGTCGGTGAAGATGGGCATGTGCTGGTGCGCGACAGCCAGGGCACCGTACTCGACGATCTCAATCAGAAAGCTTTGGCCGGGACCAGCAATTCGGCCTGGATCGGAACCGGGCTTTTTGCGGACGATAACATTCGTTTCATGACGGCCGCCTCGGGGAGTCTCATCATTTGGAATCGTGACGCCAGCGGTCATTATCAGGCGGCGCATATTATTAAAGACCCGGACCTTGGCCGCACGCGCTCTCTGCCAGGTGATTTGCAGCGTTTTCACTGGAAGGGTGAGGAGCTGTTTCTGATCCGCGCGCCTTTCGATGGTACGCATAACTTTGCGATCTACGATTTCGAAGGCAAGAAACGCAGCGATGTCATGACCCAGCAAGGCCGCATGCAGGCTGTGGACCTGACAGCTGACGGCCAACGTCTCGCTCTCTCACGGGTCAATGGCAAAGTTGAGATCTACGAACTAGAAGATCAGGGTTTTATCCTGAAGGCCTCGGTCGGGGATGAGCAGCCCTGGACGCGCCTTCAGTCTTTGCGTTGGAACCCTGAAGGGACAGCGTTGGCCGGGATCTTTGGGCAGGATCGCCTGCTCATGTGGAGCTATGCACCAGGGCTCATTCGCGCGAATGCCACGGTCTATCTCGAAACGACGAGTGATGGTTACTATCTCCCGCTGTGGATCGGTAAAATGTTTCTGATACGCGATGGCAATACGCTCTATCGTTACGACACAAACCTCAGCAAAGTCTCGGAGTGGGCGCCTTTCGCGCGCGATATGCCGATCTCTGCCGTCGCATACAATGAGGCCCTGCAAACACTAGCGGTGGAGGCGAGAGGCCAGGTCAAACTCCTG
>JACMPP010000112.1 GCA_014377445.1 Oligoflexus sp.
AGCCCTAGGATCAGCAAGGAGATGATCAAGGTTTTCGGGCGAGGTGTAGCTCAATCGATCAACTGCGGAGGCATTGAAGGTAACGTTCCGCCTCTCGGCAAGGCACGCTTATGCCGATGCTGAGCGAGAGGTGTTTTCAAACGCTTTCTTGCCAAAATGGTGTCAACAAAAAAGTTGCATTAATCGCCTATTTTTTCCATTCACGAACGCGTCGATGGACGGTAAATGAGGCGCCTTCAAACAATAGGCTTAGCTCAGCCATGGTAATAGTGGTGCATGCGGGGTCGCGCGCAAAGGTGAAGTTTGCGCGCAATGAGCCGCCTTCAAATCGGCGGCAGACAAGGAAAAGACCCAGCCTATCACCGACCAGTGCGCGAAGCTGAGTGTGATCCCCCTTTAAAAAAACGATACAATCTCCCGCATAGGGATCGGCGCCTAAGCGGTGGGCTTCGCCAAGCAAGCCGTCAAATTTTTTTCGAAAATCAGCGCGATGCTGAGCCACCAGAACACGACGTATCAAGGAAGGTAACATAGGAAATATCTCGCGTTAAAAGGAGAGTTCAAGGACCAAGCGTCCCGCTTCATAGGTCACACGCAGACCGGTAGGGATCACCGGACCGGGGATTAACGGAATGACATCAAGAATTCGTGGAGCGTCTTTCGGAATTGCTTTGGGAAAGTTGCGCTGTTGCCAGCGAATAAGCTGCGAGGGACTAACCTTCAAATTGCTCGCGACGAGCGAAGGCTTGAGACCAGAGGCGATCGCCTCGAGAGCAGCACGGCGGAGATGATCGGGAATTCTTGTATGAGGACGAGATTGGGTACGGAAGGCTTTAAAATCAGCTTTAAGAGATTTGAGGCAAGGTTGAGAATCAGATGCTTTCATGTGGGTCGACTCCATCGTGAGATAATCATCAATGGAGCAGAGCCTAACGGAGGAGGGGCGGCAAGTCTCTATGCGCAGGTGAACGGGTTACGGACGATGTCGAGGGGCCTTCCCTCATCACACGTACAGCCTCATAACACACACGCAATAGCCTTTTTTAGAATGTCTCGTTCCATGGTTACGCGTCTGAGCTGTTGTTCGAGCTGCCTAGTGCGCTCGTCGTCAGGCTTGAGATTTCCCTTGCCTGGAAAGGCTGATGCCGTATCGGATTTATATTCTGCTACCCAATGTCCGAGGAGAGTGTCGGCGATGCCGAGATTCCGGGCAACATGGGTTTGCTTCATTTCTTGTTCAACCACCATTTTGGCGGCCTCTATTTTGAACTCTTTCGTAAACTGCCGTCTCGCTTTTTTCGTCGCCATAGGACACCTTTGTTTTTCTTTACCGGAGTATACACCTTTTCCGGGTGTCCGTTTTATCGAGAAGCTTCACACCTCGAAATGGGGGTTATGATCAAAACGAATATGATCGAGTTATGGGTGTTTTTATGAACAGAGTTAGACCTCCTAAACTCGTCCGCATTCCCATTTGTACATTTAACAAGACAAAGTTAAAATGCGAATTTTAATCTCAGTATTGCTACCTATGTGCTTCTTAGGCGTGTTTGGACTAAATTTGTTCCTAAGATAGTTTGGTGGAAGGATTTCAGTGAAGGTTGACTATACGATTGAGCAATATAATTTTAACCAAACTTTGTTTGCTGATTTAGACAATCACCATTACGCAAAGCAACAGTGGCCGCTAATTTACATCCTAACTAATGATGTGACTAGACGTGCGTATGTGGGCGAGACTGCTGACACGATGTCTCGCATGGGAGCACACCTTGCTCACAAAGACAAAAGTTCCCTGACAAAAGTATTTATCATATCGAGTGCTTTTTTCAACAAGTCAGCAACACTGGATATCGAATCATATCTAATTAAATTCATTTCAGGAGATGGCACTTATAAGCTATTGAATGGAAACATTGGTCTTGCCAATCACAATTATTATCAGAAGCAGGCATACTGGGAAACATTCAATACGATGTGGGATGATTTACGGTCCAGAGGTGTTGCTTCAAAATCCTTAAATACGATAGGAAACTCAGATCTTTTCAAATACTCTCCGTACAAAACTCTTACCCAAGAGCAACGCTTAATATTTCTCGAAATCCTTAACTGTCTTTTAGATGACAATATTAAATGCATAATGATCGAAGGTGGAGCTGGTACCGGCAAAACCGTCATTGCATCATTTCTTTTCAAAGTGGCCAACTCACCAACGACCGAGATGAATTTTAACGACTTTGGACGTGAGGAAGAGTCTTTCATTGAGACCGTTAAGTTGTTTAAAGCAAAATACGAAAAACCGCAAATGGGATTGGTCATTCCAATGAGCTCCTTCAGGTCGACTCTTAAAAAGGTATTTAAGGGGATTCAGGGTCTTTCGCCGAATATGGTGATGGGTCCAGCAGAAGTGGCCAACTCGAATTTTGACATATTAGTTGTCGATGAATCTCATCGGTTGAGGCAGAGAGTGAACTTAGGGGCATACTTTGGGAATTTTGATAAAGTATGTGAGAAACTTGGTTTTGACAAAAATTCCGCAAGTGAATTGGACTGGGTAATTAAGCAGTCACAGAAAGCAATATTATTCTATGACCGGAACCAGTCGATAAAGCCATCTGACATTTCAAATGAGGTGTTTGATTCGATAAGAAAAAAAGATAATTCGAAGATCATTAATTTAAAAGGCCAGATAAGATCTAAGGGTGGAGACTATTATTCCGATTTCTTGACGTCAATATTGTATTCGGACAGACCATCACTTTCCAAATTCCAATCCCCGAATTTCGATCTTTTCTTATTTGACTCGCTTGAAGAGATGTTTGATCTAATTAAGAAGCGAAATGTTGAATTTAGTTTGTCTCGGATGACTGCGGGGTACGCTTGGCCATGGCAGTCGAAAGACGACAAGAGTCTTTTCGATATAGAAATAGACGGATCAAAATTTCGATGGAATAGTACGAATGATGACTGGATTAATTCAGACAATTCGATAGATGAGATCGGCTGCATCCACACCACTCAAGGGTATGATCTTAACTACGTAGGTGTAATCTTTGGCAGAGAGATTGGCTACGATACTATACTTAAAAAGATAACTATAAATGAGGCTTTGTATTTTGATCGCAATGGCAAACACTCAAAAGTATCGGGCACAGATCTCGCCAATTACATTATAAATATTTACAAAACTTTGCTGATGCGCGGCATTAAAGGCGCCTATATCTATGTCTGCGATAATGATTTACGTAAATATCTGTCCCAGTTTATATTTAATATAAATCCTAAAAATGAAATCATTCAAAATACTCAAATCGAGTTGCGACCATTTGAGAATTGCGTGCCTCTTTACGATTTGAGAGCTGCTGCTGGGCAATTTGGTGAAGTCCAAGCTGTGAATTATGTAAACTGGGTTGTTCTACCTGAAGGTACTAAACCTGCTAAGGATTGGTTTGCATGCCGAGTTTTTGGTGAGTCAATGAACAAGGTGATTCAAGATGGCCAACTTTGTTTATTTAGTGCCGACAGGGGTGGTTCGAGAGAAGGGAAAATTGTACTCGTTGAAAGTCGAGAAACTTCTGAAGTGTCTGACTCCAAGTACACAGTCAAGGAATATCATAGTAGAAAATTCGAGAATGATGATCATGTTGCACAATCTGAGATAATATTAACTCCACTTTCATTTGATCCCACGCACAAAGAAATTCGTTTGACTGAAACTGATAACATTGCTTTCAGGGTGGTCGGAATATTCCTAAGGACGTTTGCATAAAATGTTTTGCCCGTAGAGAAGCGGGAAGCTGCCGCTTCGTAGAGATAGCGACCTGTTCGGGCCACCTAAAGGTCTGCCTGTTAGTATGACCATCTTCTAAGGTGCTCTCGGAAACAAATGGAGTGGAGTTGCCTCTATCCAAACGGACACATCAGTCAGCTGATATAGTTCGCCGATATTCTCCCGGAGACCTCATTCTAAGCCCTTTGTGAGGGGGGGGCACTCTCATTGTAGTCGTTGAACCACTCCCATAGGCTTTCCTAGAGCTTCCCCAGCACCTCTCAGGTCATTTACGTATGCGCAATCTCTTTTAAATGTCTTCACGAAGGATTCGGCCATCCCGTTTCTTCCGAGGCTGGGAAAAAAGATGTTTGGTGGGTTAAAGAGAAATGGAGGTGGCGGGAATCCCGCTCCGTCATTTCCAAGGTATTAAATAACTTGAGAATTTAATTATTTTAAAAACTTAGAGTCACGCTCCAAACCGGAGTAAACCGCTCAATCCTCCTCGACACCATATGATTACGTTTGAAATCACGTCGGGTTTAGATGGTTCCAGGATCACTCAATCAGGCTGTCACGTATTCTATGACGTCTTGCGCGATCTTGGCCATTGTAGGGATGTTGAGCCCTTTGTAGCGTCGTTTCTGCTGGTTCTCATGGAACTGAATAAACTCTGTATTCGTCAGTACGTTTGTTATCTGCGCCAGAGAATTGGGAGTCATTCTTCGTTCAAAGCACTTTTGGATATGTTGCCTTAGATTAAGTATGGACGAGATATTGTCTCTTAGACTCCAAAGATCGATAAGGTCTTTGGTGCGTGTGCTACCTGTTCCGAATTTTACGAGCGTTTCGAGCTTTTCCGCAAAGATGTATTCCGGTGGATAAACTTGGATCGAGAACTCTTCATCACAGAAGAATGTAGTGTCGTTTAGAGTCCGAGGAACGGCCTCTACGAAGTCTCCGGCACAGATATCAATTTTGAGGGTTTGGGAGCCGGACTTGCCTGTCATTGTCCAGCTTATCTCATAACGATCCCCACCGTAGAGGGTATCTCGTTCCATCGGGCTCGATGTGACGTCGAAGAAAGCGAAGTCATCGCCAAGGCTAGTTTCGGCGGCGAGCTTAATATACGGAGCCGCGTTCTCGATGGTGATTCCTCGAACCAGGAAATCAAGGTCGACCGTAAAGCGAGGTGGAGAAAGCTGGCGGTACGCTCTTAGAACAAGGCTCCCACCTTTCCAGATGAAGTGCTGACCTTGCGGGTGGGACATAAGCCGGGCAAGGAATCGCTCCTGTGCTAAAAGCAATTGAACATCGGGAGTCCGGATTCCGAGCTCTTGGGCAATAGAGCGAATTTTGTGTGTTGGAATTTTCATGTGATCAACGCATCCAGCAATGGCCGGATCTTGGCCTTGGCTCTTTGTCGGTCTGCTATGGTTTGGAGCTTGTCGATTTGAATTAGCATCCCTTTTTTCCTTGCCCTTGCGATGATTTCAAGCAGGACCCCTAGGGGTGCCTTGCTCTTTAGCAAATCGACAAGGGTTTGTTCAAGGGACGTAACCTTTAGTCCTTTTAATGTCTGGGTCTGAATCGAGCGCATTGGAGTTCTGGTACGGTGGAATTTCACATCCTCAAGTTTGACCTTGGGTGTTTTGTCATAGGGTACGACGATGTGTATGAGGCCTGCTGGGTCGTCCGAGAGGTCATAGAGGTGAATGGCAGTCTGATAGCCAATGATGCCTTTGGGAACTGAGAGGAGCGCTTCATAGATCAGATCCACGGTATCAATGGAGAGGTTCTCGGGAAGGCTATAGACCCCTTGGCTGATGCGGACGAGTTTTTCCTTTTTTACTAAGTAAGTGAGCATTCGACTGGAAACACCCAGTTTATTCGCATCTTTAAGCGTAAACGCAGACTTTTGAATTTTCTGTAAGGCTTTGTAATGTGTCATGTGTAAATTATAGGTCACATTTTGTCAAATTGGGAAACATAATTTACATTTCCTTAAAGATCGTTTAAATTATAAATAGTTACATCGAAAAATTTGATTTCTTGGAACGCAAGTGAATGGTCGTCGAAATTACGAGTGAAACCCCACATCTCCTCTGGTTGCTATCACCTCGGTTTTCCCTTCACTTTGATTCACGGTAACAATAGAGGGGCCCCGCAGGCTCCCCAAATAAACCTAATATCAACATCCTGCATATAATCTCGCCCGTCTTTGCAATGTTCCCCAGCCAATTTGCTCATACCGCCCAGAGCAACCGAGTTGGAGATACCCCGTGCAAAAGCCAAACTTACTTTACCTAATCTTCGTCCTTACAAGCTTCGCTTCTGTCGAAGGTCATGCCCAAACCAGCCAATGGCCAGCAGGCATCAACGTCTGCCAGGGCTCCTGGAAATACAATGAATATAACTCCTGCGAAAACGAGGCTCACGGGCCGGATCAATCGCGTCCCATCTATTCGACTGGCGGCGCTTGCGGTTATGAGAGCAAGGCTTCCACCTGCTTCAACGGTGATGAATTCTCCCGTGTGGTTGACACGCCTATCGAAGAAATCCGACGGAATGATACAGGCTGGGAAACTGCCGAAGTTCAAAATATCTGTAATTCCAAGTCTCCTGGAATTGCCGTTAATTCTCAAGAGCACATTGCGGCCATCACAATCGGTTTCACCGGCCAGGGACAAGAATGCCGGAAACGCGATTGGAAGAAGAAATGCCAGGCCTGGACTAAGAAGCTTAATCTCTCGTGTCACTTCGTGGTGAATACTAAAGTGAATCGTCCGAATGCGGCGGCTTGTGGGACTGAGGTCGATCTTAGCCGTCCCGTGACTTGTCAGACTGGACTCAGCAACATCATCAAACACAGTGCATCTTGCGGCAGCTTTCAAGAACTCACAGCGCCTCGTGGCCTCGATGCCACAGGTCTCAAAGCTGAAGATTGGCGCTTCGGATTCACCTGTCCTACAGGCGACGACCTTATCGACGGCACTCTGCCAGACGTCAAAAACAAATATTCTATCCTCCTCAATCTTCTCGCCAAAGCGCAGGGAACAGAAGATGAAACCGCCATCAAATCCAACCTGAAGTCTCTTGCCAGCATTCGTGCCGATCTTCTCGACGACGTAGAAAAGGAAAATATTAGCCGAATCACGAATCAGACGACCGTTTCTGCAAACATCGAACTTGGGACCTACTTCGACGCCAATTCCGATTGTGCTAGCAAAGCCGATGGGTCCAACTGGTATTGCAATGCGAAGAAAGTCAACCTCGGTCTGGACAAAGCCATCTACTTCAATGACCTCATCAATTACACATCCCTCAAACTTAAGTTCGCCTATGTCTTCCAGTGCAAAGCCAGCCGCGGCAGCCTCAACGTGAAGGCTAACTTGAACACAACTTCACTCCGACTTACCCCTACATCGAACGAAGAAGAACAGTACCTCGAAGTCGCGTTCAACTCGAAAGACAGCCTCTCGACTCTGGAATTTAATCCATCTGATGGATTTTCCAGCAATCCGGGCTGCTTCTTCAAATCAACTCGCGTTGAAATCGATCTGGATGAAAACCTGCTCAAGGCAACCTTGCAATCTCAGATTCAACAATTCAATCAGCTTCAATCGACTAAAAGCAAATTGAACTCGGCGAAGCAGCTTCCCGAGAAATATTCCTCGATTCAGACTCTTAAGGACGACATGGCGAACAGGATCCTCGACACAAGTATGGCCTGTAGAACGGTGGCAAATAGCCTGAACAAGGATGTCGATGCGACTTGTCCCGTCATCGAGAACTTTGCTGAATATTGCAAACGGAAGATGGAGCCTTCGACACCTGAACTGCAATCTATTCTCGACAAGATGCATAACGACTCTTGTCTTTTGAGTGATGTAGAAGCCGCTCTTCCAGCTGCAAGCCCCTGTCTTACAGACTCGAGCCGGCAATGTCTCGAGGAAGTCAATCAAGTGGTCGAATCGGTTGAACAAGCCATGATCAAATCGAACGTCGAATTTCGCAAAATCAGTGACGCCCTCAAGTTCGAAATGCAACGGGTCAAGCCCTTGAGCGACGAAGCCTATGAGAAGGTGCGAAGGATTAAAGAAGACATCGATCAAATCCTTCTCAACTCATCCGGTCAAGCTAGGTCAGGCGGCGCGAATCACTAAGGCTCGAATAAAGGAGTACCAAACATGAAAAAACTAACTATATGCCTTCTGCTCTACCTTCTCAACGGCGCCTGGTATGCAAATACTCGCGTGAAGCAAACAGTCTACGGAGACAGCAGCGATAAGTCTCCACTCGAAGAACGTGATAACGCCTATATGTTCTGTGAATCCGACGAAGACGCCGAGAGAGCTAGAAGAGCAGAGATTGATTGGAAACGATCGAACGCGGATGAATTCTGTTACTACCGCCATAGGAATAGGGATGATAGTTGGCGCTCGGGCTGGGCCCGGTCACGCCTCACAAGGGGATGCTTGAGCCAACTCAAAATGTTCGGGAATGAAGTGTATCGTTGCTACGACCGGAACAAAGACCCAGAAATTATCGCAATCAAAGAAAAGCTCGAACGCGATAAGGAGCAGGCCTACAATTTAGCGAATGAACTTTACGCAGCTAAAGCCGCAGAACTTCTCAAGGGATTCAACCAGACCTTCGGTGATATCGATAGAGAGTTTGAGGCTGCCAAGCAAGACGTCGAGGCCGCAAGAGTTGCCCAAGCGGCAACCAAGCAGAATTATGATACATCGAGAGCCGCTATTGATCGGGTTCTTGACCAGCACAAAGAACTCGCTTCTACGGTGCAATCATTTCTCAATCGATTTGATGCAGAATTCAAAGCCCTCGTCCAGCAGATAGCCAGTAACGATACAAAGGCAAAGGATCTGTCTGAGAATATTCGCGATCGTCGCAAGAAAATAGTCAAGTCCAAAATGACAAGCACCGAACTCAAGGACCTCAAAGCAGACTGGTCGAACGAAGACAAAGATACCCTTGCACTGAACTGTTCGACCAAAGGTCTAAGTGATCGAGTCGAAAACCTCAGGGATTACATAGGATTTTCGAGAAGAAGCCTCTCGTCATTGACTACGGATCTCAATAAACTGCCTCTGAACAAAGAAGTGTATGGCCTTCGCTCAAACGCCCTCCTTGTCACGGATCAGATCAAATCCGGCATCGACGAACGTTCTTTCATCTTCGATACGCAATATGATCACCTTGAAAGTGATCCTGTGTGTGCGGATTCGATACTGTTGAGTAGCCAGATTAACTCTCTCCTGGCCGCTACAAATAGAATCGAGGACGCGAAGAAAACGACCGGTGTGATCGTAGATCTCCAGAAAGCAATCGAGATCATCGAAAACGAGGAAAAGGATCGCGAAGGTGAAAGCTGCGTGGACATGAGATCAGCTGATTTCCGTTCGAAACTGTTCGATGCCATCAGCCGGGGCGAGGTGAGTACGGCGACAGATATCTCCAACGGGATAGAGTTGTCGATCGGCGAAAGTCAAATTATTTGCGGAGTGAAGAGTCTGAGCCCAGAGGCTCAGGAGAAGGTCAGGGGCATTATCCAAACGCTGCAATCCGATGTTAGAAACACGCTGGAGACTAGACTCGAATTCAATGCAGCGAGCGCGATGATCGCCATCAAACTCAACCGCTTGAAGTACAAAATTCTCAAAGCCGATATGAAGGCAGGCTCCAAAATCACAGATCTGGTCTGGAGAACAAAACGGGACGCATTCCTTGAAGATTTGAATGCGGCGCTGGGCAAGGACATTCCCCGTCCACAGTTTAAGACCTGGGTTGAGCTCCTCGACTATGACCGAATGTTGATCCACTGCGAACGAAACCTAGACTCAATGATGGTAGGAGACGGATTATGAAAGCGCTGGTTCTGCTCATGACTCTTCTGCTGACCTCGGTCGCCAATGCCTCTGATATCAACACAACAATCGGCTCTGGCCCCAGCGGCAGTCCCTTTGATCCGCCCACAAGTGGTCCGGTTGTTACGACCGGACCCAAGACACCTAGTCCTCACACAACTCCGGACAATGAATACTATGCCCGCTGCGGCTACCAATACGGGTGCAACTTCCTCAAGGGAGGAGCTGAGAATCGCTTTCGAGATGAAGCCAGGGCGGGCGCAGTCCAATCTAGGAAGAGCTATGAGGGCTCTATTGCCAAGATTGTGGATGGGGTTGATGCGGACCTCGCGTCTCTGCGCAATGGCTCGGATGTCATGAATTCTCCCGAAGGCAAAGCCGCACAGGGGGTAATGAAGGCCGCGCGCGACCAGCACTCTCTCGCGACTTCCATGCGGGGCGCGACGATGGAGTTTGTGAAGGTTGCTGAGACGGCGCTTCAGGATGCTCTGAAATTTGTGATGGGCGTCGCGATTGGCGAGGGAGAAAAGAAGGACTATGTCCTCGATAAAGCCCTGGCGGACTCAATGCTGAAGACTCGTCAGAGCCGCGCGCTGCCTGAGGTCTTTCCAAGCTTTGGCGAAATGCCCAGCCTTACCAACAATTACAGCGACGACCCATCCCAGAACTACGACGAGCTTCAGGAGAGAGCTAAGGCCTACCAGGATGCAGGAGATCCTTCGGCAGCAGCTGATTTGACGGCAATGGCAGGGCGACTCAAGTCTTTTCAAGGCGGCGAGTCCTTAGAGCAGATTTCCCCGAGTTCTGAGGCTCTCGCGCGCTTCCCAGCCTTAGCTGATGTTCGTCAGGACAACTTTCAAGGCTATGAAACTACGCTCATTGCTAACGAGTTTGCAGGTCTCGATAGTGATCTTGCGAGCTTCTACGGTGAAAGTCTTGTCAACCAGCTGGTGAGCTTGCGCGCCGCTGCTTCGGGGCGATTCCTAAGTGCGGCGGAGTTCTCGTGGAATGTCGCACGCAACCTCGCGACCAATCGTCCCTTTCAGATGAGTGTCCTCAAGGCGACTGGCTCTGCGGCTTGGGACAACGTAACTGGTATCTACCATCTCATTCGGCATCCAATCGATTCGGTAGCAGCCATAGGCTCGGCTCTCTGGCACCTTGGGGCGACCTATCGGGCGATCAAGGCAGCACTTTCCCGAGCAGTTGATGATCTGGGAACTTGCGATGAAGGCACTGATGCCTGTGCAAAGGTCATGGGGCGGATTTCTGGGGACATCGCCTTCGGTATGGCGACGGGAGGCGCGTCTAAGGGAATGTCAGCCTTGCAGGCTTCGGGCAAGCTTGAAGTCGTGGTTGAGGGCCTGGCACGGATGGGCATGAGCGTTGTGTCGAAGGCGAAGAAGCTTGAGATGAGCGCGGCGCAGTTTGAGCGGGTTTTGGCGAAGGCAGAGGGTGCGGTTGCTTGCGGGGTGGCTTGTGGTGGTGAGGTTCTTGAATTAGCCAACCAGTCTTTGCAAAAAATGGAAGATCTGGGTTTAAAATCTGAGACGGCTGTTTTGAAGATTGAGAGTACCTTAGATTCCGCTAAGGCAATGGGAATGTCCAAATTAGCTGATATCGATGCCTGGACTACAGCCATCACCGATCTATCAGATTCCAGGCTAGCGAAGGTATTGACCGAGTCCTCTTCAACTATGCCAAAGAAAATTGCTCAATCAATCAGCCCAGACGTAGTCAAGTTTTCGCAATCGACTGTAAACGGAGCTGCTGAAATTGTAGATAGTATGAAAGCCAATGGATGGATTGGGGATGCGATCGACGTTGTTAAGATATCTGATGGAACGATGATAACAGTGGATAATACCAGGGTACTCGCCGCATCAAGAGCAGGCATTGAAATACAAGCTATGGTAAGAAGTGGTAGTGAGATTTTACCTAAAGATATGATCGAACGTTTTACGAATTCGGTTGGCGTGTCACAGACTTGGGAGGACGCGGTAAAATACCGAATTATGAATCAGAATAAAACTTGGTCAAGGCAATATCCAAATGGATCCTATATTATAAGATCATTGGATTGATGGAGGTGAATCATGTTGAAAGCTGAAATGAAACCTGATTGGTTTGAGTATCCAAATGAACATTTAAGAGTTATCGACTTGAAAATGACTAACCTTGATCCATGGTTTTTCCTCGAAGGCGACCAGCTTGAAGAAAGGAAAAAAAGCATGGCTGACAGATACCCCAGGGCTGAAATCATTCCTTTTGCAAGGCGTGGGGATAACGATGATGTCGCTTGTTGGGAAAAGTCTGGTGGAAATTTGAAAGTCTATGTTGTGCACGACTTTTCGAGCAACGGATGGGATAAGCGTCAAGAGTTCGAAGACTATTGGTCCTGGTATAGGGGAGCTATTCAGGACATGATTGAAAAAGAACGGCCTTATCGGTGATCAATTTCCAAACTGTAGCTTTATAAATTCAATAAATACAATAAGTTATTATTTGTCTCGGGGGCGTGAAATACGCCCCTTATTTTTGACTCTTGCACTCGCGAGTCTGTTGTTGTCTCCACTGGCACGAAAGACACCAAATTCGATACCTCCCATTCCAAGCAAGGAGAAATCTCGTGTTTCAGAACTTTAGCTCCGAATACAAACGCACCATTCTCTCAATGTTCATCGTCGCGCCGGTCGTCGTAACTTTCGCTCTTCAAGGCTGCAAAGGCAAATTCTCAAAAGAATCCGTACCGAGCATCAGCAAACCCTATAGAGTTGACCTTATGGAGGCCACGAGCCTCTACACTCTGTCCAACCCTGAAGACCGCTATACTCCCCTATATCCCGTAAATCATATCCCGCTTTCCAAAGTTAACAAGGATCAGTCGACTACCCCTCTCAAATATTTCGACAAAGATGGCAACGACATCTCTCAGGCAGAGAATCTCATCTGGGTTCAAGATGTCCTGCAGGCGAGTAAATCCACTATTTTCGTAACGACTAACAAATCTACAGCTGCCTTCATACGACGCTCGGACGGTCATATCTTTAATATCCCTACTTCCGACGTGCCTAAAAACTATCTTGAATCTGTCGTTTCAAGCTCAGAGAAAATAGTCCTGTTCACAACATTCGAATCCGATGGTCTAAGAACTCTCGTCAAATATGTCATCGAAGGAGACGATATTTCTTCTACGGTAGTTTCAGGTGTCAACCAGGGGATGATCGAAGATAAATTTGGTAACGCTTATGCCATTCACAAAGATTCCGATGTAATGCTGCTGGTTAGCCATATTTTGGATGACGGAACCCTTTCTACGATAGATCATGTCGGTATGCCTTGGATTGGTGCGGACGGCCTCGTGCATGTCTTTGACAGAAGAAAGAGGTCAGCAAATTCTCGAGTTTTGCATGGAGAGGAGTATACTGTTCTATTTACTGGTGAAGGTAATTCGTTCCACTTAGCAAGCGATGGGTCTACTGTTACTCCTTCTATTCTCAAGTGGAATACTCTATGGCAAACGGGTGACGAATTTCCAATCCCGGTGCCTGGATTTCAAGCCTATGGCACCAATCTTATCGGAAGTGAAATCAACTACATCAGGGGCGGTATGTTGGTCTACCCGGGGGAGCAGAACCTAAGCTTCCTCGAAGACTCTACGGGTCAAGTACAACAGTGGTTTAATTCAAGTCTGAAGGAAAATAGGGTTTACAACAAGGTGGGATCGAAAATGTTCAGTCTCGAGAATCACCAACTTCATGAGTTGGATCTTGAGTATAAAACGGACCGCTACATTAGACCTGAGGGAATGACTGGTATCAATGAAGTCACTCAGATTTCTTCAGATAAACTGGTTTTATCTGGCCCAAGAAAAGATTTCAAACAAGTGGTTGGAATATTCGACGGGGCTGGCCCAGTTCAGGAAGTTATGACCTTGCTGGAGTACTCTGGGACTAAGGAGAGAGTTGTTGTTTTGCCTTAAAAATGACTTAAAAAAATGCAAATAATTCGTAGCAAGTCCCAATTGAATAGGAATTCTATTAAGAGCGGATTCGAGCAACTGAGGGCGATAGCGAAGTGGAGTCTCCAAAATTCATAGAGCCACTTTTTGCTAAGAGCTTCGGCTACCTTTTGGCTCTGCAGGAAAGGAATATTTCGGTGAAGACGAGAAGTGCATTTCGTCTCAAGCTTCGGTCGGATGACGGGCTGAATGGGATTAAGATGAGCGAATGAATAGAGGAGCTACTTACCCAGGTACTTGAAGTCAGGCCCTAAGATTATACGGATCTTGAGTTGGATTTGATTTTCAAGCCGTTTCACTGTTAGGGAGAGGGCAGGGATGTTGTCTCTAAAAGGTCACGGTTGTACAACGGACATCAGTTACCTTATAGGACTTGAAACGTGTTAATTGTAAAAGCTACGACTTGATCTGACAACTAGCTGAAGAAATTTGTAGAGTTACCCCAGCAAAAAACAGAAC
>JACMPP010000113.1 GCA_014377445.1 Oligoflexus sp.
TGGGGTGATGGTGATCATCCCAACGGCAAGGACAACGAAAAAGGCGAGGGAGTATGAATACCCGGCCTCAGCAGTTAAGTTTCTAGATCGGTGGTGCACCCGGACCGTGCTCTCGAAAATCGAGCCTATGAAGAAAGTCGCCAAGATGCTCCGCAATCACCGTGAACTATTATTGAACTGGTTTCAGGCTAAAGCTGCGATTTCCTCTGGAGTCGTTCTATTTTTGGAAATCGAGTCCGTTGCTCAGAAAGGTGCTCCATGAAATTTGTTGTGATCATTGCTCGAGTCTTGCTTGGTTTGGGTTTCGTTGTTTTCGGCGCGAATATCCTCCATCCCTTTCTCCCCATGCCTCCTATGGATCCCGCCGTTCCAAGCACTCAATTCTCCATGCTAATGGCCAACAGCGGCTGGATGAAGGTCATAGGATTATTTCAAATTATTGGTGGAATTCTCGTTTTGTTCGGGCGCACAGCCCCTCTTGGCCTTACAATTTTGGCCGGCATACTCGTTAATATACTTTGTTTTCATATCTTCCTGGACAACGGCAGCAACTTAGCACCGGGCCTCGTGTTCTCCGGATTGGATATTTTTCTGATCTATGCCTATCGCGATCATTTCAAGGGCATCTTTAGTTTCAATGCAGCGCCTCGCCTTGGCTAAACTGTTGGCGCAGATCTAAGAATTCGTTAGAACCTACAAACATAAGAAAAAGCCCTTCGAACTTTTGGTTCGAGGGGCTTTTTGATATTTTGCGCTGTAGTGACCTTGAGAAGCTGCATTTACTCAGAGTGAAACACATGTCGCGACCTGACTCACTACCCCAAGTTTATGAGAAAAGTTTCTGATTCAATTGTATCCAATTGTTTGCTAGGATTGGGCGCAGAACTCAATGCATGTAAGGTGGACTATGGCCAAAAACCAGAGTGAAAGTGAAAATCCCGTAATCCCGTCACCTGTCCCGAAAAAAGGACGACCTCACAACAATAGAGATTGGTGGCCGGAACAACTTGACCTCTCGGTGCTGAATAAGCACTCATCGAATCGTGTTAATCCTATGTCGGATAGCTTCAGTTATGCCGAGACTTTTAAAAGTCTGGACGTCGAAGCTCTAAAAAAAGATCTTTTTAAGGTCATGACCACATCCCAAGACTGGTGGCCTGCGGATTACGGGCACTACGGCCCATTATTTATCCGCCTTAGCTGGCATGCAGCCGGCACCTATCGTATCGAAGACGGCCGTGGCGGAGCGGGCGAAGGGAGCCAACGCTATGCCCCACTCAATAGCTGGCCCGACAACGCAAACCTCGACAAAGCCCGCCGACTTCTCTGGCCGGTAAAAAAGAAATATGGCAACAAAGTGTCCTGGGCCGACCTTCTTGTGTTCGCGGGCAACTGCGCGCTCGAGTCCATGGGCTTCAAGACTTTTGGCTTTGGCTTCGGACGCGAGGACGTCTGGGAACCCGAGGAGATCTTTTGGGGACCGGAAGACACCTGGCTGGGTGATGAGCGTTACAGCGGCGATCGCGAGCTTTCAGGTGTCCTGGGCGCTGTTCAAATGGGCCTCATTTATGTGAACCCACAAGGCCCGAATGGCAAACCCGATCCCGTCGCTGCGGCTCGCGATATTCGTGAGACCTTCGCGCGTATGGCTATGAACGATGAAGAAACTGTTGCTTTGATTGCGGGCGGTCACACGTTTGGCAAAACACACGGCGCGGGCGACGCGAAGCACGTGGGCCCCGAGCCTGAAGGCTGTCCCATGCATACGCAGGGTCTGGGTTGGATCAATCAGCACGGGACTGGCAAAGGTGGAGATACGATCACGAGCGGTCTCGAGGGCGCGTGGACCCATCAGCCAACGAAGTGGAGCAACATTTATCTGACCAACCTCTTTGAAAATGATTGGACTCTTACTCAAAGCCCAGCGGGCGCAAAGCAATGGACGCCAAAGAGTCCCAAAGAAAAGGATATGGTTCCTGACGCGCATGATGCAAAGAAGAAGCATCCCCCTATGATGCTGACCACGGATCTTTCATTAAAGTTCGATCCGGCTTACGAGAAAATCGCCAAACGCTTCCAGCAGAATCCTGACCAATTCGCGGATGCCTTTGGCCGCGCCTGGTTTAAGCTTCTCCATCGCGATATGGGACCAATCTCGACTTATTTGGGTCCTTACATTCCTCAGCCTCAACTTTGGCAGGATCCGGTACCCGCGGCGCAAGGGGAGCTGATTAATGCGCCAGAAATCGCGAGCCTCAAGGAAAAACTGAGCGCCTCCGGACTCTCGGTCTCCCAACTTGTCGCGACGGCTTGGGCCGCAGCCGCGAGTTTCCGTGGAACCGACAAACGGGGTGGTGCAAACGGAGCAAGACTTCGTCTCTCACCGCAGAAGAACTGGGAAGTCAATGATCCAGCTGAGCTTGCGAAAGCTCTCAAGGTCTTTGAGAAAATACAAACGGACTTCAACTCTGCACAAAAAGGCGGGGAAAAGCTATCTCTCGCTGACCTGATCGTATTGGGTGGATGCGTCGGCGTTGAGAAGGCCGCGAAAGCTGCTGGTCACACTATCGCGGTTCCATTCTCACCGGGCCGCACCGATGCAACTCAAGAACAGACAGATGAACATTCTTTCGCTGTTCTCGAACTAAAAGCTGACGGTTTCCGGAACTACCTTCGTCCAGGCGCACCGCTCCCGGCCGAGACTCATTTCCTCGATCGCGCCAATTATTTGAATCTGACAGCTCCGGAAATGACTGTCCTCCTCGGGGGACTCAGGGTCCTTGACATCAATCACAAACATTCGCAGCACGGCGTATTCACGGATAAGCCGGGGACATTGACCAACGATTTCTTTGTGAATCTTCTAGACATGAATATTCAGTGGAAACCTACAGGGGATAAGAACGTTTTTGAAAGTTCGGGCACCAAGAAGAAATGGACAGCGACTGCTGTTGACCTTGTCTTCGGCTCGCACTCGCAGCTTCGTGCTCTCGCTGAAGTCTATGCAAGTGATGATGGCAAAGAGAAGCTCGCCAAGGATTTCGTAGCAGCATGGAACAAAGTGATGAACCTTGATCGATTTGATCTAACCGCTAACGATCGCCGCGCAAAATTCCATTGATTTTGATTTAGGGAGTCGGAGACACGAGTTCTCCGACTTCATTTTTTGACAAAGTCTTCCTGTTACTCAACAGGCACCGGACTTACTCCTCTAACCAGACCTGAGCCGAAAACTCCTTCCACAACAAAGCCTCTGGTCGAAAACAATTCCGCCGAAATATAACTAGGGTCCCCCCATCATCATACCCATGTCACGGCATTGCTCGCCCCCCATCTCTTTGCACATTTGCCCGTGTAA
>JACMPP010000114.1 GCA_014377445.1 Oligoflexus sp.
CCCGATACGCTCTTCGGAGCGACCTTTCTCGTGTTAGCCCCTGAGCATCCTCTCGTGGCGACGATTACGACAGCCGAGCAATTCCCGGCGATTAAGAAATATCAGGAAGATGCGCTTTATAAAGGCGATCGTGAACGTATCGCGAGCACCGAGAAAACTGGTGTTTTCACAGGCGCGTATGCGATCAATCCAACCAATGGCCGGGAAATTCCAATCTGGATCGCCGACTACGTTTTGATCTCCTACGGTCACGGCGCGATCATGGCTGTTCCGGCTCATGATCAACGCGATCACGAGTTTGCAACTCTTTTCAAACTCCCGATCGTTCGGGTTCTTGAAGGCGGCGAAGAAGCCGATATCACCAAAGCAGCCCACACGGGTGATGGCATGTTGGTGAATTCGGAATTCTTGAACGGCCTGAACAAGGTGGCTGCCATTGAGAAGATGGCGAGCTGGCTCGAAGACAAAAAACTCGGCAAGAAAACCATTACCTACAAACTCCGCGACTGGCTCTTCTCCCGCCAGCGTTACTGGGGTGAGCCGATTCCAATCGCGACCGATGTCCATGGCAACGAAATTGCTGTGAAAGAATCGGAATTGCCCCTCCTTCTCCCTGATCTCGAAGATTTCCGTCCAGAGAAAGATGGTCAATCCCCTCTGGCCAAAGCTGGCGACTGGTTGAACTACAAACGTGACGGCAAAGACTATCGTCGTGAGACCAATACCATGCCCCAGTGGGCAGGCTCATGCTGGTACTACCTGCGTTTCATCGATCCATCGAACAATCATGAAGCCTGGTCCAAGGACAAAGAAAAATATTGGATGCCGGTCGACCTTTACGTCGGCGGTGTTGAGCATGCGGTTCTCCACCTTCTTTATGCTCGTTTCTGGCATAAAGTTCTCTTCGACTGTGGCTTGGTTTCGACCAATGAGCCGTTCAAGAAGCTGGTGAACCAGGGCATGATTCTCGGCGAAAATGGCGAGAAAATGTCGAAGTCACGCGGCAACGTGGTCAACCCTGATGAAGTGATCGAACAATGGGGTGCTGATGCATTCCGTATGTACGAGATGTTCATGGGTCCTCTTGAGGCTGTTAAACCTTGGAAATCGGACGGCATCGTCGGAACTCATCGTTTCGTAGCGCGCGTCTGGCGTTTACTCCTCAGCAACGAAGGCAAGGCGTCTCATACCGGTTCAAAAGTTTCGGAAGGCTTTGAAAGAATCCTGCATAAAGCTATCAAGAAGGTTTCAGAAGACACCGAACATATGCGTTTCAACACGGCGATTTCCACGATGATGGAATTGACCAACGCGGCTTACAAAGAGCCTGAATTGAGCCGTGGAGCTGCCGAAGCCATCATTCTTCTCATGGCGCCTTACGCCCCTCACATGGCCGAAGAACTCTGGTCTCGCTACGGTCATCAGGATAGCCTTGCGTACGCGGCTTGGCCGATCTTTGATCTGGCTAAGACGATCGACGATACCGTGACGATTTCGATCCAGGTGAATGGCAAGCTGCGCGGAACTTTGGATTTGCCGAAGGACATGGCGAAGGATGCGGTTATCGCTGCAGCCAAGGCGCTTGAAACTGTGTCGAAGCATTTTGAAGGCAAAGAGCCTGTGAAAGAGATTTACGTACCCGGTAAGATCGTAAACTTCGTGGTGAAGTAGCTCCTGCTTTTTAACGACACGTAAAAAACAGCCACTGGATTTATCCAATGGCTGTTTTTATTCGCTGGATCAGAACGGGATCTAAGTACCTACCTGTGCCAATCGTTGGGCATATTTTGCCTATAACGACTTTGCATAATCAATTATGAAAAATAACCAGACCTTAGGGGCAAGCCCACTATTCGGCTCGCCTAGCTGCTATAATAGTGGAAACAGCACAGAGCCTAATATGCAGCGCAAACGCATCCTCCAAGCCTTAAGTCTCTTCCTCGGCGTAAGCTTTCTAAGCTGCACCTTTATTGTAGTCCCATTGCTTCAGGACAAAGCCAAGACCAAGATTGCAGAGTGGGTCAAGCATTCAGCGATCAACCTGACCTTCCAGGAAGTCAAACTTCTTTGGAATGGCATTCGCATTGTGAAACTGCATGTGGCACGAGGCGAAGATCGTTTGAAGTCGGATGTCGACGTGACCTTCGGATTGAGTGGGACCAGTCCGTTCCTAAAGCCGACACTGGTCACGTTCGTGAAGCCAAAAATTTTGATCTACCGAAATATTGGACAGGCCAAAACCGAACAAAAAGCGGCGTTTCCTGCTGAGATCTCCGACGCTCATCAATCTTTGACGGATCTTCTCGATCGATATTTCACGGCTGGCGTTTCGGTTGCGCTGAAACGGGCGAATATCCAGGTCTTTGATAGCAAGCGTGAACCCCTGATCTCGATTCCCTCATTGGACGTTCAGTTAAACGCCAAAGACCGCACAGCCCAGATCGACAGCAAGAATTTCAGTTTCAAGGAAACGAAGCTGTTGTCCGAAGTCAGCGGTCAAATCCTTTTGCAAAAACAACGCGAGTTCTACCCCTTTCTCTTGCAGGCCCGTGACCCAAATGGCGAGCCCTGGCAGCTCAAAGGTCAGATCAGTCATGACTTTGAAACGATCGACATTCGCCACAAACGCAAGGGTGTGCCGAGCGCCTGGCTCCCCAAGCTCACGGTGATCGGCAATCCGGACGAGGTCCGTTTTCTCGTTCGTCTTAAACTTGATGGTTTGATGAGTCGCGATCAGGTGAACTACGACATCAAGGTTGCCTCCAACAATCTCTATCTTCAGCACGAAAGCCTTGGCAAAACACCTTTTGGTCCTTGGCCTTTCAGCGTTCGTTCCCGAGGCGTCTTGACTCCTGAAACGGCAAGCCTGAATGTTGGACAGGGTGAATTCTTTCTGATCAGCCGCAACAAGGGTGAGGCCGTACATCTGAGTTTCACCGGTTCGAAGAAAAATCTCCAGTCGCCTATGAAGGTCGATCCCTTTGAATTCAATTTCCACATGCAAAACAGTAGCTGCCAGGCTGCTTTGGATGCCGTGCCGCAGAATCTGCTGCCGTCTCTCGAAGGGCTTGAGCTGGAGGGGAGTTTTGCCCTCGACGGCACACTCAAACTCATTAGTCAGGATGATATCGTTTATTTCACGCCGAAGTTGAATCACATCGATTGCCGCATAACGACTTCGCCCGAGTATCTGCAAAGACAATGGCTCTTCAGCGGCAAGGGTCCGGTTCCAGAATTTCTTGCTGACAATCCTTCGATTCGCGCCCTGAAATCAGGGCATCCCACGCCCAGAAATTTGATTCCTGATGATTTTTTTAAGGCTTTGGTTGCGGCGGAAGACGCCAAATTCTGGCGCCACGACGGAATTCTCATTCCAAGCCTGGTGGCGGCCCTCCAGGCCAATCTTAAAGCCGGCCACGTCGTCTTCGGCGGCTCAACGATCACAATGCAGCTCGCGAAGAATCTTTTCCTCGATCGTGATCGCGTCATCAGCCGGAAGATCCAGGAGATCGCCATCGCCTGGGTTCTTGAGCAGAACCTTAGCAAAGCGGAGATTCTCGAGCTCTATGCGAATGTTGTGGAGTTTGCGCCGGAGACTTACGGCATTGGCAAGGCAGCGGCTCTCTATTTCAAAAAGCCCGTGAATGAAATGACGACTGCGGAATCCCTTTTCCTCGCCAGCATACTCCCAAGTCCGACGAAGAACTTCAGTGAGAGCTACTGCCATGCACGACTCAGCCCCCGCCTCTCGCATCGCATGCAGATGGTGGCGAGTGGCCTTAACAGCTTGAGTCAGGAACGTGGATTTATGAAAGTCTACGAGACCGATCTCAAGGATTTCCAATTTTCGTCAGCCCTTAAAGGCTGCGAGACACTGGATCGCATCGGTGTGACGAAGCAGACTGGCAAAGCCCGTCTTTAGAATTCATCCATTTCGGGAATGTGGCTGGATAATTTGGGACGTAGAGTGCCGATATCGCCCGTTTTCGGAGCATCCCAAGGGCGAAAATCCCTTTGCACGGAGACACAGTAGCCCAAAGCCCGCAGCACTTGATTCAGAGAATCGAGTTGCACGCTGGGCTTATTTTTTTCGAGCTGATAAACGAAGTTGAGCCCAACTCCAGACTTGGTGGCAAGCTGTTGTTGAGTTAGACCTTGGCGTTTGCGTTCGCCGCGAACGAAATCTCCGACTTCCATAAGGACCTCTTAGTTGTCTATGGAATGGCAAACAACTGAACTGTTCCCATTTCAACGCTAAGAGATATTCTCGCAGATTTTCTTCGATTCGGGCAGTCTTGGCCGTCAATTAAGTGGAAAGCGATTCAGGCTCTGATGCTCGTCTTTCGGCACATACCGGCCTTTCTCATCTTTCACGATGTGACTCGCAGCGACGATCGCATCGTGCGTATAAAATACGAGCCAACCCTCTGAAACTGCGTCGCGATAGAGTTCTTCTTTCTCATCAATCACTTTTTCCGGATAGCGGTCGTACCCCATCGTGATCGGGAGATGAACCCAGGCCTTGCCCGGGATCAAATCGCCTGCGTAAACCAGAGTTTGTTTTTGACCGCGCACGACGGTGTGGAGCTGTCCGGGTGTGTGGCCTTCCGAAATGCGGAAGCTCAAGAGTTCCTTGGGGAACTCCGCAAGATGGTCATCGTCAAGGATGCGGAGGCGTCCGCTCGCCTGCAGGAGCTCGCAAAGCCCTGGGATGAACGAGGCCTTATCCCGTGAGTGAGGGTGCACGGCACGCTCCCAGGCCTTACGTCCGACAACGTACTGAGCATGGGGAAAGAGCAGCTCGAGGGCGGCACCTTCCTGATAGGACTTGAGCAAACCACCGGCATGATCAAAGTGGAGATGGGAAAGGATCACGTAATCGATATCTGTATCGCTTAAATGGAGGGCCTTAAGACTCTCAAGAAGGAGATGTTCCCGTTCGACCACTCCATAGCGGGATGCCAGCGCTGGCTCCATGTAAGAGCCGATTCCAGTCTCACAAAGGATCTTCTTTTCACCGATCTCCACGAGCAAAGCTCGGCACGCCAAAGGTATGCGACCCAGCGGATCGGGGGTGATCCAGCGTTCCCAAAGAAGACGTGGTGCATTACCAAACATCGCACCGCCATCAAGGAGTTGGGTATTCCCTAGCAGGCTTGAAACCATGACTGGCTTAGTAGCGGGCATTTTCACGTCCTTGAAATGGTGCAATGGCACGGCTTACACGGCTTGTTCAATTTTTAGAAAGTGAATTGGCTTGTTGGTATATCTAGGTTTCAGGCCGCCCAACGGAACTGTTCAAAAATTAGACGACTCTATCGAGTGCTTGACCACGGCGGGCGCTGACGTCTCACATGCATGATTATTCACAGTCTCTGTGGATAATATTGAATGTTTACAAAGACCTTCTCAGCAGATACTAATAAAAGTTTTGTTTTGCGGAGACAGCGCCATAACGATAAAGCTAAGTCCCGAATTCAAATGATAATTCCTACTTTTTTTAGCGGAATCTAAAAAGAAACGCAAGACACTTGCTCAATATTTCCGTTAAGTTCAGAAAGCCCGACCAAACTGTCGGAAATCCACACAGTTTGTGGCCTCCAACACATCCCAACAGCCTGAATTTGTAGAAAATGCCGCAGCGGCATGGAAGTTGCTCTATGTCATCTGTGTTCGTTCCTCTTGCTGCTGTTGTTCCTTTTGCTGCTGTGGAGTTGTTATGTTGGTTCGCATCGCATTTACCCTGTCTCTTCTATTAGGTCTGTCCACGACTGCCTTGGCGCAGAATCATGCTTATATCGATCAGTCACGCTCTTCCCTTCGCAAGAACATGTTCCTTACAACTTCAGTCGAAGGGGAATACGGCCGCTATCAAAAAATCGCGAAAGAAGGCGGCGGTATCAATACGGAATCCTGGAGAGGCTACGGCATCCGCAATGGTCTCGGGGTTGAAGTCATGCGCTTCACTCAGTTCAGCCTTTCCCACACTCTTCTGAATATGCGTAGCAATGATTCCGGCCTTGAGAACCTCACAGGTTCGCGCCTCTCAGCTGAAATTGCTTTTTCTTTCAGCGCTCCCTTGACCAACATTCAGTTTGGTTTGGGTGCGATTGCTTCCCAGCTTCAGTACCAGATGCTCGCGAAGAGTTCTTCCTTCGCCGGCACAGGTCACTACTATACGATGGGCACCAACTACTTCTTCAGCCCTTCCATCTCGATGCGAACAGACTTTAAACGAATTGTGACCGACAATAAGATGACTGGCGGTTCGTCGGACTATCGTCAACTCAAAGCCAACACAGACAGCTTAAGCCTTGGTATCGCTGTTTGGCTCTGAGTTCTTATTTAGCTTAAAAGAAAGCCTCATAAATGGATTTCGATCCACGGTTTACGAAGCTTTTTTCTGACCTTTTTCGATCGCTTATTCGACCGCGCGCCTCAACTTCGTCAAACTTAGTTCATTGACGGTCTGGATTATACCTACACCGACAAGGTCCTAAATGTTCTGAGGGATAAGAACGCCAAGGCTGCGAATACGGCTATGCATAAGAATTGGAGTGCTTTCCAATTCCTGTGGCTGCAACGTGCTCTTCAAAGGTCCTTTTCGGGCCTAAGCAAAAGCGAAGATTCCCAAGACCTGATGCCAGCTGCTGCTGCGATTTGGTTGGGAGCGGTTCGTAGGGGTCCCACAACTTTTAAATGGATCGATGGATCGGCAATGGATTTTTCGAACTGGCGTCAGGGCGAGCCGAACAACGCTGGCGGCGTCGAAGGTTGTGGGCTCACGGGTTTTCATGAAGCTACAAGCTGGGGTAATTTTGATTGCATCAGTCCTGTCCCCTTCATCTGCAAGAAGCCAATGAAATACTAATTTATCACTGAATTGCTGAGTTAAAAAATGAGAGCGGCTCCGACTGTGGTGATGACCACAGGGAACCGCTCTTTTTCATTTAACGAGATGGCTATCAGTCGATTACATTAACAGTCGAACTCAATGTTTTGAACTTAAGCGACGGTTTCCCGCTTGTTGTTTCTAGTTCAACTTCAATGAGGGAGTCCTCCAAGATACCTTGAACGACGACGAGCGCTGTCAGGTGTTTCGAACCATCTTTTGCAACCTGAAAGCCTTTTGGGAATTCAGCAACCTTACCCATAGCCGATACATCAGTATCCTTTCTGAATTGGGTTTGGCTTCTGAGAAGTCCCTCGATGGATCCACTTGTCTCATCCAGAAAAACAACCTTTTTCGACTTCGATGCGACAGCCAAGTTCCAGCCGATCCACTTTTGGGCCGAGGCTTCAGTCATGGTCTTGATATTGAAGCTTGTAAATGGCTCGAAAGGTTTGCATTTTTCAAGCTTATCTTCGCACCAGAGCAAGCCGCTCAGAGATTTCTTTCCTGACTCTTCCTTCAATACAGCCGACAGGAGACCAAGCTTTCCTGCCGATGTTAGAAAAGACGCAGGCTCTGAGAAACTATGGCCGCCTTCGTAAGAACCGTAAACCAGGGTGAAGTTCTGAGCGAGAGACTGATCGTTATATTCGAAGAGGGAGAATACTGGTTCTTTCTTCGCGTCCAAAGCTGATTTCCCAGCTGATTTCTTGACGAAAGCCGCATAGAGATCGACTATGGCTTTTTCTTCAACGCTGAGCGTCTTGTCCTTGGGGCTAATCGGATCAACCTGACGCTCAGGTTGAGGTGCGAAGGTAAGGGCTACAGTCATGAGTCCAGTCGCTATCATGTATTACCTCTTTAAGAAGAGAGGGCGAGAAGCCCTCTCCTAAACATACTTTAGTGGTTCAGTTCGCCTTTTGTATACGCTTCATGAATCGCTTCAATCTGCTTACCTTCAACTTCTGTCGATTTCGAGAGCTTGGTTTGGCTCATCAAGTTGTCAGTTGGGAGCGTCAGGGTATTCTTCCTGTCCACCGGGTGTCTCAACGATGCGCTGTGACCAAACTCATGGGGCGCTGTTCGTTCGAGAGTTCCGCCTCCAGGGAGGGCGCCTCCCGACAAACCTTGAACAAGCTCAATTTTGTGTTGTCCAAAGTGAGCCTGACCGATCGCACTGCTGTCACCGATTTTGTCGACGAATTCAAAGGAGTGACGTCCTTTGGAGAGACCAAAAAAGTCATTCACTTTATCCGAGAAGCTCATTTGATCGGCACGTACGATATCAACCTTTACAGTCGAATACTTATTACCGCCATCCCAGGTCTTGGTATAGGCCTTCTCAATCGAAGCCTTAATGCGATCCGCAGATTTTTGTAGGTCTGAGGACGACATCGGAGTCGAGCTGTTGTTGACGATCACCGCAGTGACAGTAATCGTGTAGTGCTCTTTTCCGTCTGCATCCTTCGCCATCGGTGCAGCGATGTGGGTACCTGTCGGATCGACAAACTTCATCGGGTTGTTACGGACGTAGCCATAGAGGTTGCATTCAAGAGGGCTTTCCACACAATGGCTCGGATCTTCCATGTACATAGGGTCAGCACTTACGAAACGCCCCAACAATGGGTCATAGTAACGCGAACCGTAGTAGTAGAGGCCTGAATCATCGTCAAGGTATTGGCCTGTGAAACGATGGTGAGTGCGTTCCTTAGGCAAAATACTTTGCATCTCTTTTGCCTTGGCAAGGAATTGGAGACCTAGAGCGCTGTCGCCGAGTGAAAGCTCGGTTCCGTAAGGACGGTAGAGCATTTGCTCAACCGGTCTTCCATCCGAGTGCATGGTGAAGTCAGTCGAACCAAGGTGGTCCAGAAGGTAGTAGTACCAGTGACCAGCAACCATTGGGTTGGCATCATGTTCAATACGGGCCAGACGACGATCGTTTACAGAGACAAAGCTTTGAGCGCCTGTCGGTTCCACAATCGTATTCTTATTGGGGAACAGGGTATCCTTGATATCGCCTGCGCCGATTGGTTTCACGCGTTTGTAGAGGCGCTTACCTTCAACGTCATAGCCGTAGTACACGAGCGTTGAATCGGTTTTCAAGTAGACGAGGCGTCCAAGGCCGTCGTAACGCGTGTCAACGATCTGGTGACGTTTTTGAAGATCTTTGTATTCGTCTTTACCGGTGACAACAGCTTTGTAGAGGCGAGACTGAATTTGACCGAGTGAGTTAAACTTGTAGACTAGCTCAGCATTGCTGCGCGGCATGATCTTTGTCTCAGTCGAAGGATCCGTTAGCTTGTCTCCGAAGTCAGGGTTGCTTGTGAAGTTACCTTGAGCATCGTAGCCGTATTCAAGTGATTCGCCATAACGCTCCGCTTTGATCAATTCATCGCGTTTGTTATAGAAGAATTTTCCGCTTCGGTTGACAAGACCAAGGTTGCTGTCTGCATCCACGAGGTCATTGATTTCGGTGACCGAGCCATTGCCATCGAATTCCAACGCAGCATTCTGCAACCAGGCGTCGTGGCCTTGTTGGTTGCGGTATGTGGTCTGAATCGCTGTCATGAAGAGAGTCTCGGGATCATAGGCGAGGTAGGACTTGGAGCCTTCGCGGTAATCCACTCGTTCCATCTGACCTTTGGCGTTGTAAGAGATGTTCTCGATGATCGTTTCTTTAGTGTCTTTTTTCCATGGCAGGTAAACATCCAGGCCACGGAATCTGAGGGATGGAGCGAGATTGTAAACGGATCTCACTCCGTATGGATCCACGCCTTCGCTCAGTGCACCATCAAGGGTGTATTCCATAGTGTCAACAAAACTCTGAACTTTTTCGCTTTCCGAATACTGAATGCCACGTTGGTGGATACGACCAATGTCATCGTACTGGAACACGGTAGCCGTGTTGTAGAATTCATTGCCGTCAATATTCTCGCTAATCGTCTGCAATCCAGGAACTAATTTCGTAGCGCCAGCAGGAGCGCGTCCTTCAGGATAGCTGTCGAAGTAATTGCGGTGGTTCAAGACACCATCGATCAAAAGCTCGTTCAAGCGTCCGATGACATCGTAGAAGTAAGTGACTTCATGTTTCTTCAGGCCTTTGTTATCCACGACGATCTTCTGGTCAGGATAGCCGAGGATATTGAAGCCGAAATACGTACAGCCTAGAGCGGGTGCACATTCCTTAAGCTTCTTACCAAAGGAGTCGTAGCTGTAGGTTCGTGGAGTCGATTCTCCAGGGAGAAGGATCTCAGTGATGTTGTTATATGCGTCGTAAGCATAGGTAACTTTATTGCCGAGAGTATCGACACTGCCGTAGACTTGGTCGCCACGTTTCACAACAAGTTTGCTTACACTCGTAGGACCGGTTCCATGACCTTGATCGTAGGTCGAACGGATTTCTTGACCCCAAGCTTCATAGAGCACTTGTTCACTGCGACCCGTAGGATAGCGAATGAAGGTCGGGCGATCCAATCCATCATAGACAAATGCTATCGCCGAGTTCGCTGAAGCACGAGGAATGATTCCAGATTCAAAGACTTGGCGGATACCAATTGTTTCGTCTTGGAACGGAGTCCATTTGCGTTGCGGGTTTTTCTTGCGGTTGTATTCCGTAAAGTCAAGGACGCGTGTGCCCTTGTCATTTTCCGTGACTTCCGCAGTGGCTACTTTTTTCCCCAAACTTGAATTGGCTTCCAAAGTAAGTACGTACTGACTGGCACCGGCTGGAACTTCGCTTGCATCCTTGTAACGGAGTGAAGATTTCAGGATACGGCTGGGGAGACCATTTTTCGCTAGGCGATATTCGTAGTTTTCCAGGTAGCCATCGTTTCGCAACAACTGAGTGCGACGGTTCAGGTCATCGTAGGAAAGGTGGTGACAGACCCCTAGTGGGTTTCTGTAGCTATTGATTTGAGCTGCAGGCACTTGACGGCGCAGAGTCGATGGGCAAGAGCTGATCTCGTCACTCCCGTAGCTGATCAAAGTCGTGTGACCGGCCGCGTTCGTTGATTTGATCGGGAAGACACCTTGGGCATCGAAAGAAACCGTTTCGAGCGCGACATCGTTGAGCGCCTGCATGACGACGTTGCCATAGGCGTCGTGGCCGAAGTTTTGTTTTTCGTCGCTGGGCTCCTTCCAGCCTGCTGGAGCATTTTGCAGGTCGTAAAAGACCTTCTTAAACTTCTCGTTGAGGAGGCCGCTATCCGTATAGCTGTTGATGACCTGAGTCAATGGTTTGGCGAGCATGCCATCGGTTTGAACGATAGTTTCTTCGTCTGGCAAGGTGAGGATGCCAAATTTTTCCAATTGCGTTCTGGTCTTGCCGAATTTCTCAGCGATTTTGAGCGAACGAGCAGGGATAGCAATCCCGCTTGGCGATACGAAGCCATTTTCGTCTTCGTTGCGGCTCCAAGATATGTTGTATTCATCGTGATCGTTGTAGGTCGTGCTGTTGATCGCAGTCTCACCCGATTTGGAATTGAATTCCCTTTTCTCGTTGAGAAGGCGGCGGTAATAAGCGACCTCGCCATCGTAGCCTTTGACCTTTGGAATTAATTTCCATTCGGAATATTCGCTGGATATTGGTCTTCCGGGCTGAATGGCATCTTGGGTCTTGCTGTAATTCTTCATGGTATGAAGAGTGATGTCGTCAAGTGAAAGGGCAGCGCTTTCTTCGCTTTGGCGTGCAAAGGAATCGAGGGGTGCGTATTCGCTGATGTGGCTTTCAAGGACACTGCCGGTCAAGCGGTAGTCATTGGCGAAAACTTCTCTTTTGTAGAATGTTTCCTGAGTCTTTTTGTTGCCTAGGTATTCGTCGCCGTAGTTGATCGTTTCGACTTCGTGGTAGCCGACGAGCTTCTTAGCTTTCACATCGTAGATTGGATAGTGATAGAGCATCTCACGAACTTCCGGGCCGTCTTTGTAAGTTCCAGGATGTTCTGGATCAGCTTCGGAAATAACGATCTGCTTCACGACGTACATTGGGAAATGCAGAGGACTTGATTCAATACCATGATTGTTGTCGCGAACCAATTCATCGATCGAACTCGTATAACGAAGATCGTAACGTATACCTGTCTCATCGGTGATCGTCGTCAGGAGGTTGGATTTGATCAGCTGAGTTTCAGCCAAACGGTTGAAGTCGATGACTACGACTGGCTCCAATCCTGGAATACCAGCCTGGAATACTACGATTTCCGATTGTCCGTCACCGTCGATGTCGGCCACGCGTGTACGATCACGTCCTGCCTGTACGCTGACCTGCGGGCGCCCGTTTTTGTCAACAGTAGGGAAGCGCAGGGGTTCACTTAAGAAGTCACCGTTACCGAATCCAAGCCATACTTTCAACTCAGTGTCGTTCGAACTGAAACTGGTCAAGTCAAGGATGCCGTCACCGTTTGCATCGAGGAACCAGATGCGGCGGCTGACAGTCTGCAAATCGTGGGATAGGCCCGCGATAGCAATGAAATGACCCTGATCACAGTTGGTCTGCGATAGAACATTGGACTCTTCATCCGCAAAAAGCATCGTTTCGCTGTTCGCGTAGACGTCGCCTTTGTTTTCATATACGCAAATACCGCTTTTTTCGGGGACGACACGAATCAGATCGAGGAGCTGATCACCGTTGACGTCCGAGAAGGAATAGAGGGGATCCTGTAAAAGATCGCCGGCATTGGTTTTGAAAGGTAGTTTTTGATTCGATTCCAAGAAATAGAAGTCGTAGACGCCAGAGTCAGTGAGGACGGTTTGATTAATCGCCAGTTTCCATACGGTCGAGTTGCCGATGATCTCTGTGCCGAGCAAATCCGTCAGGCCGTCGTTGTTAATGTCTATCCAACGGAAAGCTTGATTTTCAAACAATTGCGGTTTGATCCAGGGAATTTCGATCGTCGTACCTTTGGCGAACGTTCCATCCTTCAAACGAAGGTACATGTGAACTTTGCCGGCTTCGATTTCGACAAGATCGGTAAGCGAGTCACCGTTCATTTCGACAAAATGCCACGAAGGGGAATTGAGTTTCGGATAAACGACTTTGCCGTCTCGTTCAAGTGACCAAGGCATGGTCTGATTAAAGCTGGATTCCAGATCCGCTTCACCGAGGGAAACGCTAACCTTCTGGTCATCGGTGCGAATGAGGTCGACCAAAGCGTCGAGGTTATAGTCGAAGAGCTCGAAATGAGTAGCCGAGCTTGTTTGCTCCAATGACTTCACGGGGAAGACGATATTCCTGTTGTTGCTAGCCTGATTCCAGTTCGAATAGGCAAAGTTGATTTTGGGGAACATGTTTTCGGGAACGAATTCCCCGCCCTTGCCAGCTCTATAAACGGCTCTCAACTGATCGAGGACATTCAAGGAGTGGGTTTGGGTATCATCGACCAGGTTTGCCAAATCGCTGCGGGCGAGGGATTTGCACTTTTCGCCCGAACGAACGGTGAATCGGTCGGAACCCGCATCGCGGCCGACGAAACCAAAGCAAGTCTGAGCTTGAACCTCAGATTTGAAAACCGCTGAAACGCTTCCGTAAAGAACTGTGTTTACTTGGCGGAATGCTGATTTGTGGGAAACAAGGGAAGGACGCGTCTCGATCAATTCGAATACGTATTGGCTTTGACCGGCAGCGAATTCGATATCTTTCAAATAGCTGCGCTGTCCGAACTTCACATAGTGGTAGTTGATAGCTTCACCGCGTGGATTCACTTCCATCGTAATGGGCCAACGAACGGAATGTCCCGGAGTGTTTGGATCCGTCTCCGCTGAAAGCTTATCTTCTGCATAGTAGGATTTCTGGCCTTCCGCATTTGTGACGATGAAACCGCCTGAGAAGGAATACTTAAGTGCTTCTCCCTGAGGTCCAAGGTAGTCAATTAAAACGGGGTTTTTGGTGTAACGGATATTGACGTATGCACTGCCGCTTTCCAGTGAGTATTGATAGTCCGAACCGGCTTGGTTCGCTGCATGAGGAATAAGGCGTTGGCCATCCAAGGCAATGTGCGAGGCAAAATCATCGTTATCCGTGCGCTTGGATTTGAATGCAGTGCCCAGGTCGTCGTTGACCGCGATGGAAGAGTTGCTGATGGACCAGCCGATCCCAAGTCCTGAGCCGCTGTCTCCAGCGCTCTGGCTATAGGATAGGGTGAGTGAGGGTCTCATGCCGCCACGGGTCGGAAGCTCAGGAAGCGGGATTGTGTAACCGGCGGTTCCGCGGCTTGAGGAGAAGGTAAAGCTCGTGCCGTCTTTTTGAACAGTACCACCACTTCCAGGAAGTTTGACTAAACCCTCACGGGTTGACGACTTATCCTGGCAATAAGCATTTGGCTCCGACAGAAGGCCTAGTTGAAGCAAGGCATAGATAGTGAATATTTTCTTAATTGGCATGGCAACAACTTTCAAAACGTATAAATTGTTGAAAAGGATTTTTGAACAGTGAAAAAGAGTCGGATTTCTTTATTCTATTGCAGCAATATTTGGACATCGCCGCTCTCATAAAATAGAGATAAAAACATGAGATAAGAAGACGCAAAGATCCCACCTGGGTAAACGAAAATCTTTTTGACACATTCCTCTCAAATATTCAAGCAAAGGCTGGGAATTGAAAAGCCTTCAATTCATGGATTTCGAGCAAGTTCCAATTCCTAGTTTTTAGAAGATGCATAAGCAGAGAGGGATAGGGTCGTCATTTGGAATTACGACAACTATCCGGTCTTTAATTTCTGCTCAGTTAACCAGAAAATTGATGTCTTTTTGCCAACGCAGACGTCTCAATATTATGGGTTGTTACCGAATGAAAAGGAATGCATTGTAATATTCGCAGGGAGAGTTATATAGACACTCTGCTAAGCGAAACGGACCTTGGGCCTGCAATAAGGAAGCTTTCGCCAGCTCCTATACTTACATGCTAGCGTGATCAAAAAAAAGGACAATAAAATGAAGACCAAAAGTATATTTCTAGGGGCTGTTTTAACACTCTCGAGCATTCCGGCTTTCGCGCAGGAAGCTACCCAGTCTCAAAAAATCATCGCCATCCAGCAAGCTAAGATCACCAAACTTGAAACTTCGCTCAACAATCTTACAAATACCGTTCTCGGTCTTCAAAAGAGTCTGGATGAGCTAAAGCAAAATACGGATACAGTCTTCGTGAAGAAAACTGATGCCGACGCACGTTTCGTAACGAATGATGGCCTCAATGGCCGCATCAACCAGTGTCGCATTCGTATTGGTCGCAACAATAATAGCTGGGGCCCGTACAACAACTCCGAAACGAACGATGTCTCGACCGTACCGTGGACCGGGGATCAAAATATTGTTTATGATTTCCGTTGTGATTCTCAATCGAAAATCGATATAGGAATCATTCACGTCCTACCTGGAATCGGTACGATCGGTCGCATTGGTGGCGGGAGATAGATTGATAGATGGACTACGAAATAAGGGCTTGGATAAATCCAGGCCCTTTTTTGTATTGCGACAGAGACGAAAAGGGTAGCGATGTCGTCAGCCGATGCGGGCGAAGCGATGGTAGCGACCATCACCAAGCCTGCGAATATTTTCATAAATGTATTTATTGTCTGATCCTATGAGAAATCTAATTTCACGAACTTAGAGCGGCACGATCGCATCGAACATTGCTGCTGGATTTGGAATCGCCCGGTGATTTCGTTCAAGGATAGGCGCCATACAAAGACGAGTTTGTTCAGGGTTCAATTTCTTCGTTCTGAATACTGCTGGCAGATCTTTGCAAATATCGACGACCTTGGAAGTGACGCCTTCGATAGTCACTGTGCCTGTACAAGCACTGCTTTGCTTTTGGTTCGGGTTGGAGCATGTGCCGGCGGCAGCAAATTCCATGTTCTTGTTCCAGATTCCGCAGTAGTAGAGACGGCAAAGTTCGACGACTTGCTCAGCCTTTTGCTCGGGTGGAATAAGCATGGCAGTCAGGCGTTCAACGCTCGCAGCGAGATCCGTCGCCACAGTAGCTAATTTCGGAATCATGAATTTGAGCTGATTGTTGCGCGTATCGAGACTGCTGATCGTAGGTGCTCCAAGAAGCCCTTCAGCCCAGAGTTGATATTCTTCATAGATGTTTGCCGTAATGAGGGTTGCGGCTTGGAATTCATTGAGAGCTGATGAGATGGTAGGTTGTGCCACATTGTAGAATTGGTTTTTGTATTGATCCAATTGCAATTGAAGCTCTCCGGCACGGATGCCGAGATTTTCAAGCTTGGCACCAGAAGGTCCAGTAACGAGTTGAAGGCGATTAATTTTTCTCGCGAACATGGCGGTCGCGGGAGCCGATCCACCAAGCGTCTCGCAACGGCCTTTGACAGTCGACCCAGCTGGTTTCGAAGCCATTTCCTGTTGAAATTCTGTATCGGAACAACCGAAATAGTTGACGAGTTGGAGTCTTGCCGCATCGCGAGCGATTTCAGTGACAGTCGTAACAGGCTGAGGGGACAGCTGTCCGCAACGCGTATACTCGGCGATCACTTCTTTTTGGCAAACGGCCATTCTATTGATGAGATCTTCGGCATAACGCGAATTGATCGCTTCTTTGCCTGAATCATCAACAATGACTTTATTCACGAGCAACTCATTGAAGCGAACGTCGGAAAACGATCCGCTGGCGCGAGTACGGGCGCTGCAAAAGCCAGTTACGGCGTAAGTGTCTGGGATTTCCCCTTCACCCGAAGCCGAAGGGATCATCTTGCGGCCATTCCAATAATTCTTGGCGCTTTCGCAGTGCGAGAGACCTTCAAAAAGAGTCGCGATATTCTGTTGGCGAACCGTGAGTCCCTCTTGTTGGGCCTGAGCCAGGATGCGTGACGTACGATCGAATCCTTCACGGAGTTCAGTCGTACTGCGATTCATGCCTGATTTTGTCACCGATTCAAATTCACAGAGTCCCCAATTGAGAGTGCTGGCACCCTTAAATTGTTTCTCGCATTCGACATTATTAAATCGCGGCACCGAATATTCTTCGATATTCGCCGACAGCGTGGCGTTATCAGCAGCAATGGCTTGACTCGAAAGCAACATTCCCAAAGCGAGATAAATTAATGTTTTCATTTTGGTATTCCTTGCCTTCATTGTGCCGGCCTTCCGTATACAAAGTAGAGTTGGTAGGGCACTCCGCTCAACTCGCCCGTAATTGGATTCTTATAGAACCGGCTACAGTCGGAAGCTTGTGCCGTTAATTTGTAACTGGCGATGACCGGGTAACCAATGAAAGGCGTCTTCGAGCGCTTTTCAGGGACGTCATGGTCGAAGGAACCGACGGTGTAACCACCCGACTTGCTCGTCCAATTGGTGAGGTGGGTAGCAAGGTCGCCGGTCGCGCTTTCTGAAAAGCGGAAGACAGAGTCAGACCAGGTACGCGCCGGAGTATTTTCCAAAGAAGGCACCAAGGTCGAATCGCTGTCTGCGGAAGCAGTCGCCTTTTTAAAGACATAACCGTGACCAACGTGGGAGATCGCAACGTGGTTGTCGGTAGTCTCGATGCTGACGTTTGAAGGACACTGGTAGTTGGCCGCAACAAGAATGTCAACAAGTCGCGTATTGGGATCTTCGAATTTATTCAGGCTGTCGACGTCCTTAGGCCAGACCGACAAATAACCTGATGATTGCATATCGCCCTTAGCTGCAGGGGTAACTTGGAAAACTACCTCACCGTTTCGGGCCATAGCTTGAGCAAATGCCGAATCACCTGGGATATCGATGCGAGCGTAACCAACGAGGATCTGCTGATCCTGTAGGGTGAAAAGAGTTCCATTTTCGCCACCTTCGGCGGGGCCTGTGTATTTCGCCAGGGCTTCATAAGACCGAAGGTAGTGGTATTCGTCTGCTGACGGTACGCCGCCGAGTTTGGAGAATACCGCTCGTTTTTTCTGGGCCATGAAAGCCAGTTGGTTCGCAAGGTTGAGTTTGCGTTTTTTCGACATAATATAGTCTGGCAAGCCGCGGACGAGACCGAAGACCTGATCACGGGATACTTCGAAAATTTCCTGGGAGTTGTCGACTGGCGTAATGCCACCGTCGGCCGCTGTTTGTTTCGAAAGATCCAGGACCTTGGTTCGTTCAGTCCCGATTTCAGTTTGGATGCTGTCGTAAGTGCCGAGAAGTTCGTTACGCATGTCTTGTTGGAGATGGGCATTGTCCATGCTCTTTTCAAGGGAAGCACGCGTTTCGTCGACATTCGGAGTCTTGTCATCCAACTGAGTTTGAACGAAGACGGCTTCTTTGTCGGTCAAATCGAGAGCCTTGGTCAAGCGATCCGATTTCAGTTTTTGGATCTGCTCCAAAAGGCTGTCACCGAGATTCTTGTCAGCCGCAAGCTTTTGCTGGAGAGCCGATGTATTCTCAATGCGGTCATTGACGTTTTTGATGAGGGACGCGATCTCTTCGTTGTCATGTTTGATAAGGTCTTGGCGACCTTTCAACACGCGGATTTCCGATTGAATGATTTCCTTTTGATCGTCTTGTTGGCGATCTTGGGATTGAAGGTTCAGGATTTGGATGGCGTAACTTTCATTCTCTTCAGCGAGCATGTCCAGTCGAGTGACCATCGCATCGTGTTGTGCGAGGAAGGTGTCGAGTTTTGACTCTTGTTCGAGAACTTCTTTTTCATCGCAATCGAGGAGCATCAATTTGTGTTGCTCGGACAATTGGTTGGCTTTAGAGTCTTCCGATTTTTCGGATACGCCCAGCTCAAGGAACGTCATTTGATATTGAAGGTTTAGAGCCGTGACATCGTGAGTCAGCTTGTCGATTATGCTCTTCATGTCATTGAGGGATTTCTCAATTTCTCCGCGTCGAGATTGAAAGGCGATTTCCCGATCGGCTGCTTTACTGACGAAATCGGCGACGTTTTTCAATGTCTGGACAGCTGACGCAAGGCCGGCCGAAGGATTGAATGCTGTGATTGCTCCGCCCATAGGGCCTGCAATCACACCTACGATGGCTGGTGATGAAGAAGCGACTCCTTGATAAACTGCGGCTGCGAGGTTAGCGGCAGCATCGGCCGCTTGAACGTAATTCTTTACGGTTGCGACTGTTGCCAACCAGCTATTGACCTTGCTGTCGAAATCGTCTCGCGTCTTGATAGCATTGGCCAACTGTTGCTCGGCCGAGGCTTTATTGTTGTCGAGGATTTGCTTTGTGAGGAGTCGTTTGTTCTTGAATTCCTCCATTCCCGCCGCGCCGCCCGATTCCAATGACGGACACTGAACGGTTACGTCGTGATAGACCTCTGGAAGAGCTTGTCCCAAGAGACAGACAAGCACGTACGCTTGAGCCTTGAGTGTTTCCACGCCCATTTCTTTACGAATATCGCAAATACGAGTTCGGTAGGAATTGAAGTCGCCTTGGAGCGCAGGGGCGGCAGGGCAGCTTTCTTCACCGGAAATCGGGGCAAAGGGCTTCGAGATCACGCGTGCCTTGGAGACCATATGGATTTGAGTTTCCATGCTGCAGATCTGCGAACGGAGCTCAGATCTTTTCAGCTTGAAGAGATCCGTCTGATTATTGTTCAGCAGAGCTATCTCGTTTTTGATCTGATCTTTGCGTCGGTCGTTAGAGGTGATCGCCAGCGTCTTTTGGGTCATCGCTTCAACGACGCCATTCAATTCGTCGTTGTTGCGTTGGATGTTGCGGTTGTATTCTTGAATTTGAGCCGTGAAAGTCAGGACTTGAATTTCAAGGTTCGATACGGTGATCTTGTGGTTCATCAGCCATCGAACTTCGTTCAAGGCATCATTTTTGCTCTCGAGATTGTACGCGAGCATATCCTGATCTTTTTTGCCTTGCAGTTGGGTGATCTTGTACGCAACTTCTTTCTTCTGCTGATCAAGGTCAAACTTCAATCGATTGGATTCACGACGGTAGCTCGATATCTCATTGTCGTTGCCAAGGGCATCGATTTTGTTTTTCGTATGCTCAGCTATGTTCTGATAGTCCTCTTGGAGCTTACCGATCTTGTGCAAGCTGAGGCTCAATTCCTGAGACGTTTGGTAACGTGAGTCTGACTCGCGTTTTTGCTGAAGGGACACATCCGAAGACGCGGCTTTCAGGTCAGCCGATAGCTTTTGGTTGGCGCCTTCCTGAACGATCGCTTCGATCTTGTCTTCAATGCCCTTGATGTCGCGAAGCACGCCTTGCAACCCAGAGAGGATAACATCGTATTTGGCGAGATTGAGAGCTTCTGGATCGATGTTGAGAAAGAGATAGCCTTTTTCCGCGGAAGCGATCCTGTCTTCGAGTTCTTTTTGAATCGTCAAAAGGTCGTTAGAGAGTGTGGAATAGATAACCTGATCGGGAATATCTGTCTTGGCTTCAACGACCGACCACAACGCGTTGCGATAGAAGGCCAGGGCATTGACCATCGACTCGCTGGCCGAGAGCTTGCCTTGGCTAGCCCCTTCGCCCGTGAGTTCGAGGGCGGAACCGATTTCATAGGACATGCGAATCAGTTGCTGATTGGCAGCGCTCATGTACCAATTGTCACCAGCCGCCATATCCAAGCGGACTTTAGTCTCCAGGAGCCGTGCTTGCTTGAAAGTGTAATTGAAAAGCGAAGGCTTGTCTTCAGTCGAAGCTGTTCCCGCATTTTCAGGCATTACGCTTGAATCGACCGGGCCGCCTTCAGCAGCTTTGTTGCCTTGGGGGGCGTACTGCTTAGCGAGGACGCTGAGGCCTTTTTCAATAATTTGACGACCGGCTTCCGCGTTGAGCTGAGCGCCCTTAGGATCCAGCTTGGATTCCAATTTGCTGGACAGGAAGGGCATATCGGCAGCAAGCAATAATTTGTATTGCGCCATCGTTTGGTGGCAATCGGCATCGCATAGGAGAGCGTAGCGATCGTCAGCCTTTTGCTTGTCCTTGGCTTCGACATGCTCAGAGCAAGTCAAGAGGAGTGTTGTTATAGAGTCGAATCGAGCTGCCATTGTCGGCAAATCGCCTGTCATCAATGCCAGGGTCAAATCGCGGGTAAGCAATTGGCCTTTCTGTTGAAATGAGGAATTCGGGAATCCCTCTTGGAGACAAGTCAGAGGCAACTCAACATCCGCTGCCATAGCCTTCGTTTGGCCTACTGAAGAGGCTAAAGCCAGAGCTAAGAGAAAAATGGTTTTATATCTCATGACAGTCTCATCTTGCGTTCGAAATGTGGTCGATAATTGTTGTAGAACTTTCCAGGAACATCATCTGAAGAGCGCTCGACAATGAATGGACATCGTTCGCGAGCTTTTCTTGCAGCTTATCATCGACGGTCGGCTTGATTCTTTTGCCAAGGCTTACATTCAGGTCGTTCAGGCAGGTTCCGGCGCTCTCGATAAATGCGGATTGTTGCGCAGCGCTGGAATCTTTGATTACAGCCTTCAATAAGTTGTCCGCTTTCGCACAGCTGGTCACGTCTCCTAACTTCGCGGCCAGTTGAACAGCCGAAGTCAAGGAGTCCTGCAATCTCGCTACGATGACTTTGTTGCTGTCGGCGAGTGAGGCAACTTCGGCAACGACGTTCTTAGCCTCGGAAAGCTTAGGGAACGGTTTTGCTCCTGGAATGGGCTGGTAATCATCATTCAGGGCGGCTTCTTTAAGCATCGAATCTTGTCTGGTTCGTACGCCGGGCTCAGCTTCCTTGATGAAGTCAAGGTTGGCTCGGGCATTTTTTACATCACGAGACAGTTTAAAAGTTTCTTCGAGATCGAAGGCGACGTGATCGACACCTGATTTAAGGCAGGCGATCTTTTGGAACTCCGAGAGGCCGTCTTTCAATTTGAGGGTAGCCCCTTCGAAGCAGCTATCAACAATGCTTGCTGAGTTGAGAATCTTGAGCGTATCGGTGACTTTTTTGCTGAGGGCGAAAGTCACTTCACCATCGACAGTTGATTTTATGGTTTCAACCATCTGGGCCCGAGCTGTCGCGATAGTGACCGTGCAGGCGATAAATCGATCTGCGTTCTTTTGAGTGGCGCTGATCAAACCAGAGAATTTTTGATAAAGAGTCAACCAATCAGGAAGCAAATCGCCCGTAGGGTCGAGTTTTGCCAAAGCGGTCTTGTAGATAGTGTCGCCACGGCGCATGGCCGTACATTTTGATTCGAGTTCTTCTGCAAGATAGTACTGAGAAAGGCTCAAGAGATAGGCTTCGACATTGGCACTCGCCATTTGCTGTCTAACCGCTGTACTGCGTTGTTTGGCGAGATTCTGCTGCTGAACGTTGTCCAGACGAGCTTTGTCATCTTCGCTGAGAAGGGCACCGTTGAACTTCAGGTTTTTGGCGGTGTAGAGGGCCACGATTCCCAGACGACGGTAGATAGTCTGTAGGTTTTCGGGATTGCTTACACGAACAACATCGAACTCCACGGCTTGGGTCGCGGGCTGATTGACCGTCGATGCGTTTGGCTTCTGACCAGCGACGCACTGTCTAGGCGGACGGCACTGACTTCCTGTTACAGTGCCATTGGCAGTATCGATCGCTACCGGCCGACTCAGTTCGTAGACTCCAAGGATGCCTTCGTAAATAGAGGGCTTAGGGCTTCCCAAAGCTTGCCACACGCCATCAAGCTGCTCGGCATTGTAGCCGAGGTCGATCGCTGAAGCTTGAGTCGTTGAAGCAAAGAGACTAAGTGGGATCAACCACTTCATAATCGAGGTTTTCATGGGTTTGCTCCTGTCCCTCTTTGTGATGGAACACAAAACCAGAAATCGACGTTCGCTGCCGCTGCATCGAGGCACACGTTGCTGAATCCGGTTTCTGTCGTTCCCACCTTAAGCCATGCAGCGGCGTTCTTGTTGACCAGAGGTCTCAGGGGGGCAATCCCCTTAATTTTTCCTGCATCTTCATTGAAGTTGCTAAAGAGTTTCAAGAGGCGTTCGTTTTGTCCTTGAGTGACTTCGAGAAGCAAAGTGGCGATACCGATTTGTTCTCTTGCGGACTTCTTTTGAAAGTCGCTGGCTTGTCCGTAAAGGACCGCCGCTGATTCGCGACATTTTTGTTCTCGATCTTTGTCGCTCAAAGCATTCCAGTCAGGCTTGGTTAAGCCTGCTGGTAGATGATCGGCATCGCAACCTCCGAAAGCTCGGTTGAGCGCATCGGCAAGAGCCACAGCTTTCGCATAGAGAGGAGCTGTTATTGTGTCTTTCAATTTTTCGGCGCGCGAGGCATCGGCTACGAGCTTGTGCTCAACGATCTCAGCTTCACCGATTCCACTGTCGGGACCGGTTCCTAGCCAATCGCTGAGGATTTGTTGCTCGAGGTAGCTGCCCATTGTCACAGCCGCGACTTCTTTGAGCCCGATTGTCGTTTCAACAGACGAGGCATTGGTAATGACGCCTTGGATTTCGGTGAAGACTTTATTCATGAGTATCTTTTGCGCTTCATTAGGCCGTAAGAAGGCATCGCGGACGCTGGCTTCAGCTGTCGATTGTGCCAATTGGGAGATCTCATTCGCGGTCATGCCATCTTCCGCGCAACCTTTAACCTGAGTCAGTTCTTCGGCAACTTTGGTGACTCGGTAGACCTTGTTTGGATCTGGTTTAAGCTGCTTCTTTTCAAGGTCGGCTCCTGTAAGGACGTTGAGCGAGGCTTGGAGGTAATGGCTCAGAGAGCGGCGCGCCTGAGTGTAGTACTCACAGCGCAGGCCTGTTGAACGGGTCCCGATCAGGAGTCCGTAGTAGGCCATGCCTTGCCAATAATATTGATTCAGCGTGAGCTCTTTGGATTCCGAAGCCAGGTTCGCGGCGACAGTTGCAAATTCACCACAAGCGAGACCAAGATCGTAGCATTCTTCCCGTTCCCATTTATCGGCATTGCATCCGTAACGAGCGCGCAGGTTTTCCGCTCCGGCCCCACAAATGCCTTGGGCAAGGGACGTTTGTCCTATCAATATGCTTCCTAGGCTGAAAGCGACGCCAAGTATTTTGTTTGAAAGCATGATTCAGCCCCCCCCCCAAGATTCTTACAAGTATGATTTCAAAACATAATAGTTAACGAGGACCTGGGATGCCGGTTGATCATTGCTTCCAAGCGAAGGGCTCGATGCTTTGATTTCAACTTCGCAATTTTCAATGATTGGATCTGTTTCGAGAACGCCGACTTTACCCGCTACGAACTTCCCATAAAGCATGAGTGGGACGCCGTCGATCGCTTGAAGTTCAAATGAACAAGATTTGTAAGCGAGTGTGGCAGCTTTGTTCTTGATTTTGTAAGTAACGTCCGTGAGCTCGGAAAGCTTTTTGACGGTTGAATCGACCTTCAGGTCGGCGTCGATGATTTCCATGGCCTGAACCACGTTATTGACCGTTTCTTTTGGAAGCTCCGAGGAGATGAAGATATCCGTAAAGAAGCTTTTCTTTGGCAAGGTCGCGAGCAGGTCAGCCCACTCGGCTTCAAGCGGAGGAGCTGGAAGTTTGAAAAATTCAACTTTAATTTTCTCACTTACGCCTGCGTTGTCGACTCCGATGAGGAGGAAGCAATAATCATTTACCGGCATGCCTGTGATATGGTCTTTGGCATCATCGCTTAGATTGCTGTTTACAGTAACGCCTGCGCAATCAGGTGATTCCTGAGAGATGGCGGCAGTTTTGAAGCGGATGGGTTGGATGGCTGTGGTGCCGCCCAGAATTACCTGAGCGTAGTGGCCGCTGCCTGTCGCTAGGAAAGCCGATTTCTCTACAGCAAAGCTGAGAGTGGGGACTGCTAAAAGGGAAGCTAAGAGAAGATTTTTAAGCTGTCGCATACCGTCTATCCTTCGTTATTTTTAAATAATCTGTTTCGTTTAGATAGGATCGAGTTTCTTGTCCCAGAACCCGCCCTCAGGAGCAAGATCCTTCAGACTCTTCTTCTTTTCGTTACTACAAGATAGTTGAGAGCCCAAAATATTGACCCAGCACGCAACAAGTTTTCCATCAGTAAAATCAATATCATAGAACTTGATGGCTCCAACTTTAATTGGCGCATCCAATGTTGGCGCGCCTTTTTTGAGGCAATGTATCGTTGTTTCTGGCTTGGTGCTTTCCTTGGATAGCTCGCCAACACAAATATAGTCCCCTTTTATCCGGAGGGAGCCGGGCGCTGTGGAGATCTTTCTCAGGGCTGCCATCCCCTTGTATTCATTCGACATCGCGTCTTCAGCGAGAAGGGAGTCGTCTTTGATCCCCCAGCAACCGACCTTGCTACTGAGGATCGCGCAACCAAAGCTCTGAGAGGTCGCCAGATCGAGCGTCTTGCTTACGGGGTCAAGATCGAAGCTACCCGTCGCATTCACATCAGCGATATTGAATTCAGGCTTTTTCTCTTGATTGCTTGGCGTCGGCTGAACATTGGAAAAAGCCGCGAGCCCTTTGCATTCAATGTTTCTTCGGCCCTCTACAGATCCTGGAATAAAGTCGTAGCAAACCGCTCCTCCAACCGAGAGTGAGAGACGGGTGTTGCCATGAAGAGCGCGTCCATCCTGAGGAAGGGTAGTTGCCACTTCGCTATCAGGGTCAATTTCCCAGCAATGCAGGATTTGATTGTCGCCAGTATCCGTACCATCAACAACTGAAGCGCAGGCTTGATCCACAGTCCCGGCCAGGGCTTTTACATGACCTCTAGGCTGCTTTGCGCTGATTTCAGCAGGAATATTCTTGTGGTACTTGCAAACCAGATTGTCGCCATCTTTGTCGTAGAGCGCGCATACATAATAGATACCTTGGACGATATCTTTCACGGCTTTGCCCTGTGACTCGATTTTCCATGCGATTGTCTTGTCGCTCTTGTTCCAGCAAGTTACTTCCCCTGCTTCACTTGTGCTCGAACAGGTCATGATCGGAAATTCCCAGGATTTTCCAAAAGTCTTTGGTTTGGAAATGACTGTGATGGGAAGAGGATCTGATTCAACGCCATCGACGTTCGCGCTTAGATTGATAACGCAGGAAAATTCAGTGAGCGTGGGTTTGGTCCCAATGATCAATTGATTGTTTTTAGCGTTGCTAAGCGTTGCCCATACAACTTCTTTTGGACAAGCTTTGTCGGTGTTGAAGCTAAAGGCATAGGAAATCTTTTGATCTTCACGAAGACCATTGATTTCCAATTTGATTTGTTTCGAAGTGCCAGACTCGATCGACGAAATCTGATCCTTGAGGGTATCCTCGCCGAATATTCCGCCGAGAGGATTGATTTCCTTGCCCTTGAGGCAATTGAGGGATACGATTTCCCAATCATCATTGATCTTCGCGTCACCGATAAAGGAGGCACCTGGGTCGTCAGTTGGTTTAACGCCACTGAAGCCAAGGGCATCAACCAGCGCTTGACAGCCAAGGACGAAGACCTTTTTAGCCTTCATATCGTATACATAGTAAAGGTTGCGCGCTGGTTTGGTCGGCGTCGCGTCTTCCTTATAGCTGGCGTAGTAACGGTATTGAGCCGCACCACCGTCCTGAGGTCCGCTTTCGCAGTCGAAGCTTGCCGTGAGTTTAAAGGTTTCGGCCGTATCGAGGGTGTATTTCACGAGCTTCGCTGAAAAGCCGATCTTGCGCAAGACTCTCGCCTGAGTTTCGGCGTCGCTACAGGCAAACTTGTAGTAGCGGCCGTTCGAAATCAAATGGGGCGCTCTCGGTTGGCCAGGACGTCCTTGAACCATTCGAAGCTTTACGCTCTCGTCTATAAACACAGCCGACTTAACATCCGCAGATTCAGAGTTTCTAAGAAACGAAAACGACTTCTTGTTGCACGATAGCAGCGTCAACAAAAACGATGTTGCGATCAAGAAATGATTAACAGATTTTTTCTTAGTCATGTAAGCATTCATTCGAACACATCCCATCCGGCCAGTTCGGGTATCATTTCACCTATCGTTACACGATGGGGAACACCATTGATCCCATCGGTAATTCCGTTAAAAAATTGGCCACCCCAGCAGATCACTATCTGCGAATTGACGCTTATGCTGCAAGAATGATCGAGTCCGAGAATCACATCGGTGAGTGGGGAGCCTTCTAGCAAATCTTTGAGGGTCGGGTCACCGGTATTCGACTGACCAGTAGTGTTTGCTCCCCAGCACAGGACTTTGCCATCTCGAGTCAAAGCGCAACCGAAGTTGGAGCCTAGGACAACCTTCTTAAAAACGTTAGCGGTCGGTGCGTTCCTTACAATCTGATCATTCGCATCACGGCTCGCGCATTGGATAGTGCCCGCTGAAGTCACTCCGCAGATTTGAGTATCTCCCGCAGCGAACTGCCGGTTCGCACTGCCGAGGGTCAAACCGATGTCGGGATAGAGGCAACGGATGGTGCCGTTGGCGGCAACCGTTTCTCTGCAAAATGAATCCAGTTGAAAGTCAAAGCGTGGATAGGCTGCTGTATCACTGGGAACCACATAGCCGTCTCGATCATCTCCGAAGCATTTGACGGTATTGTCCTGCATTTGCACACAAGCAGGACCGCGACTGGCCTTCAGGGCAGTGATATTGCTAGAGTCGGCATCGCCCAAAAGGTCTGGATTGGATGCTCCGTCCCTCAGAAACCAAACTTGTTTGGCTTTGGTGAAATATATGCCTTTGGTCTGAGTTTCGATCGACTTGTTCGCGGCGATGAAATCAGAGCCGGCAAGAGCAGGATATTGTTTGAAGAGGTTTCCGGCGGTGCTGTCTCCAGAACCCCAACATGCAACCTTGCCGTTAGTGAGGAGCGCACAGGTCCGGCGGTATCCGGCCGTGACACTTTTGATTCGAATAGGGTCAACCTTTACGTTGAGGGTAAAATCCTTGTCCGCGAAATCCTTTTCGGCTAGCGCACCGAGGGTCACGAGACAGGAGTAAGGCATAGTCGATGGATAGCTTTCACCTAATACTTCGAGAGTATCCGGATTGAAGCTGAGCCAAGGACAGGTCGTGTCTTTCAAAAAGACGCTAACTGTGTCCCCATCTGGATCCGTGACGGCGACGGTATAGTGATATTTGCTCCCTGCGAGAATGGTCGCTTCGAAGTTTTGGACGACGAACTGCGGCGCTTGCGGATTGAGGTTCAATTTTCCCGAATAGCACTTCACTTCTTTTTTAGACGCTAGGTTGAAGAGGGGAGTGGCAAGACCATAAGGCTTATCGTCGAGAAGGGCGAGCTCGACGCCTTCGCGAAAACCATTGCAACCAATTTTATAGAGTTCTTTTTTCTTGGGATTGTAGGCGTAGATAGCATCTAGGTATTTGACCAAGCGATACGCGTTGGTAAAAGTCGGGGTTGCAGGGGCACTGGGAGGTGCTGTGTTCGGGGCCTGTGGCGTCGCTTCACCATTTGGCTTTTTACAGTAGAGCGCTTCGCCAATCAAATTTTCCTGAATCGCTGCGTAGTCAGAATCACCGACGACTACAGGCGTAGGAATCACGTCTGGGGGGAAGCCGAGATTGGTAATCGTGGCCTCAAGTCGATTGGAATCATCACAATTCAGTTTAAAATAAACGTGTCCGGATGCCCCATCCTCAGATTTGAGAATCAGTGCAGGGCCGCTTTCAGACGGGTATTCGATCAACTTCACTTCGGCTGACAAAGCCGAAGTCCAAAGGGTTGCGAATAATATTGAGATGATCTTTTTCATATGTAAAAACCCAATCAAGGTTGTTTGCAGTATTTCGTAACTAATGTCAGATTCTGGCAATCAGCAAGAGAGCTGGACTTCAGGGAATCACTTTCATAGGACTGCTCAAATTCATACCAAGCGACAGTATAGAGGCCTTCATACAACGGACGGCCCAAGATGAGTCCGTACGAGGTGCTGCTGTCATATCTAAAGCCGACTGAGGTCTCCTGATTGATGCCGAAGATCTCGAGTGTCCTGGCGAAGAAGGCCGAGAGACCTGACAGGGAAACGCCGTAGTCAGCTGCAAGGTGGAGTCCATCCGCCACGAGGAGAGAATGATTGAGCTTGATGCCTTTGGATTCCGATGGTCGGCTGACCTCAAGCCAGTTGTCATCTTTCGTGCCGCGCATGATGACTCGGCTGCTTTCGCCAAGGACGCCGGTATTGATGACCTTGATCTTGGAATTGGTGAGTATCAGTTTACTGCCCAAAGCCTGAACGCCAGTCGAGAAAGCGCTTAATGGAGTCGTTGACCCGATTTTGATATTCATGACCTCGGCTTCATTAACGTCTAGGAAGGTCAGGGCCGTTTGATCGACTGATGCTTGTTTACCGACAAACTCAAGGCCTTGAACCATAACGCCCTGCAAGCCTTGGAACTTGATCAAGCTGCGATAGTCAGGAGTCGCGTAGTTTTTGATAAGTTGCGGTGCGCGCTTTAGCTCGCCTTCCTCAATCGGGTGGCCGATCAAGTGAATGGATTTCAATGACTTTAGCTGAGTGTCATTTACCGCATTCATATTCGAAACTGATTTGGAAACATTGAGGGTGATGGGTGCAACGAGAGAAATATCCTGCATTACGGTAATTTCGATTACCGCTGTTGTATCCGCGCAACCCGTACCTTTGAGAGCATCACGCAATTCATTTTCTGATTTGACGGCCTGGCGGCAAATTTGAGTCGACAAATAGTCGCAAGAAACAGATTTGATTGCCGTGGCACTTGACGTAAAGCTTCGCGTCAGAGGCAGGCCTTCTTTCTTCAATTCTTCAACGCTCGCGCTGCTTGCGACGCGGCCTTGTTGAACAGCTTCGCCGAAGAGAGCAGGGAGGCTATACGAATCACAAGATTGTGCGGCAAATCTAGCAGAGCGGGCATTGTCACCGATCGAAACGACGCTAACGAGATGAGAATCGAAAAAAGTCTTCTCGCTGCTTTTCAATTGAGCTGCTTTCATATCGTACAAAGGAAGGGGGTGACCAAAAGCATCAACCAGATCGTTGTCGACCGCAGGATCGATCCAGTAGGCTTTGCTCTGACATGGGGCCTGGGCGCCTTCGAGACAAACTTCAAGGAAGGGGCTGCTGGCAAAGGCCTTGACGAATTTCTTTTCGTCTTTGCTAGGCATGATAATGGATGCAATCGAAGTGACGGGAGGCAAGCTTGGTGCGACACGGCTTAAGACTTGATTGATGTTTGTCAGATCGACTGGATTCACTGCGCTGGGAAGATAAGGCGAAAATCTTTCGTTATTGACGCTCAAGACCGGAAAGTAGCTGGTCTCGCCGTTTGGAGAATTATAGGTCAATAGCAGTATAGAGTTGTTCCAACGAGTCTTAGTCCCCACAACTTCGAAGTTGAAAAAAGGCTTGGAAAGAAAGTTTACTTTCCAGCCAGGGACGGGTTTTTCGATCTTAAGAGATGAAGAACCGCAGGCCAGACTTTGGACTTTTCCTAGAGCGGCGTCTGGAATTCCAGATGTGGATTCAGGATTGGCTGAGACAAACGATTGAAGCATCACGTCTTGAAGGTAATTACATTGGCCGTCGACTTGATAGAAGCTGTCATTTTCGGCTTGGACATTTGGAAAGTAATATTGACTGGTGCCTTCATCAAAATACCAAGTCGCTTGGTTTGTAGCTGTTGGAGAACAGTCGATTGCAGAGGTTCCAAAATTGAATTTCTCTTTCCACTCCGATTCTTCGGCAGGAAAGCTGTCCCAGTACTGAATATCGAGGTCTTCTTTTTCGCTGTCTGTCAAAATCTTGCTCAAATCCTCGTCTGCATTCACTCCGAGAATTTGATAGGCTGCTTCCGTTGAGGCACAGCCCAACATCTGAACAGCCTTGTATTCTTTGTTCTCACCGTAGGGGCCCATGAGAGCTGCGACTTTCGCAGGCGCACCGGCACCAACTTTTAAATTGTAAACTTGAAGGTGCAAATCTTTATTTTCAGTGACGATGCTGTTCTTCAATACAGACGTCGATGAATTCCCAGTGCATGAGATCGATAGAATGATAGCGAGAGAGAGTCCAAAAGCTACTCTGCATGTTTTCATAAAGGCCCTCTCCAGTTTTTATATGTTCTTTATCTTCGTCGTGACTTGTTTCAACGAAGCTTTAAAAATCGGTCTTCTACACGACTTCCCGGGTTCAATAGCCGGTCTGTCTAGATGTTCTGACAGATATAATCAAGGCCTTGTTTCACTAAGTCTCAAAATTCTCGAATCAATTGGGGTGTAAATGTGAGTGAGCAATCTTGGTCAATGGCTCTCTTCAATTTCTGGAATCTCAATTGATGTCATTATCCAAAATAGAACCAAGTGAATACTGAGATATGTAAAGGTGAGCGGCGCGCACACCCCATCCAATGATTCGTTATTGCGCAACATATTGTGACAATCAAAACAAATCTTTGTTTGAAGAGGATTTCGCCAGAAATCTATATTTTCGGACGAAATAAAGGAACTTGTGGTTACTCCTTTCGTTTGATAGGCAGCTGCTGCATGCTAGGCTTGCGAGGATATGACTCACGAATAGCCTCATTTCCATCAAGGAACAAAGATATGAATCTTATGATGTTCACAGCATTTTTCTCAGTGATATCTGCTAGTTTTACTGGCAATCTTTTTGCAGCAGATGCAGTCACCTCCATTCTTTCCATTCAAGAAGCACGAATTCATGACCTCGATGCAAACGCCAAAGAGCTGAAGAGCTGAAGAATTCGTTCTCAACAAAAGTCGTTTCGGTTGCCGATAAGTGGTGCTTCGCCGACAGCGGTGATGAATGCGTAATGACGTGGAAGCCTTGAAAAAAAATAGCCAGATCCAGAAGTAGTCTAATCTAGAAACATTTGAATGAAGCTTGAATGAAGGATCTTTTCGATATGAAAAAAGTAGTAGCTGGGTTGCTTCTCTTGATTGTTCTAGGCATTGCCTTCTTTGCGTGGCGATCTAAGAACCTGGGTAATTCTAAAAAATTGACGGAATCTCAAGAGATGCTGACTGCGGTCACCCAGGGCCTCCAACAGTTCAAGCTTCATAACTATAAGTACCCTACGACTGAACAAGGACTGCAGGCTCTTCTAAAGGAGCCCAGCGGATCAAGAATGTGGCGAGGCCCCTATCTCAGCGAATCTCAGTTAAAGGATAGCTGGGGGCGAGCCTTTCAATACGAAGCGACTCAGGCCTATGGCTTTCGTCTCGTGTCGAGCGGCCCGGACGGAACATTCGCTAACGATGATGACATCGTTGGGACCAATTTTTAATCCTTAAGTCATTCGTTCTCTGCGAATTTCACAGTTGGTATTCCGGCGCAAAATATCAACGGACAATCTTCTGAGATGACTCCAAAGAGTGCCGGCATCAATTATATTATCAAATATTAGGGGATGTTGACGTTTGAGATAAATGATTGAAAAGTGGAGGCAAACTCGTATTTCGGTTCTGCTACAAACTAAACAGCGAGTCTGCCATGCCACGATTACTGCTCACGGATGAGCGTTGGTCGAAGCTGAAGCCGATTATGCGGGAATCAGGCATCAGCCCCTAGTATTTAGTTTTCGGAATGGGGAATTAAAGTTGAGGAAAGTCGGTCCTCAACCTTGTTTGAAGAGTCTTTGATAATTCTTCCAGACCCGCTCTGCCGCTTCCTCGACCGTCCAGCCACGATATTCAGCCAGGAGTCCGATTGTTCCCACAACATTCCTGGGCTCGTTTCGTGTGCCTTTTTCCGGAGGGAGATAAGGACAATCCGTTTCAGTCAGAATCATGTCGGGTGGGAGGTTTCTCAGGAGCTTTTGAAAAGCCCCATCGCGATTGGAATTGGCTGGAATAGAGAAGGACCATCCGTACTTTTCAGCAGCGTCTACGGCAAGCTTGGTCTTGCCACCGTAACAATGGAAATCGACTCTGGTCACTTTATGGGCGGCGAGTATTTCCATGGAACGTTCTTCAAGTTTACGGGTGTGAATGATCAGTGGAAGGTCGCATTGCACGGCAATGTCTATGAGAGCTTCAAAAACCCGTTCCTGAGCGGCGAAGGTCTCCGGCCCAACCCAATGACCATCGAGACCGCATTCGCCGATGGCGATGATATTACCGGCCCTGGCCTGAGTTTCGATAAAGGCGATCTCCTGATCGACATCGAAGGCTTTAACGGGAAAGGGAATTTGGTCCGCGAGATGATTGATGGCGTCGATCGGATAGATGCCCAGGGCTGGCTTGATGATAGGGTACTGCTCAGCGAGCTGAAGGATCTTTCGATTGGACTCCGGCTCCAGGCCATTGACGATAATCGCGGAGAGACCCGCCTCGGACGCTCTTTTCACGACTTGATCGAGGTCGGATGCGAAGTCTTTATGGGTCAGATGGCTATGAACGTCGACATACACAGGAACGCCCTCCTAGAGCTTCCTGCTTTTAACCACAGTTCCGGCGATAGGTCGACTCGTTTTTCCATCGTTCAGGGTCTTGAAGACGAGTTCGTCGCTGCCGGCTTCGGCTTTCTTGGTCATGCCCTCGATCGAGCGTTCCAGGCGGAGGCGGCTCATGAAAAGACTTTCTTCACTGATGCTTAGGGCAAAGAGACTTTGCCTCTCATGATCCTGGGCAAAGAACTGATCGAAGCGTTTTAGGATGTCCTCGTCGTTATTGAATTCGATCGATCCACCCACCTGAGTCCAGGCGGAAACGCCCGGCGTGGACATGGGAACGGGCGCGCCGCGCAGCCATTCGGAAATGGGATATTCCTTCAGCTGATCCTTGACCAATTTGAAATCGATGCTGGTGAGGTCGTTGGAATAGCCGAGGCCCTGGGCCACCTCAGACAGTCCGGCCGGAGCGATCCAACCGTGAACGGCATAGGTCACCGGTTTGGTGAAGCCTGCTGCTTTTAAAGCTATATGGGCTGTGTAGAAGAGCTTCGTTACATCGCTGCGACTGTAGACGGTCACAGGCACCTGCTGGCCGCAATCGTTGGTACAAACTTCCTCGCCATAGCTCCAGAAGGTGGGCTTACGGATTGGAATCACATCGGCGGCTTTGATGAGGCTGGTGTTCGGCGCAAAGTAGAGGCCGACTTCATCGTTATCGACGATACGTTTCTTGATCGCTTCGAGGTTGTTGGCCGCCGAAGGATTGTCCGGTTGGAAATAACTGGGGTTGATCAAATGGATCGCTGCGAGGTCCGGAAATTTCTTTCGGAGCGCATCGAGCGTTTCGAGGTTGGGATCTTCGAGAGCCCGACCTTCCCATTTGATAACGAGATAGGCATCGACACGGGCGGCTTGGGCATCGGCAGAGGAAAGACAATAGAAAAGCACGAAGATTTGGCAAAGTCCCAAAATCCACCGATTGGTCATCGATAGGCCTCAAATGATTTGGAGAGGATAGATCAAGTCTTCTTGCGTCGTATCCAAGTAATGGCAACGGGTAAGGATAATATTAGCAAGAGGCTCGCAGACTGTCCACTTCCTCCGCCTGCATTCAAAACACCGCAAGATTTTCCAGATTTTTTATTGGCCGAACTTGATTTGGCTCGAGTCGCGGTGGTGCCGGTATTATAGAAGGTCGAAACGTTGGTTTGGGAGTTGGTGGAGGACGCGATCGAGTCGCAGGTCACATCCGACAGAAGCGTGCCGAGACCACGAACCTTGGCCCGGGCCAGGATTGTGGAGCAATACTTATCCGCGTATTCCGCGTGATCGACGAGGAGCATACCGACGATGAGGTGCTTGTATCCGGAGTTGGAGACGAGAAGGTCGATCGATTTCAAAACGAGGTTGGTGACGTCGTTCTGAATGATCTTGTCTTTGGCGTGAAGATCCCAGAGGAGTCCTGAGACGAATTGTCCTCGCAAGTGGGCTTGATCCGGAAGATCAGCATCGCCGTAAGCGTAGGTGTTTTCAGCCGAACGAAGGCATTGTCTCGGAACCGCACAGACCTGAAGGCCGATGGGCGTGTCCGGACAAATGCTTTCACCGAGACAGGCGTTGCCGGTACGGGCAAAGGTGAAGAAGTCCGCAAGCGCTTCGTGGATAACCAAAGATTCGCCCCGAATATCCGTGACGGTATTGTACACCACGTGGTGACCCAGCTCATGACTTACGACGTCGGCATCGGTACCAAGATTTTGCAAAACGTTGTTATCGCCATCACCGACGAGAATCATTGGGCTCGCGCCGCCGCTCGCCGGTTGATAGAGAGCATTGTTCACGTCGCCGCTGATTTTCGCGTGAGCGAGGAGTTTGATCTGGGCGGTGCCGAAGTTTTTGTAACCATGGCTTTGGAGCCACTCCAACGCGGTGTTGGTATGCGCGAAGATTGAGGCTTGCGTGAATTTATTCGAGCCGGCTGCATCGGCGGGATTGTAGTTGTAGACCCAGTTTGCTTCCTGGGCGAAGGCGTAGAGAGCTGTGCCATCGGTCGGCTTACAAATGACTTTGCTGGCGCTGGTTGGCAAACAGACTTGGAAATAGGGATTGGCGAGGAAACCTGTTGCATCCATTTCACGCAATTCAACGGGAGCGGCTGCGCCATCGTTTTTGTTGGTCGGGTAGATGGTGGCTGTACCGGTGTTGTGAAAATGTTTTGGATCGAAACGATAGACTTCATTACCGTCCACGATCATTTCGTAGTTTAGACCATTCACGGCCAGAGTCATTTTCCAAACGGGTTTCAAACCATCGCTCCAGATGCAGCGATCTTTGCTTTCGACATTGTAAGACGTTCCGAGACTGGCCATGAGCAAAGTCTCGCCCACGATCTTGGAAACTTGAGCTTCAGCAGCCCAATTCTTTTCGCTGAGGCTGGGTGCATTCGCATCGATATTCGGGATTTCTCCCATGACCGAGGTATAACCATCCATCGAGCGGTGAACTTTTACTTCGATGTCACAAAGTGGGACCTCGTCGAGGTCGAAGCCATAGGAAACGGATTCGATGTGACGATTTTGGAAAAGATTGAGCCCTTGGACATTCTTCTGACGCAAACGAAATCGCGAGCTTAAACCCGCATTTTGCACTTCGTCCGGACCCTGTTCTTCAAGAGGGCGTATAGAATCTCTAGCCATTACGCGGGCATTGAGATTAAAGCTGTTTGCCTTGACCTGAAAGGGATGCGAGAGGACGGCACTGCGCCCCGCTTCGTCGGCCATCACTGGCGCGGAAACCGCAAAAAGACCAACAAATACGAGCTTTTTGGAATACATCATGCGTGCCCATCCCATCAGATTCCGGATCCATGCTTGGATCTCGGGAACGTCCAGAGTCAATCGGCGCAACTGCGGAAAAGCTTTAGGATTGTGACAATTTGCAACAAAAAAGGCACCCTACTGAGGTGCCTTTCAAAAGCGGAACTCGAATTAGTGAATTAGTGGGTTTCGCCTTTGACGAAACGCCCTCTAAGAACTACGAGCCGTTCTGATAGGACAGTTAGTGCCTCGCGGAGGATTTCGGTTTCCCAGGTATCGCCTTTTACGTGTTGCTGGAGTTCTGTCAGCCAGCTCTGCAGGTCGTCGATGAAGACCGTACGGTCTTCTTTGATAGAGTGATCCATGGCTCGGTTGAGGTAACCAAGCCAGGACTTGTCGTCATCTTCGAGGAGATTGATCAGGTTATTCAGACGAACTGTTGCGTCTTTTTCTTCCCAGCCTCCGGCGATGCGGAAGGGGTATTGGTCTCGATCGACTTTATGCAGCCAAAGTCTAGAACGCCCGCCTAGATCTACGACTCGAAAGTCAGTAGGTGATGCCCCATGAAAACCATCGGGTCTTTTCCAGATTAAATGCATGCTGCCTTCTCCCAAGTCACGTTCACGGGACGATCGGGATCTTAGCAGAAGAAAAATTCCAATTCTATGGGCATGTGTAAGGAAATACTAAGAAGCAAAAGGGGTGAAGAGCCAAGCATTTGCGGCTTACTCTTCACATGAGTCCCTATGCTTAAGCTGACCTGTTTGAGGCTTTTCCTAGGGGGCTTGGCTTATTGTAACGGTCGACAAAATCTTGAAGGACTACCCTTTGTTCCTGGGTGAATTCTTCAAATTGGACGCCCATGCCTGCTGTGAGATTCTTTTCTGCAATAGCCGCTTGAACCCAAATGACTCGGCCCTTTGCTTCAAGTGTCTCTTTGGAATCAGGCAAAGTAAATGTAAGTTCAACGACACTGCCATGACTTAAAGGCTTAGTCGTTTCGATAAAGACACCACCGGTCCCTAAGTCCCGGCAGAAGTCGAAAAGGTAGTTTCCACCGGATCGGTAGTCTACGAGCAACTGGACTGGCACTCTTTGATGATCACGACCATCCTCTCGCAACGACTTATCGACCTCAGAATTGGCTGACTTAGCTTTTTCATCCGGTGCTTTCTTGGATTTGATTGATTTCGTAGCCATGTTTCATCACCTCATCTCAACTCGGGTACTCAATTTTTCTGGGGAGCCTGGATCAACTGCTTAACAAAGCGATTATGCTCTGCAAGTGTACGCGAAAAATTGTGATAACTCGATCCATCATTTTTCAGTACGTAGAACTGATAACCCTCTTTAGTCGGCGTTAAAACCGCTTCCAAAGCCTTCATTGAAATCGCCCCAATCGGGCCCGGAGGAAGGCCTCTGTGCAGTCGACCGTTATAGAGATTCTTAGGGTCCTTCAGGTGTTTCCAGGTAATATCGCCCTTATAATCCTCAATCCCGTAGATCAAGGCTGCGTCGATACCAAGGGTTTCATTGGCGTTCAAACGGTTCCAAATGACCTCGGACACCATCGACATTTCTTCGTCATGCAAAGTTTCTTTTTCGATGAGAGATGCAAAGATGATGGCTTTGCGGAGGTCAAGACCGACCGCGAGGAGTCTTTGTTCGATTCCTACGGGGATATTTTTGAAAAAAGTCTGCAGCATCTTTTCGAAGACGGCTACAGCTATCGGCATTTTTTCGAAGCTATACGTCGCTGGAAAGATAAAGCCTTCGACGTTGTCGCCTTTTATATTATATTTTTTTAGCAGTCCTTTGTCTTTAGCGATCGACCACAAATCGACCTTTGTCCCGACTTTACGAGCTTCCAGGCGATCGACGACCTGCTTGAGAGTGAAACCTTCGGGAATTACGAATTGCAGTTCGAAAGGTTCGTAGGTCTTACCGCTCTGGATAATTTCAAGGACGCCTTCCGGAGAAACGCTTCCTTCAAACTTATACTGGCCGGCCTGAAACTTGGAATAATCCTTAAAGAAACGAGTCCAAAGTCGAAAACGCCAGGCACTGTCGATAACGCCGGCTTGTTCGAGGTCCTTGGAGAAATCCTGAAGCCTCACACCCTTGGGAAGTTTCACGATTGCTGGAGCGCTGATGCTGTGACTTGTCATCGACCATTCCGGTAAATGAAAATTCAACCAAACGCCCAGGCCGGCACCTGCGAGCAAAGTAACGAGGAATAATTTGGCGAGACTCTTCATCCAGGCCCTTCCTTAGTACCTATCCATCATAACACAGCCCCTCCGTGCTTGGGGGGCTCCTAGGACTTATCTCGACTCGTTTGCGAGATCTATGAAGAAAGCCTTGAATCTTTTCTTTCTGACCCTATAATGACGCGCACCAACGTCCCCCGCCGCCTCTTGGCCTATTAGGAGCCCCAGTACCTTGGAAAGTCATGATATTTTTGAATTAGTTCGCGAAGGCTTTCCGCATCAGATCCGTTCCATGGAACAGCTCTGCACACGAGTGGCTTATCGCTTCAACGATCAATCTCTCCTTTTGGAATCACTGACGCACAGTTCGGCTGCCCGTTATGTCCAAAAGAAGAATCAACAGCCCATACCGATGCCCTGGAACGAGCGTCTCGAGTTTCTGGGTGACTCTGTCCTTAGTCTGGTTCTGAGTTCTCTCCTTTTGCAGAGACCTGAGAAGTTCCCTGAGGGTCAGCTATCCAAGATACGCGCTTCGCTTGTCAACGAGCACACACTCGCGCGTATCAGCCAAGGCATCGACATCGGATCGTGCCTGCTGCTCGGCCCGGGCGAAGAGCGCGCCGGTGGTCGCAACAAAGATTCAGTTCTCGCGGACGCACTGGAAGCGTTTTTCGGCGCCATCTATATTGACGCTGGTCTTGAAGGAGCGAAGAGAGTTATTCTCGCTCTTTACAAAGACATCCTGACATCTTCCTTGACAGATCTGACGCAACAAGACTACAAATCTCGGCTACAGGAGCTTACTCAGGGAGCTTTCAAGGAAGCGCCCATGTATAAGGTCATCAAACGAGAGGGGCCGGATCACCAACTCGACTTTTCTGTAGAGGTCGTCTTTCGCGGTCAAACTCTCGGTACAGGACACGGGCCTTCCAAAAAAACCGCTTCGCAAGATGCCGCAAAAATGGCCCTCGCCACCTGGCAACAGATGGAAGAATCAGGATATCAGGGTATTTCTAAAGAGTTGCCTTGAAGCCGCCTCTAAGGGTTAGCTTCACAGTTCGTACGAGATACTCGCAACAGCTCAAAGGGGTTTCCCATGATCGCAGGGATCGTCGCCATTATTGGTCGACCAAACGTCGGTAAATCAACGCTTTTCAACCGCATGACACGCAGTTCAAAAGCGATCGTAGATGATAGACCAGGCGTCACACGTGACCGTCTGTTTGGTACTGTTACTTCCGTCGAAGATGATGAAGCAGGATTTCTCCTCATCGACACCGGTGGTTTTGAAACCAAAGATCTTTATTACCAACCGTTTTCCAAAAACATCGTCTGGGAACAAACCCAGCAGGCCATCACCGACGCTGACGTGGTGTTGATGGTTCTCGATGGCAAAACGGGCATTCACCCTCACGACTTTCAGCTCGTGACCTATCTCAAAGAAAACGGTAAAAACGTTATCTATGTCGTCAACAAAATGGACGGCAAAGAGCACGAATCCAACGCTCTCGAGTTCTATGAACTCGGCATCGAGAAGATGACTCACGTGAGTGCCGCCCACAACCGCGGTGTCTGGGATCTCTGTGCAGAAATCGAAAGTAACCTCAAAAGTAAAACCGATCTGAAGTCACACAAAGCCGAATACGCTGGCGCGGCCCGCATCGCTTTGATCGGTCGCCCGAACGCCGGTAAATCATCGATCCTCAACCGCCTCTGCGGCGAAGAGCGATCGCTCGTGAGTGAAATCGCCGGTACCACACGTGATACCGTCGACACCCACATGATCTTCAACAAGAAACCTTATATTCTTCTCGATACCGCCGGTGTGCGCCGTCGCAAGAAGATCTTCGACAAAATCGAGGGTCTGAGCGTCATGCGCAGTCTTCGTACGATCGAAGATGCCGACGTCGTGGTCTTGGTCATGGCGGCCGATGAAGGCCTGTCGGATCAGGATGCGCGCCTGGCTTCGCTGGCTCTATCCCAGTTCAAGCCGCTTTTGATCGTCGTGAATAAGTGGGATCTTTTCCCGAACAAGGAAACAAACTCAGCACGCGATTACGCACTCGACATCCAAGAGAAGCTTCGCGATGCGGCCTTCATTCCGATCATCTTCGCCTCCTGCCTTGAGAATCAGCGTATTCACAAGATCATGACTGCGGTCGAAGAACTCTACGAGAGCTACGAGAAACGCGTCAGCACAGGTAAAGTCAACGAAGCTCTGCAAAGAGCGGTTTTGGCCCACACCCCGGCGATTCTCAAACGCTACTCGAAGCGCGTGAAGTTTTACTTCGCCACCCAGGTCAGCTCCAAGCCGCCGACTATCGTCATCAAGTGTAACGTGGCCGAAGAGATCCAGGAGTCGTACAAACGCTTCCTGGTCAAACGTCTCCGCACGGATCTCGAATACGGTAACATTCCGATTCGGGTCTTCTTCCGAGCCAAATCCGACGACAACTCTCGCCCGGATCGACTGGATCTGAAGGTGGACGCTGAGCTTAGCGCAGGCATGGACGCTTAAGACTTTCCAGAACATACAAAAGCCGTTGTCTTCAGGGACAACGGCTTTTTTTATTTTGTAAGACTTATCTTAGGCCCGGCAAGAACTCTGATCTTTGAGAATCAGGGGTTTGAGCTTGTCCTCAAGACCTATCCAACTGTCGATCAACATTTTCTCCAGCCCATCTTCTTCCATCGTTTCTTTGAGAAGCATACGACGTCTAGCAAAATGAGGGGGCCTTATCGGCAATGGATCATGGACATTCGTCAGGGCGCGCCCTTGGTAGCCCGAAGGTCCACCCAGCATAGCCGTTGTGAAAGCCAGTTGATGCTTGAGAAGCTCGTCATGGTTTTTTTCGAAAAAGAAGTGACCGATCATCACATCTTCGAAACAACGCTGATAGAAGAGACTTAGGATCTTCGCGATTCGCTCAGCGCCAATTTCTTCGTAAAGTGACATGGACAGTCTCCCAGAAGTGGGAGCACAGTTTACTGCGCGCCCGGGGTCTCGCGACGTGCAATGTTACCTTTTTCAGCGCCGGGGAGCGAGTCAATTTCAACTAACAATTGAGGGAAACCCTGCTTATTGTTGAAATTCTGCTTGCCCTTGGCCTGCAGGGTATAGAGCTTCTTGGCGCCATCCAGCTTGCCTTTGATATCCATGCTGCCAACCGATTCTTCAAGCTCCTGGCCTTCACCGTACCGCTTGTAGAAATGGACCTGAATCGTCCACTCTTTGGCATCATGCTCCCATTTCACGGGTACGGTCTCAACATGGTAGTCAGACACGTAGAAGTGGTTGGTGCGATCGATGGTCGCTTTGAAGTTGTAGCGAATGGGCAGGAGAGGCTTGTGCTCGATTCGACGAACGCCCTCTTGATTCTTCACCATGATTTGTTCGAAGAGGGTCATCCGCAGGGGCACACGCACCCGAACGGCATCATCTTCGGCTCTGACGTCAGTCAGTGAAGAATCCCCTGTAACGAAACCAGAAATATTACCTTTTTCGACGGCCATCAATGGAAATGCTGCGAAGCTTCCAAAGACTAGAATTGCTTTTAGCAAAGTGAATACCATACGCATGCCTTTACCTTGTCTTCAGTCGGGTCTAAGATAGTTAGAATGTCTTGCTCTACAAAGATTATACTATAGATTGTTTGCGGAGACTGCCCCCCTCAGGCTTTTTGCTTGAGGTCAACTTGCAATTATTCCTTGGGTCATAAGATATGCGCGCAAGATCTCTCCTGCTCATCATTCCAGCGATCTGGATCTCCGTAACGACATTCACCGAAGTGTCGGGCCATCCCTGGAGTAGCAACAGCGTAACTGTCCATCGTCTTGGGACTTGGATCGAACGTTTTCAAAAAGATCAAAATCGCCTCCCGGCAAATCTTGCCGAGGTGAGGGCTTACGCTTACACCTTTGGTTCCGTTCCGGAGCTTTATGATAGTTACGGAGCCCGCCTTTCCTATCAACCCCTGACCGAAGACGCCTTTATCGTAAAATCATTTGGCCGCGACACAACCGAGAACACAGTTTTTAGAACCCATGACGAGAGCTATAGTCACGGGCTGATCTCTCCTCCTCTGGGCGTCAAAGGCATCATCCTCAACGAAAGTCGCCTCAACTTCTTTCAAAGCTCATTTCTGGAAGGTCAGATATCGCCGCGCGGTCCGCTCGTCGCCTCTATTCGCACACGCTTTCGCGGGGACAGCAAACGCCTCCTCATCCAGAGTCAGGAAGATTCCCAATTCTTCATGAGTTCGGTCCATGACACGGTCGACGAATTCCTTTGGCTGCCGGGTGGCTATGAAATCATGTTCACGGCCCAAGGCTCGAAGCGCTACGAAGATGGCATCTACTACTGGGACCTGCGCAGTAACGTGGTCAAAAATCTTCTTCCTGATCTCCAAAAGAAATTCTTTCCCGATGCCGAAGACGACCGCAAAATGCTCTTGTCTCTGTCGCACAGCAGCGCGAGTCCTGATTTCGTATATTTCTTTGCGATCTATGCGCCCGTCAATAGCGTGATGGATCCCAAGGAATTCTATCGCTACCACAATTTCTATGCTTTTAATCCAGCCAATAAGTTTGTGGCGGAGCGCGTCACGGCCGATAAAGATTTTTCTATATTTGAATATCCGGTTCAGCACAAAAGTCTCATCGATCAAAGCTCGATGACGCAGGCCACGGCCGCTCAAAAAGATTGGGCTTTGCTGAGCTTAAGCGAGGGGAAACAGGAGCTGCTGGAAAAATGGCAGAACTTTTGTTCGAATCACGCCGACAGCCCGCAATTGCCTTATGCCTTGTGGTGGCTCGCAAGCATCTATAATGACACCTATCGCGAAATTCTCATTCAGCAACCCGAAAAAGCGCGAACTTTACGTAATTTCGGTCTTGAGATTGCGGATGCGCTGAGCCTGTTGCCGAGCGCTCCTCCTTATCTGCGGGCGTTTGCCGAACATCTTAAAAAAAATCTTCTTCTTTCAAAACCTGCGGACTACAATGTGGTCTCGGTGAATTCTGACGACGTGGAAAACGTTGAGACAGAGGCTGAAACGGAGTCTGAGCCTAAGGTTGGAGCGAAAGTTCACAACTCAGGTAAAGAAGCAGATAAAGATAAAGATAAAGATAAAGAAGAAATTAAGGATTAGGATATATCGCTCAACTGCAAGCGATATGACCCATGAGAGGACTGTGCAAATGATGAGTACGCCCCAGCTTTTACCGTCCAACGTGTATGCAATCATACTCGCGGGAGGGAGTGGAACTCGCTTTTGGCCAAAATCTCGCCACAATCGACCCAAACAACTTTGTCAGATCGGCGACAGCGACTGGACGATGATAGAGCTGACGTTACGTCGCCTCGATGGACTGGTTCCTCCCGAACGTAGAATCATCGTGACTCACATCGATCAGCTAGAAGCCACTCGCGCCATTACCAAGAGTCTTTGCGGCCATTTTCTGGCCGAACCTTGCGCGAAGAATACGGCCAACGCTCTGGCTTTGGCTGCCCTTGAAGTCGAAACGATGGCGAAGCGTGATGGTGTCGCCGAACCTATTATTCTCTCGCTGCATGCCGATGCCCTCATCAAGCGTATCGACGTGTTCAATGAGACGATTCAGTCCATGATCGCTTCTGCCCAAAAAGATCATCTGACCTTGCTCGGAATCACGCCGGAATATCCGGAAACAGGCTATGGTTACATCGAGAAAGGCCCTACCTTACCGGGCTTGAGCCTGACGTACAAAGTCAGCAGTTTCCGCGAAAAACCGGATGCGAAGCTTGCTGCACAATATATTGAAACCAAGCGTTTTCTCTGGAACTCCGGAATCTTTGCCTGGAAGGTTTCGACCATCCTGGGCGAGTTGAAGATCTTCGTTCCCGAGTCCGTTTCGGCATTGGTCCAGGCCCTTGGCACACGCAAGAGTTTCCAGGACCTCTCGGCCTCTGACTTTGCAAGCGTCTACAACAGCCTCCAGTCGATCGCAATCGATCTAGCTGTCCTGGAGAAGAGCCAGAAAGTTTCGGTCGTGGAAGCCGATATTGGCTGGAAGGATGTTGGGAGTTGGGATGCACTCACGCAAAACTTCAGCACGGATGACCAAGGCAATCTATTCTATGGTGAAGTTATCAATATCGATTCGACTGGAACAACGGTTGATAGCGACGCCAAAGTATTAGCCTGTATCGGTTTGAAGGATATGATTGTGGTTTGCTCGGAAGGCGCGATATTAGTTTGTCCGCGGGACAGAGCCCAGGATGTGAAGTTTATCGTCGAAAATTTGAAAAAGCGTGGCAGGACCGAGCTAATCTAATCGGTTTGAATCTATGAAAAAAGCGATCCCAGCCTGAGGCCCGGATCGCTTTTTTGATTTGCCCTTTAAAGTCTTAGAGGATCTTGTAGCTGTAGATCGTTTTAAGTCCGGTCGAGAAATAGATCTCGTCGTCCATAACGAAAGGCTGTTTGGTCAGGACACCCCCGAGATCGTCGTGCCAGAGGAGTTTGCCACCGGACAATGATACTGCGGAAACGCGTCCCTGACTGCCCCCTACGAAGATCGCCTTTTCACCTACGGTCAATGACTTGATCGATTGGCCGAGCTTGGTCTTCCAGAGTTGACGGCCGTTGCTGGCCTGAATGGCAAGCAACTCACCGTTCATGCTGGCCACATAAATTGTGCCGTCACGAAAAGCTGAGGTCGTAATGCTGGGTGCTGTGACTTCCCAAAGGGTACCGTTGGGCTTGGATTGAATGTCGACACCGAAGATCAATCCATCATAGCGAGTTGCATAGAGCTGGTTGTTGCCAACGCCGATGTCGCCAACGATATCCTTGAAACGGAAATCGTCTTTGCCCGGGCGCAGACGCCAGTTTTCTTTGCCGTTCGCGATATGGATCGAGCGGATGTCGCCTTCGACCGTTCCGATAAAGACTTCATTGCCAACGACTTGAGGCGCTGCACCGGTACGAACCAAAAGGTTCGGCGAGCTGGCTGCATCGTAGGCCCACATCGTCTGGCCGGCCTGGAAGTCGATGGAATAGAGCTTCTGATCGACGGTGTAGACGAGCAGGGAAGTTCCCGAAAGAACGACCTTGGTCGCTACGAATTGAGTCAGATGATTTTCCCACAAGGATTTACCAGTGTTGATATCGATCTTGACCAAACGTCCGTCGCGTAGAGCCACCACACCGAATCCGCCGAAGACTTCGACAGGAGCAGTGAGGTCAGACTTGGCGTCTAACCACCAAAGATGCTGTTTTTTCTTTAGATCATAAGCTGTGACCCAGTGGCTCTGGTAGGAACCGATGATGGTCTGGGTCGCTAAAGTCCAGCCTGCTTCGTCGATTTCACCAAGCGGTTTATCGCCGTCGAGCACTTCATCGAACTTGATCATCCCGGTGCGGAAGGGACGGCAATCGGCGCCGTCGGCATCACAGGAGGGCAGTTCGTCTTTCGCTGTCGTAACGCAAGAACTCGCGAGGAGTCCGCTAACGAGCATGGACCAAAAAATCTCTTTCACAATTGCCTCTTAATACTACGCAGGAATCAGGGCCAACAAGCCGCGAGCCCGTTCTGCCTCAGGACTTGTATCGTGATCTTTGACCAGTGTCTCAAGAACCGTTTTAGCAGCCGGAAAGTCCTTCTTCAGGAACAATACCTGACCTTTGGTGAGAAGAGCCTTAGGCATCAACTCTTTGCTGACCGAAGCAATCAATTCATCGGAATGTTTGACAGCCGCATCAAAATCCGCTTTGTCCGTCTCGATTGAGATCAGGAGCAAAAGACTTTGGCTGTGAAGGATCTTTTCGCTTTTAGAATCGCTGACGATGGCATTGAGTTCGGTACGCGCCGTATCGAGGTCACCATTGTTCGCGATATAGGCCGCGTGTTTGATTCCCGCAGCAAGACCTTCCGAGGACTTGGGATTCGCTTTGTAGAATTCGAGGTATTTGGTCGCGGATTCGCTGTGAACCGGCTTCAAAACTTTGATTTGATCGTTGATGACTTTGACTTCGGGCGTCTCAGCAGGGGGTTGACCCGCGGCAGGAGCCGGCTGCTTCGCAACGATCGCGTCGCGTTGTTTTTCGAGAGCTTCGCGTTGCTCTGTATATTTTTTCATCTCGTTTTCGTAAACGGTATCAACGGCAGCCGCCTGACCTTGGAGCTTCTCCGTCTTCGATTCTTTGAAATATTTGAATGCATACCCGCCGAGGAGGAGGGCGAGAACCACGCCTCCGACAGTCAGGGCTGGTTTTGGGTTTTGAGCCAATCGGTCCATGAAGCTATAAGCCTGTACCTGAAAAGCATCGGGCGCATCTAGGGATTTGCTCTTATCGCTAGTCATATAGTCCTCTTGTTTCCGTCATATTTACGCATAAAAGCGCGATGTTGCAATCTGTGATAGTATAGATCTAACAGGTCTTTGCCTAGTAGAATTCAAGCAGTCGGGCCTATCCAAAGCTGCCTGGGACTGCCGTTTAAAGGCCCTGAATCACCTGGACCATTTGGACAAGGGTCCCAGGATCGCGCAGAGGACAACATGGGTGCATCCGGACTTGGTTCCCTTTTGGTTAAAGAAGGATTTCTCACCGAGCAGGATAGGCTGACCATCACGAAGACCTGTGGTCAGGGAAGCTGGGCCTTTGCCAAAAGCATCCTCGCCATCGGACTGCTCGATGAAGACGAACTCGCGGCTTTCTTTGCCGAACGGACTCGGTATCAGATCGCTCCCAAAGATTTCCTCAATCATCTGGACCAGTCGGCTATCCACGCCCTCGACAGGAGGCTGGTGTCGAAACTCGAAGTCATTCCCCTCAAAAAAGCCCCCGGTAAGATCACCGTAGGGGTTGTCGACCCCCTCGATCGCAGCACTCTCAAGCAGCTCGAATTCTTTACCGGTCTCGAAGTTGACCCGGTCGTAATACCCCTGTCTCAACTTTATAAGGGCCTCGTCCGGATCGATCCGGATTTCAGGCTTCAGGCAACAGCGCTGACCCATTTCCTCCAAAATCATGCTCAGTCTGCCTGGGTCCGCCAAAAACTGGATATAGATGAAGCTACGCCGGAAGCGTCTAGACGCGCCATGCGTTCGAGTGGAAGTGACATCGACGAACTCTATGACGACCTTCCCGAGATCGAGGAAGTTGAAGATGATGAAATTGAAGAGGTCGAGGAAATCGACGAGGCTGTTGAGGACGAAGAGGCGGAAATCGCCCTCGAAGGCGAGGAAGCCGGGGTCGATCCTTTTGCGGGCCTAAGTGAATCGCACGATGATGATCTCGGTGCGGAAATCGCTGCGCGCTCAACACCGGCCGCAGCCACCGATGATCTCCTTGAGATGGTCGGAGATGATGAAATCGAGGAAGAGGTCGCCAGCGAAAATTCGTCGGACGAAAGCGCCACCCACGAACTTGATTTCGATATGGATTTGTCGGGTTCTGAGGAGGAATTTGCCAAAACTGTGAAGGCCTCCAATGACTTTGACATGTTCGATGATGTTGAAAGCGAAGCGGCAAAAGCTGCAACTCCAGCGGAAGACGACGACTTCACTTTCGGCGAGGAGCCCACAAAGGAGGCGTCACCTACGTCCGGTTCAGACGCTTTAGATGCTATGGCATTTGATGAAGATGAGGATGAAGGAGGGCTTAAAGATGCTATGGCAAAAATCGAAGCGTCCCCTCAAACTTCAACGCCCGACATCCTCACTGATGACAACAGTGATATTAACTTCGAGATGGACGATATCGCTCCGCAAAGCAATGCTGGCCAGCCTTTGAGCAACTTCGGTTTTGAAGAGACCAAGCCGCGCGCAATCTCGAAACCGCAGAAATCGGACATTCTCGACAATCTGGATGATCACGAGCCGAGCCTCGATATTTCGGCTCTTGCGAGCGAGCCAGTCGACGATGAGCTGCTAGCCGATCTTCACGCCGAAATCGAAGCGGACGATCATAGCCCGAATGTTAAATTTGCCGGCCCGAATACCCGAGAGCACGATGAGCCGGAGGCATTCAGCCCGTTGCCGGCATCACGCAGCAAAGCGCGCGAGCCTTCCTTTACAGACGATGATGATGAAACACATATCGATCTCCGGCCTTCGCTCGCAGCGTCCGGCGATTTAGACGATGAAGACGACATTCTTTTGCATCCCAAAGCGAAGGCTCAAGAGCAGGACTCTGGATTGAATCCAACCTCCGCTCTCAATGAGGTCATGCTGAAGCTCAGCCTTTGCTGGAATCCTCAAGGTGTAATAAAAGTTCTGCAGGGGTCGCTCTACAAGATCGGAGACGCAGGTTGTCTGATCAACACCAAAAGCCAAAAGCAAATTCTTTGGTGTGGAGGTCGCCTGATCAGCGAGGAACTCGGTCCGGCCGCACTTTTACCTATGTTGAAAGGCGCGTCGAACAATCGATGGAACAACATGGATCTCAAAGCCTCGGAATCGTGGGCGCAAAAACCTCTTAAATTGAGAATTTTCCGCTCAGGCGACTGGCTCTGGGCTCATCAATTGAAGATTGCGGATGATACGGGGATTTTTAGGGATACGGTGGAGAGTACGGTGAGTCAGATCGCTGATAAGTTGGGGGCCGGGTAGAGTTCTTATTAGCCGATTGGTTTGCAACAGAGCAGCAGTCAGATTTGAGAAAAGCAGCTTGGAAAGGGAGTTCGGAATGGAAGCATTGCGAACTTTTGGACAACTCATAAGAGAGTACAACTACCCGGCATCTTTATTAATGCGAGAGTTGTACCACTCTCTGTCAGCATCGATCGTATGACTTAACCCACGGAAACATCGTAATAAATCGCTGCGTCAACGGGGTGTGAGACCCGATGTTCTACCCAACTTTCTAGTCACCTGTCGAAGAACTGGTCGCTACGTAGTCAAGCACTGCTTCGATCATCGGGCGGTAGAACTGTCCGCAACCCGGATCCGAAATAACCACCGGCCGACCTTGGTCGGACGCTTCGCGAATCCGGCGATTCAGAGGAACCCGGGCAATGATCGGAACTTTACGCTCGATCGAGAAGTTTTCAATCTGCTCCTGACCAAAGATATCTTCCAGATGACCGCAGACCCCACATTGAAAATGAGCCATGTTCTCGACGAGACCGATGATGGGCACCTTCAATTTTTGAAACATCGACAGGCCCTTGTGGGCGTCGAGTAAAGCAATGGCCTGCGGAGTCGAGACGACGATACCGCCAAAGAGCGGAAGGCTTTCGATCATGGTGAGTTGAACGTCACCTGTTCCGGGCGGAAGATCGATAATTAACTCGTCGAGCTCGCCCCATTCCACCTGGTAAAAAAGTTGCTCAAGAGCCTTGGCAACCATCGGACCTCGCCAAATCACGGGCGTATAAGGATCCGTCATGAAACCAAACGAAACGACTTTCACGCCATATTTTTCAAGCGGTATCATGCGTTGGTTAGGACCAACGGGCATAGGCCCTTCGAGTCCGAGAAGCATAGCGGCCGACGGGCCGTAGAGATCGGCATCGAGAAGTCCGACTTTACGGCCTTCCAACGCCAAACCAACTGCCAGGTTGACCGATACTGTGGATTTGCCAACGCCACCTTTGCCAGAGGACACGGCTATGATGCGTTTGACACCGGGAATCGCTTTTATTTTTTGATTAACGCCAAAGGGCTTTGGCGCGACTGCTGAAACGTCAGCTTCCTTTGGATTCTGGATACGGTCGGTCAGCGCTTTCAAGCGCTTATAGTAGATCGTAACGGCTGGAAAGCCCGCGGGAATGGATGATGTAATGTATTGTTCCAGAAGGATTTTTTGATCCAGGCCAAGACCATCTGAAGCAATGTGGGCAGAGTGAGACCGCTCCCCTTCTTCGAGACTAATGAGTCGGGCCTTGGGGTCTGGACCCAGGAAGGCAAAAGCGGATTCTTGAGCCGCTTTTACGAGGAGCTCTTGAATCGTGAGGGACAAATCCTTGCGGAGCGTATCAGGGCTCATTACAATTTCCCTTGGTGGAAGCCGTGGGTCTGACGAGAAAATACTTTCCCTACTTGAAACGAGGTTAGAATACTATGAAAGATGTCAAAGTCTATACCGGAGCCTTTTGCAGTTACTGTAATGCCGCTAAAAAACTACTGCAAACAGCAGGGATTGCCTTCGAGGAAATCGGCTTGGATGATCAACCTGAGCTACGTCGTAAATTATCAGAGGAAAATGGTCATTATCGCACCGTGCCGATGATCTTCATCGACGGCAAATTCGTAGGTGGATTCACCGAATTGCAAACCCTTCATAAAAATGGGCAACTCGTTGGCTAAAAAACCGTGGATGCTTCTTTGTTTCCTCCTTTTGAGTTCAGGTGGACAGGATCGCTCATCAGCTCCTCCCGCTCTTAAATCTGTGACCGATGAAGCTCCCGATGCATCCAATTTGAAAGCCGAGCAGGACAAATCGCACTCCCTCCTGCCGGCTGCGCCGCTCGGCATTGTGACCAAAGAAGATGAGATTCGCAATTTCTTCGGGGAGAAACGCTACGATGAAGCTCTGCATGTGATCGCCGCAGAACTGAAACGCCTCGACGCAAGTCATGGGGATTCGAGTTACAGGGAATGGCTTGAACGTCAGAAATGGATTTTGAAGACAGCGCAGGCCTGGGTCTATCTCGAAAAGCAGAACTGCTCGCAGGGAGTTCCGCTTTTGCAGGAGATTCCAAGCGATAAACTCCCTGAGATCGCACTCAAGGGCCTTGGCTATTGTAAGTTGATGAATCGGGATTGGACCGATGCTGATGCCTATTTAAGCCGATACATGCAGAATCAGAAGACCGATCCTGAGGCCGTGCAACTGCTTGCGCGGGTCAAGGAATCGCAAGGACTCTACGAAGAGGCCCTGGACCTGACCAAAAGCCTGGAGTCGATGCCGGAGACGGGCGGCGCGAAGCTTGATTTGGAGCCGATGAAGAAGAGTCTCATGGCCAAGCAGGATGAGAGCGAGCGACAGCTCCTGCTGGAAAGCGGCTTTTTCCGGGTGCATTATCAGCCCAACCTCACCCTCGAATTCATTGAGAAGGTTGTGGAAACGATGAACCGCACAGCCACCAAACTCAATATGGACTTCGGCATCGACTATCCCAGCCACATCGTTGATATCTCTTTTCACAGTCCCGAACGCTTTGGTGAGATTACGCACAGTCCGGATTGGGCTGCGGGCATCTATGATGGACAGATTCGTTTGCCGATCGGCGAAGAAGGCCTTTGGAGCGAAGAAATCGAACGGGCGATTCGCCACGAACTGGCCCATGCCCTGCTTGCGGAAATGGTTCAGCGCCGCAATCTACCCACTTGGTTTCAGGAAGGTTTCGCTCAGATGGCGGAATGCGAAGCGCTTTGCCTGCATTATGAATACGTGGCGACCACGCGCGCCTTTCTTCCCATCAACCGATTTGATGAAACCTTCATGTCCATGCAGGCCCGCGATGCGCAGGTTGCCTACAAACAAAGCTTTTATATGATGTTGCTGCTCAATCGGCATCAGAAGGATGCGAATATGCGGCAGATGTTTGCGCTGCTACCGGAATTGGAGAATTTGAGTTCGAAAGATATCATCGAGCAATCGGCCTGGACTTTTGCCGAGCTTCATCAATACGCTAAGCAGGCCTGGCAAGCCCAGCTTAGCTTCTGACGAATGATCAAGGGACTGCACTCGCATCGATAGCATTTACACACTGAGTCGCAAACCATTTCGCGGTCACGGCTGCTGGTGTCAGGCTTAGATATTCAGTTACTGTGTAGTTGGACTGCACACTCGTCTCCTGGGCAGTTGTTCCCGCCACAAAATTCGCACTGCTTACATGTCCATAATCGCTAGCTGGAAGAGCGCCAGACTCATCGAGACTGGCCGCCGGTGGCGCCACGTCGAGCGCAAGCCATTTCACGCCCGGGACAAGTCCTGCCAGAACCATCTCATTCGAAGTCTCGACACCCACTCCCGACAGGAGATCGGAATTGCCAACGTCGGCGATTTTATCTTTGCTGCCGTGCAGGAGAAGGAGATGACCCTGCGCGGCTTTCGAGGTGTTTGCGGCGGAAGTCGCGTTGCTGCCGGCAAGGAGTTTAGACGTAAATTGTTTGCCAAAATTCTGGAGACCACCATGCACAAGAGGAAGATGCATAAGGAGATCGATGCCTTTTACGTAATCAGCAATCGCTGTCGCCCTGTCGTCTTCGGACTTGGCTGAATCCGCCCGAAAGGCTTTGATCTTCGCGTGAATGCTGGCAAAGGTTGGGATCGATTCGATAGCGAGGGCTTGAGCCGGTGTTAGGACGCTCGAACTTTCTTTGCTCCAAAAGTCGAGATAGATCTTGTTTTTGCCGGACGTAAAGCTCGCCTGCGGCGCGATGAGCAGCGAACAGCTAAAGAGGGCGGGAAAGACCCCTTTGGTCGCAAGGGCTATTTGCGCGGCAGTATCAAGTGTCGAGGCTAGATAAACTGAATTCAGGGCACCGGCCCGGACGAGAGTAAGTCCTGCGACCGTTGCCCCGCGACCCAGGCCAGCAACGACTGTAATGGGCCCTCCAGCTGCCGCAGCGAGAACAGGGGAACTTGATGCCAATGCCGCCTGAGCAGACGCATTGACCTTGACGATCTTGGTGGAAAGATTTTCTGTTCCGCTCGCTGCGCCCTGGGTATTGAAGACCACGCGTGCCGTGCTTTCAGCGGCCCAGGTCTTCATGCAATCGTAGAGGCCATGCAGATCTGTGACATCGTTTTCAAAGGGAAGGGATCTGCCAACGGCGGCCGAGGAGATATTGCTTCCGCTACAGGATGTGGTCTTCGTTCCACTAACAGTGTCATAGGTCGTGCAGAGTGGTTCTCCGGGAAATACGGGCGCGGCGATGATGTTGCCGCTTTGGAGATCGCCGAGGGATTGGGCGATTTCCTCATAGGCGAATCCAGAAGCCGCCGCATGCGCATAGAGGATCAATGGATAGCCATAGCTTCCGTTGCTTTCCGATTTCACCGCTATGAGAGGCGAAGCCATATGCGCGAGTGTGGGCGCCGTACTTGGCACCGTGATCAAAGCATTTCGGTAAGCCGCATCACCTTTCAATTTATAATTCATAAGGTAGACCTTCGCCGGCGCCGGGAGGGCTTTGGGAGCGCCATTGCTTAGGCTGAATCCACCGCTGAGCCCGACGGCGGCACCCGGATTGATATCGATGAGCGGGACCTTAATTTCCTGGCAAACGCTCTGCTCGGCCGTAGCGATAACCTTGGCGACTTGTGTGGTGTTTTCGGCTGCAGCAAGCTCAGGGTCGCTGATGAGATCCGAAGGTGTCGCGAGATTTACGATCAGATCGTCCGCACTGCTGCCACCAATTGGATCGATACCAAGCTTCGTCCGGATTTTTTGCCAAACTGTATCTTCGTAGTCGGAGGCCTTCAGGTCTTCAATAGCGACTGGAAATCCTTCGTTGGTTTTCTTTTCTGATTTGCACGACGTATTGAAGGCTGCGAGCTGCAGGCCACCCATCATTGCCAAGAACGCAAGACCCTGTTCAACGCGCATAAACTTGCCCCCCTAGGCATCATCAATTTCGCATTCCACTCTATTACAGCCAGGAGCTTGCCCGCTAGATCCCCTTGCCCACTTTGACTGGATATCGCACTTGGCTTGTTCTAGAATACACGACAGACACGAGGCTCGTTTAGAATTTGTTTTCCGGGAGAGGAAGAGTATGCGCTCTTACCAAGGTCTCTTTCTATGCTTGGGATTAATGATTCAGGGTACACAGGCATGGGCTTTCGTTCAGGATGAAGAGCCGAGTCCGAGCCCAAGTCCCTCGGAGCCAAGTGATACGCCGGTTCCTCAGGAGCCCGACGCCGGGATCCCAGTGCCGGCTCCCGCACCGCCTAAAGTTCCCAAAAAACCTGTGAATCCCAATGCACCCGTGGCTCCCAAGCCTCCTCTTGGAGCCCGTCCAGCGGTCAAACCCGGGCAAGTTCAGACTGTCCCGAATTTAAATTCGCCTGTAGCGCCTGGAACAGCTCCGGGCCTTGCACCGAATAAAGGCAAAGCGGGCAATAGCAACCTCAAACAGATTCGCAAGGGTAAGCGCAAAGAAACGGCTGAATCCCTCCTCAAACGTCGCGGAGCAACGGACGTCGATGCAGTGATCGTCGGCGAAGCTCAAGTGTTACCTAAAAATGTCTTTAGGATGCGTTACATCCTTCGCGATGTGAAGTCTGACAAGGGATATGACAATGCCGGCAAGGAATCCAAGGTCGGCGCCACCCTCAATGTCAAAGGCCACGCCTTTGTCCTGGAATACGGCCTTGCCGATCGCTGGACTCTCCAGATGGTCGCGCCCTACACCAGTAGCAACGAGCTGGCAATCAATGCCAACACCTTTAAACAAAGCCCGGAATATGCGAAGCAATATCAGAAATTGATGGACTCTGTTATTCCGAGCCTCGTTGCCAAAGGCCTTTGTTCGACGGCTGAAAACTGTCGGACAGCCATCGATAGTGGTCTATCGCTTGGAATTGCCACTCCCATCGAACTTCCATCCGGTGAAACCGCGACCGTTGGGGCCAATGTCCCCATTCGGGAAGCGGCTAACAGCATCATCTTGAAAGCCCTTGAACCAAGCGATGGTAAAGCGGGTCTGGGTGATATTCAGTTTGGGGTGGCTTACAACGCCTATACGAGTCCTCGAAACGTGGGGACAATCGGCCTCGGCATCCGAATTCCAACCGGGAATTTCACGGATGTTGCGAGTGCCTATCGAGCACCAGGCTCAGGGTATACGGCCGCGGGTATTCGCTTTCTTTACGATCTTCGTCTGAGTCCTGTCATCATCTCCCTCAGCCACACGATGGAATACAGCCTCACGAAAGCGAAGAAGTCCCGTTCGAGCCTTCTCAATCCAAAATTCTTGAACGCAGGCGACCCTACGATTGATGATGAGGATATTGCAGGTGCGGGAGATGGCGAGCTGAACGATGGTCTTATCGAAAGGAAAGGCGTCTATCATGAAGGTTTTACGCGCGTCGCCTATGCGTTGGGCTCTCTACACCGCTGGTTAAAGCCTGCGGCCGTCTATGGCTACTACGGTTGGATCGTGAATCCCGAGCAACAAAACGAAGGTCATCTCTATTCGAAGAAGTATGAACTCTATACTGCGAGTTTTGCTTTTAGCGTCGACGGCCTGGCTATGGATCCTATGATTCCTGTGAGCTTTACGTATCGTCGTGAGCTAGCCATCGGTGGACGCAACGCTACAATCGCCCCATCATCGGACTACTATCAATTCAACTTCTACTACAAATTCTAAGTCGGAATATTCTGCCAAAAGTCTTGCATATCATCGGGAAGAGGGCATTTTACTTCGTAAACCCTGCCATCTTCCGGATGCCTGAAGCTGATCCCGTGAGCATGCAAAAGACAGCGGAGATGTCCGGTCTTTTCAATGATGCGATCAGTGATACCGTTCACAAACCAATCGAGAAACACTTCTTCATCCGGATAAAACAAGCGGTCACCGACCAGGTGATGACCGGCAAAGGCGGAGTGAATGCGGATTTGATGCGTGCGGCCGGTTCGGGGCCGCGCTCTGAGCATCGAATATTCACCGCGTTGTTCCATGAATTCAAAATGAGTTTCTGATGGCAGGCCACCAGGCGTCACCCATTTCTTAATACGGATTTCACTCGACTGCAGTTCGCCGATCGCCCCTTCCTCAATCCAAGTCTTGTGCTCCGGAGCCCCATGCGCGATGGCGAGGTATTCCTTTTGCATCGTGCGATCGGAGAGCGCGAGCGAAAGCTGCTTGCGCACTTCGTAGGTCGCTCCGCAAAGAACGATACCCGAGGTCTCCCGATCAAGGCGATGAACGGCAGCCCATTCCGGACCGATCTCGGTTTTGAGAAGTTCGGCAAAGGTGTTTTTCTTGTAGGCGCCATTCTCATGCATGGGGAGAGGGGCTGGCTTGAACACAGCCATGACCGCACCAACGCGCCAAATTGGATATATATCACGACTGACTTCGGGCTCGATTGTGGGGGGATGGTAAAACGACAGCTTCTGCCCAAGACGAAGCTTGTATGCTCTATCGACGGATATGCCATCAACAAGGATTTCTTGATTATTCAGGCGCTTGACCCAAGCTGAACGTGATAAGAAGGGGAAATTCTTGGCGAGATAAAAATCGGCTCTTTCTCCTACTTTTTCCGGAATTATGGGTCTTCCGAGGGAGCGAAAGCTGCTGTCTTCTTCTTGATTTTGCTCTGGACTTTTGCTCATTTGCCTTTAGAGTGGGTAAGCTTGAGGTTTATTATCAATCGCCAGGAGAAGCTTTTAGCACAGTATGGCCGTGAATGGAATCAAAGTCATAAGCACGAATAAGAAGGCCTTCCACAACTACGAAATTGGGGAAAAGTGGGAAGCCGGTATCGCCTTAAAAGGCACGGAAGTCAAAGCTCTCCGTGATGGACGGGTGAACCTGAGTGACGGCTGGGTCAACATCACGGACGACCTCGAAGCGGTTCTGATGGAGATTCAGATCGGACATTATGCGTTCGGCAACATCATGAACCACGAAGAAAGGCGCAATCGAAAGCTCCTTCTTCACGGACAGGAACTGACCAAGATTGCGAAACAGATCAAACAAAAAGGTTTGAGCATCGTTCCGATCAGGATCTACTTCAAAGGTAGTTTTATCAAAGTCGAGATCGCTGTCGGTCGCGGTAAGAAATCGCATGACAAGCGCGAGTCCAGCAAAGAAAAAGATGCCAAACGCGAATTAGCCAGGACTATGCGGGGCCGCTAGCAGGTTTCGCCATACAAGAAAAAGCGCCGTGAATCGATATCGATTCCCGGCGCTTTTTTGTATCGGTTCAATCAGTGTTTGGCTGGAAGGGCAGGGGCTTTCTTTTCTTTCACGGCATCGATCTTTCTGATCTCCGCGCCCGGCTCGATCCACCAAAGTTCTTTCACCACATTGCTCGCCAGATCACTGAGCAGCAGGATGATGCCACGCTCTTTGCCAAAACGAGCGCTACTGAAGAACGCACCGTCGGGCGCCTTGTAGGTCTTGGTTAAGTCTTTCCCCGTGTAGAATAAGACTTGTTTCAAGCTCCTGCGAGCTGCATCATCCTTTCCGAAAAGCAAAACCTGAGAGCTCTGAAAGCTGATATGGGCGGCCAGCGAAGCCCCAGCCACGCCGGATGGAAGATTGATCTCGAAGGTCTTCATTTCGTTGCCGGACCAGCCTTTAATCTGGCTGACCTGCAGAGTCTTTTCGCCATTTTTCGCCTGCAGAATGCCGAACTGCTCGCCCTCTTGAAGCACGCGCATGCCTTCTTTGAGGCGCAGAGTGGCTTCCGCTGTTTTCTCATTGTTTACAAACTTGGAGAGTTCGCGGTTTTTGGGGCTGTAAGAATACAGGGCAATCGGCGGCGAAGCTTTAAGGAAGAGGGGCCGTGATCCGGCAGTGAATGATTCGAGTGTGCGTTTCTGCTTAGATGCAAGATCGATATCCTGAATCAGACCCGAGTCGAGGTTCGCCAGATGCCCGGCAGACTCCCCTTCAATATAGCCGTAATTTCCCGCAGGAAATGAGGGCAAAACTTTTTGCTCAGTCCATTTGATGGCAATAGGAGTGGATTTTCCCTCCCCGCAATCTGGCTTTTCATTGGAGAAGTCAAAGATGGAAATCGCTTCAAGCGTTCGGCCGTGTTCGAGCAGCGTCGCAGACTTTCCACCGCGATAGCCTGCCAATCGCTTGGATTTACCGGCATCAAGATCTGTCTCGACGAGATAGGCCGTACCGGAGCCTTTATCCGATGGAAGCTTGGGCGAGACGTAATAAACTTTTTTGTCGGCCTGGATCACGCTGCCGTCCAGTGGACTCGCAAGATAGGTTTGGCAATCCGGCAGAACGCGACTGACCTGAGGTGCCGGGGCGCCAGGGGTTGGAGCTGCTGGCTTAGCTGCTGACTCAGCCTTGGCTTTAGCCGCTGGCTTAGCCGCTGGCTTAGCCGCTGGAGCTGGGACAGAGGCTGGCGGTGCCGCTGCAGCAGGCACGGCTGGAGGGGGCGCCTCATCGTCCTGAGCAAAGGCCCATCCCGCAGGGAGGATAAGGATAGCCAAACAGATGCTAACGAGACCAGAATATCTATGACTCATACACCTACCACTCCGGGCTGACCAAGCTCATGAGCCGTTATCCTCTTCGCGATGCGATAAATCTCGCGGGGACGCGGCGCACGTTGATCTCTGTGATATTTGGGAAAGAGCAACCAACCCGTTTCCCGAGCTCGAAGAGCGCCATTGCCGTGGACCCCGATAATTTCGCCTTTTTCGACCGGCTGAAAATTATACAGGCCTTCATTAAGCTCCATACCTTCTTCGTAAAGCTCTATCGCTTTCCAAGTATACAACGGAGTGGAAGGGGATGCAGGTTGATATTGTTGAGTCAGCATCTGTTGAGCGTAACGTATCGCGCCCAGTGCAGCCTGCAGACCCACCGAGGCCTGATAAGAATCGAAACCTTTTTTGCCCAATTCTATCGTGATGCCGCAGCCCCCGGAGTAGTTCACGTATTCATCGGTGCACATGCCGTCGAGTGAAAAGGGATTCCCCCAATGCGTGACAATGCAGACATCGCTATGGGCCGCCTGGGCAAAGGCATAACCGGGAGCGCTGTAAGGAAAGATGAAAAAGGGCTGTATGCTTTGTTCGATCGTCTGATGAAAATCGAGGAGATAATCCGTTTGATCAAGAATGGTCGCAAGATGGGCGGCCCGTTGTCCTTCGAGACTCTGACTTTTGCTGCCGAAGGATCGATTGAGATCGGTCTCGAGAAAACGTCGGTTCTCAAGTGCGGCCGCAGGGTTCCCCAGGACAAAGGCCAAAGGTATTCCCGCTTTCACGACCCCGGCATGCAGGAGCTTCATGCATTCGGTCAGAGACACAATGCCACCAACTTCATTGCCATGGGTGATGGCTTGAAGAGTAAGGCCTATGGTCTTTTTGGGTTTGATAGTGACGCTCGGAGGATTCCACAGGTAGACATAGGAGGAATGTTTGACCATGGTGCCATATCCAGACGCCCACTGATCACCAGTCTCTTCGAAGCGGGTGAGTGCTTCCTCTATCAATTCCTTCATGACAATTCCCTTCTAAAATCGACCATCTCAGGCCCACACTACACGAAAGTGAGCGGGCGCGAGAAGCTTTTTTAGAGGGATTTAAGAGGCCTTGGGACTGCCTTTGCCGAGCTGTGTCGTGATCTGTTCCTTGGTCTTTAACGCCTTGTCGAACTTAGGATTGAGTTCGAGGCAGCGTTTGACATAATCGAGCGCAATTTCGTAATGACTGCGGTTTTTGTAACTGAGGTGGGCCATCGCGATATTGTAGAGAATGCGGTAATTCTCTTTGAATTTCGGAAAGAAAGTGAGCGCTCTTTCGTACTCCATGATCGCTCCTTCCACATTGTTGTTTTTCGCGAGTGCGACGCCTTTATTGTTGTAATGGCGAACAACGTCGATCGGGGATGTGGTGTCTTTACAGAGCTTAATCGCATGTTCGTCGTAGCCGAACTCCTGAAGCTTGCCGAAGAGCTCGAATTTCATATCAGGCCGATCCGGATGGAACTTCATCATCTGGCGCATTTTTTCGACCGATGCATCGGGCTTTTTCGCGATCAAAAAAGCTATCGCCATTTCGTTGATACGATCGATATTGTTGGGGGCCTGCTTGTCCGCCTGCTCCATGAATTTGAGAGCTTCTTCCGTCTGACCCAGCTTGAGGAGCAGGCGCCCTTTGTTATTCAAAGCACTCATCTGCTCGGGTTTTTGCTTTAAAATAGTGTCCACGACATCGAGCGCGGATTGCCACTGCAGTTGAATTTCGTAGACCTCACGCAGAAGATCCTGCCCTTTGACACCGAGGTCCTTGGCATTGGATTTCACAAATTCAACCGCCGCAGGCACGGTCTTGGGATGGCTGGCAAGCTTGTTGGCCTGGTCCGAAACCTCTTTGAAACGCAGTCGTCTTTGTCTGATGCCCATCACTTTTTTCAGCAGGGCGAGAACAGCGATCGGGTTGATTGGCTTGAAGACAATTTCGAGATCGTCCAGCTCTTGAACGAGCCGCTCTTCACCAGCATCACTTTTGTTGCGATTGCCGGCGATTATGATAAATCCCGCATTGGCTCTGTCGGTGTTTTCATGCTGACGCCATCGTTGGACCAGGACGAGCCCGGGCAGTTCTTCAAAGGCGATATCGATTAATACCACCGGATAAGTCGCCTGATTGTACATGTAAAGGGCGCTGCCGAGGTCGGCTGCCGAATCGACTTTGATACCCTGTTTCTCGAGCGGGCCTTTCAAGGCCTGTGCTACGGATTTATCGGCATCGACTATGAGAATTTTGCCAGGAAATGAAGCATCAGCCACTGGTAAGCCCCATCCAATCAGTCTTGAGCCTGCCGCTCCGTTGAGCCTGCAGTCGTTAAGTGTTTCTCCGGCTCCCGACCCCAGGTAAACTCTGGTTTTTCCATTAAAAAAACCTAAAATATTAAGGTCGCTCGTCGTAAATTCATTAGGTAGAGTGTACCACAACTTATTGAGGACCTGTGTTGCTGTAATACCAGGCCACGCTGAGAAGCTTACAGCAATGCGAATGGACCAACGCATAAAGGAGAACTTGTGAAGATCGGACTGAGCACGGGAGGGGGCGACTGCCCCGGTCTTAACAGCGTTATCCGGGCTATCGTGCGTTATGCATCCGCAACCCTTGGGCATGAAGTGATTGGGATCGAGGATAGCTTCAACGGCTTGCTTGAAAGACCTTACAAAACAAGGCCACTGGGTCTCACAGATGTTTCAGGAATCCTCAATCGTGGCGGCACGATCCTGGGCACCAGCAACTCGGGAAACCCCTTCAAGCTCAAACCTGGTCAAGATCCCAAGAGCTGCGACAAGAGTCAGATGGTGGTGGACGCCTATAAAGATCTCGGTCTTGATTGCATCATCGTCATCGGCGGGGATGGAACCCAGAGAATCGCGAGCCAGTTCATCAAACTCGGCCTCAATATCATCGGTATTCCCAAGACGATCGACAACGATCTCCTCCAGGCGGATTTCACCACCGGATTTGAAACGGCTGTCGAGGTCGCGAGCGAGGCGATCATCCGGCTTCAGTCGACTGCGGAATCCCATGCACGCATCATGGTTTTGGAAGTGATGGGACGTTATGCCGGGCACATCGCGCTCCACAGCGGTATCGCGAGCGGGGCCCACGTGATTCTCCTGCCGGAAATCCCCTTTAGCTATGAGTCGATCGTCAAAAAAGTCGAGGAGAGACGCCAGCTATGCCACAACTACAGTGTAGTCGTGGTTGCCGAGGGAGCCTTTGAAAAAGGCGGGGAACAGGTTTTCCAGATGAGGCCCTCCGGGAAGAAGAACCTAGGCGGAATAGGCCAAGTTGTGGCTGACAAGCTTTCCGAACTTACGGGCAGTGATTCCCGCATTACAGTTTTGGGTCATATCCAGCGCGGGGGTGAACCTTGTCCACGCGACCGTATCCTTGGAACGCTTTACGGCGTCAAAGCTGTCGATATGGCGTTGAAAGGTGAGTTCTCTCAAGTTGTGGTCATGCATGGTCACAAATTGAAGGCGGTTTCCTATCAAAGCATCGCCAACGGATACAGAGAACTGGAAGCCAACGACATGTACTTAGACGCTGCGGAAGCTATTGGTGTTTGTATGGGACGATGAGTTGAGTCGATGCGGAGAAAGAGATCGGAATCGCGAGCAGATTTTAGACATAAAAAAAGGCAGGAGCGCCTGGAATTAACCCCAGGCCAACCTGAAAAATCACTTCATCCATTATGAACGGATGATACCACCACGTTTACCATGCGGGCTTTTCTTACGCTTACGCACAACACGTGCTTTTTTACCGGCACGATATTTAGCGGTTTTACGTCTGTTACGGGGCGGCCGATTCTTACGAACGTTAGCCATAGTGAACCTCTTTAAAAACAACTGGGAAGTTTTCCCAGTTAAAATCTTTATGCCACGACTGTTGCTGCTATGAAAGTAGCTAGCAAAGAGACGTCGAAACTAAGAGCGGAGGCCTTTAAAGTCAAGAGCTTTTTGACAAACGCAGAAAAGCTGATACACTGATCGTCATTCTAATCACAAGCCGTACAAAAGTTACCTGAGCATAAAGGCCCTTTCCTTCTGGATAGTCTTGCTGGAGCTATAAATGGAAATGTTGGCTTACTCAAATCTTCTAGAGCGTAATTCGTCACAAACCCCTTTGAGTTTGGAACGATTCATTATGCTTCCGCTCAATAAGCAGCTCGAAGCGCAAACCGTCGAAGTTATTCGAAATATCCTTTTGCAAATGCCTGAAGCCGGGGCTGAGCTCGGAGCAACGCGGCGCAAGCTCGACCATTTCTACTCGTCCTACATCAGGGATGCTTCGATCTATTTGGTCTTGATGGATAGTCGCACTGAAGCCGTAGTAGGGGGCGTGGGCATCGTTCCGTTCGCTGGTCTCGACCCTTCGGAAGGAATTGGAGAGATTCGAGAGCTGGCTGTGGATATGTCTTATCGACGCCAAGGCCTTGGCCTGAAGCTCCTTCAAGCCGCCTTCGATACTGCCTTGAGTCTAAAATACAAACGGCTTTATCTCGAAGCGACCGAACAGATGAGCCATGCCCAGGCCTTGTTTCTGCGCTTTGGCTTTCAGCCTGTGTCACTTCAACAAAGAGACAAGACACAGAGAAATACACCTCTCATACGTCAAGCAGGTCCTCACCAACCGGCTTTTTACGTATGGGAGGATACTTCATCCTTTACAAACGAACGCGCGCGCCAGCGTAAATAGCCGGAATGTTGAGCTGGAATGACCCGGTGTCGCCGGACATATCCTTGAAATTAAAGTTGATCATGCGAAAGCTGACACCGAAGTTGAAATCAACGTTGTCGCTGGCTGGTGTGACAACGTCCCAGGCTAGCATTGACGCCACACCCGAACTCGAACCTCCATCCACCTTAATCCCACTATCGGTTTTGCCATCAAAGGACGCTTGGGCTATGCCCACGCCGAGGCGAAATACGCCGAAGGCATGATCGCCGAGACTATAGCCGTAACCAGCCTTAATCATCGTCAACAGGTCCAAATTAATATCGACGTCGGTATCGAAGTCCTTGTCTTTGTAGCTCGCTTTACCGGTATCGATCTCGAGACCGAGTTCGATCCGATTCCAGGTGTCACGCTTCATGACATAACCGGCATCGAGTCCGACCATGTAGGCTGAGCCTGGCGAGCTTTCGCCGACTTTAATGGCTTGGCCAAGGACAACTTGCCCGCCGATAAAACCTCCGCCAAAATTCTTATCGACAGGGTCCGTGCTTTGGGCACGGGCAATAACAGGACAAAGAAATAAAAATGGGGCCAAAACGACATGAAATTTCATAGCTACTCCTTGAACGCTTAGGAACTTTATTCTATAGAAGGTAGGCGCGGACGGAAAGAATTCTCCGCTATCCAAGAACTCATAAATTAGACTGATTTTGCCTTGCCAAGGTTTTGGAGATCGACTACTGTCCTCCGACCTGTATGGCATTTGGCTATGAGTCGAGAGGAAAACACAATGGCTTCCCCAACGAAAAAATCAAAAGTACGTCGCGCCCGTAACAAAGCTCGCGCGGGCAAGAAACGTAAAAATAAACTCCGCATCGTCGGTTCAACAGCTCCAAGCTTGAAGTTGAACATGCCGAACGCAAACGAAAAAGCATTTCTAGCTGCTAACGTTTAATTCGAGTTTAAGTTGAGTTCAGGAGTTCCGACTATAAATCCGCTTCGCGGAGTTATGGTGAGATCTCCTTTATTCATTTTACCCACCTGAAAAATCAATCTTCCAACTCCCATTACAAATCAAATCACTTGGACTCGCTCTCTTGCGGACCGTATAGTAGATCTTTTCCAAAGCTCCACGTTCTTCAGGAGTGATCATGGTTTCAAGCGATTTGACAGTGAAACTGGGCTCCGATGCCTTAAGCGGCAAAAATATCGATGTGATAGTTGCCGGTTCGATCGGTGCTGTGGAAAGCGTCCGTTTTCTGCGGGCGCTCAGACGCCTTGGAGCGGACGTTCAACCTTGGCTGACTCAGGGTGGATCGCTTTTTACCACCGAAACAGCACTCTCATGGGCAGCCGCCAAACCCTGTCGCACAGGCTTTGAAGGCTCAGCCTCCCATATCTCACTCGGTGACGCCTGTGTGATCGCACCCGCCTCTGCAAGCATGCTGGCGAAGATCGCCAATGGTGTGACCGATACTCCCGCTTCAGCATTGGTCGCCTCTTACCTCGGCATGAAAAAGCCGGTCTATATCGTCGCCAACATGCATGACAGCATGTACGACTCCCCTTTCGTGCAGGAAAATCTTAAGAAGATTCGCAGCTATGCACAGCTCCTGGGCGCCAGACAGGAGGAGGGAAAACAAAAGTTTCCCGAGCCTGCCGTTCTCGCCGATGAAATTGCGCACGCCATCAATCATCACAATAAAATGATTCTCATAACCATGGGCACCACCCGCGGTTATATCGATGATGTTCGCTACATATCCAATTACAGTTCGGGAGCGCTCGGCAGCCGCATCGCCGAAGAGTTCTATCGCCAGGGCTTTCTGACTTCGGTTGTGCAGGGTCCATGCCCTATCATTCCCAAGAGCTATACCAAACTCATTGCCGTGGAAACCAATGTCGAAATGGGAGCCGCTGTAAAAGAAGTCGAAGCTCTGGGCATTCAGGGCGCGGTGTTTGCGGCATCAGTTTTAGATTTTGTTCCGACGGAACGGAAGACCGGGAAAATTCGCTCGAGCGAGGATTTAAAGGTGCAGTTCAAAGCGACCCCTAAGATTATTTCTTCGGTGGAAACGCCTCTTAGCTTTAAAGTCGGATTCAAATTAGAAACGTCACCCGCTTCGACAGAACTTGCTCAAATGTATTTGAGTAAATATAATCTGAGCCATCTGGTGATGAACCAACTGCAAAACGTGTCGGCAAGTGCCCACACGGCCGATATTTGGCGGCCGGGGCTCAACCCCAGCAAAAATATCGAGGGCAAAGAAGCTATCGCGCGACTCCTTGTCGGCGAAGCCAAGACTCTTCTAGGAAAATAGAATGCTGAACTACATTTTAGCCGCGTACTTCTGGGTTCTTTTCATCCTGACAACCTGCATGTTGTTTGTTTGGGTTGCCATCGTTCACGCCTATCACCAGCTATTCAATCCCGATCAATCGACTGAGGCCTGCCATCGAGTAGCGGTGCTTTGGGGCCAAACTCTTTTTGCTTTGGGACCGGCCTGGAATCATGAAGTCCGGGGACGGGAAAATCTTCCGGCAGAGAACGCGCAGCCCTACGTCATGATCGCGAATCATTCGAGCACGGCGGATATCTGGGCTCTGTTTCTGGTTGGCGGGCAGTTTCGCTGGCTCTCCAAAGACACGATGTTCCGTGTGCCACTCGTCGGCCTCGCGATGAAATGGGCGGGCTATGTGTCCGTCACGCGCGGTCATAAGCAGTCGCAATACCAGGCGGTCGAAACGAGCCGTAAATGGCTGAGAAAAGGTGTTTCGATGGCCTTTTTTCCAGAAGGCACACGCAGTGATGATGGCCATGTAAAAGAATTTAAGATCGGTGCGTTTCGTCTGGCTCAAGAAGAAAACGTGATGATAGTTCCCGTTGTTTTGCGTGGCACCAGGGACATGCTGGTAAAGAATTCGGGCTTTCCCAAAAAAGCTCATCTCGATATCGAAATTCTACCACCGGTTCGTTCTCTTGAAGGCGAAGATTCGCGAGCCTTTGCGGATCGCGTTCAAAAGATTGTTGCGACCCGTCTCAGCCGGCCCGCACAATCGTCAGCCCGTTCCGCTATTGGCCTAAAAAAAAAGGCCTCCCAGCTTAGCTAGGAGGCCCCTGAGTCATACGATGAAACTATTAACGCTTCATATTGATTACTTCTTCCATCATCGAGTCAGTCGTCGTAACGGAGCGTGAGTTCGCCTGAAATCCACGTTGCGTACGAATCATTTCCACGAATTGTTGAGCCATGTCGACGTTGGATTCTTCGAGGGTCGAAGCATAGATCGAACCGCGTGTACCCGTTTGGGCTTCACCGATGCGAGGCTCACCGGATTCATGCGTTGCGAAGAACTGGTTACGACCGGCTTTTTGGAGACCGTCAATGTTCTCAAAGGTTGCGAGAGCGAGGCCTGCCAAAGTCTTTTCAACACCGTTGGTGTAGTAGCCTTTGACCTTGCCATCAAGGTCGATCTTGAGCGACTTGATGTTACCGGCTTCAAAACCGTTTTGACTGTGGAAGACCGTGATGGAAGCCGCTGCAACCGATGTGGTGGCACCCACTCCGTTCCCGCCTTCAGTCGCCATATTCTTACCGAAGTCGATCGCAATTTTCTGTCCGGCCGTCGCGCCTTTGGAGAAGTTCGCAACCATATCTTCTGGATCTTCCGAAAGAAGGTTGCCCTTCGTATCGAATTTGACAATTCCCTTGCCGATTTCTTTGACTTTCTGATCGCCTTCTGGATCGGTAACTTCCTTACCATCAACAGTTTGGTGATACTCCCACGAGATGCCTTCATCCGTTGCCAGACGTTTGAAGTAGGTGGTCATTGCATGCTTATTACCTTGGCTGTCAAACACGTTAACCGAGTTTGAAAAGTCAGAGGATTCCAGAGGATTGTTGATGTCGAATGGTTTCTCGCTGATTTCGGTCCGACCATCGAGGTTGAGGTTCAATACAACTTTCTCTGTTGATTGAGGCGCGAGGTTGTTCGTCTGGATACGGATATCCGAGAGGAGCGGGGAGAGCTTGCCGCTTTTGTCGGCTTCGTAACCTTGCAGGTGGCCGCCGGCTGAATCCGAGAGGAAACCGTCCTTGTCGAAGTTGAAAGAACCAACACGGGTATAGAATTGTCCGCCCGCTTCCTGCTTCTCGCCTTTAGGGTTACCGACAACGAAGAAACCGCTGCCCTGTACCGCTAAGTCTGTCAATCGATCGGTGACGGTCAAGCCCCCTTGTGTATGCACTGTACGGACATCGCTAACTCTTGCTCCACGTCCAATCTGAGCTGAACCTGTAGAACTCATGGTGTCGGCAGAAAGAAGATCGTCGAATTCAACGCGATCGTACTTAAAACCTTTGGCGTTTGCGTTCGCCAAGTTGTTCGCAACAACGGACATAGAGTCCGACATTACGTTCATACCAGTTACACCTGTATAGAGAGCTTGAGTAATAGCCATATCACCTCCGTAACGCACATCTTAGATCTTTTAAGAGATTATCATGTGAATTCAGGGTGAGTAGATGACTGTGAAAATGCAGACATTAGGGGGGTTGAGGCAGAAGAGAGTGGGCAGGAAAGGTCCTGCCCCGAGGGCTTAGCTAGCAGCTTTACTCTTGGTAAGGTTGTACTTTTCAGCTTCAACTGGATTATTGTCCAACCACTTCTTATATTCTTCGGGTTGCAGCTTCGGCGAAGGAACTCCGTCTGGACGAGGGTTTTCGATTACGTCCTGCCAGCCTGCATGAAGAGTTCTCAGAATGCCTTCAACATTTTTCAGGCATTCGAGATCGTTATTGATATTGCCTTCGATCAGCTTGTCGATCATGAAGATATAAAGACTTTCGAGATCGACTGCGAGTTGGCCGCCTGACTTGAAATCAAGAGTCGCCATGAGCTCTGAAAGGATGGCAGTAGCCTTGCTTAGGTTACGGCCTTTGTCGGCGATCTTCTTCTCTTGCATCGCGACTTGAGCATGTTTAACGAAGCGAATGGCACCTTCATAGAGCATCAGAAGAATTTTCTCACGGCTTGCCGTAGTTACTGCTGTTTTCTGATAAGTCTTGTAGGGATTCGTCATCGTCATACTCCTGGTTTATTCGCCACCACCACCGAACTTCTGAGCCAGGAAGTCGCCTTGCGCCTTCATCCCAGATAAGTTCCCTTCTAATGCAGTGAATCGGCGTTTAATCGATTCTTCTTTATGGGCAAAATCTGCCTCTTTGCGCTTTATCTGCTCGTCCTGGCCTTTGATGATACCTTCCAAAGACTTCGATCGAGTTTTCAACAAACCATTGGAAGCATCTTTCAGGCCTTTGATCTTCTCTGCCAGCCCTGCTGCGATGCCGTTGCCTCTGTCTGTTTTCACAAAGAGATTCGCCACACTATCATAGTCTTCGGTCAGGGCTTTTTTAACTTTAGTGGCGTCGAAATCTAATTCGCCTGATTTTGCATTTGTGGTCACACCGATCGACGCTAAGTTGCTGTACTTCCCGCTGGTAGACACGGAATTTTGCAGAACGCTTTGCAGGGTTCGGATAACGGCTTTAATCGTCCCGTCCGAAGCAAGGATTCCAGCCTTTTGCGTCTGTGGATTCACCTGAAACTGGGCGTTAATAAATTTTGCGACCTCGTTGTAACCTTTGATGAACCCCTGAATATTCTCGATCGTCCCGTCGATATCGTGGCTGATGTTGACTTGAACCCGGGTGCCGGCTTCCGCGCGCTTCACGTTAAAGGCAACACCGCTCACGAGTTCGTCGAGGGTATTGTCGGAATCAGTCACGGGAACGTCTTCGAAGAGAACATCAAGGTTACGACCTTTGACCTGCTCCTTAAACTCGAGGAACGTTGTATCCTCATCAATTTTGATCTTGGATTCTTCGCCGGATTTTTCGCTCAAGACCATCAGGCGGAAGGGGTCCGGTTGGTACTTGGTGTTGACAACCATGGCTTTGACGCCACCATCGGTTCCATTGATTGCCGTAGCCACGTCCTGAAGGGTTGCCCCCGGATCGATGGTAACCTCCAGATCATCTTCACCCTGACGTTCAATACGCATGTATCCAAAGCCGACCGCGGTCTTATCCTTGTCAGGAAAGCCGTAGGCAAGCTCTTTTTCCGAGCGTGACATACCTCGAACTTCGAATTCGTAGGATCCGGGAACACTAGGGCCTGTTATCGAACCGTCCAGGATATCGGGATGGGTTGATTCGACTTTCAGCTTCCTAAAGTCAGTGTTAGTCTTGAGTTTACTGAGCGAAGTATCCAGACCGTCAACGAGGTCGACGAGCTTCTTGAATTCATCTCGCTCTTTGACGATTTTGTCTTTGCGTTGGTTGGCACTGGCGATAGGCATTTTTTCGACTTCGATCAAGTCTTGAACAACCTTTGGGTCGAATAAGCGGGATGTCGAGCCAGGTAATCTTATGCCCATAAAGCCTCCTGCGAAGAGATAAGAAATGGGGTCCGGGACGATGAGCACCTTTAATCCAGCGAAACCTGAGCAATTTAAAGAACGCAATAAACTGCTTCAACTTTGCATGAGGCCTGATCCTCTGCCCTTTCCTATCGAGGATGAATATCCGATAGTGCTGGCGGAAAAAGAGGAATCGCGAGGCTTCAGTTACTGTCTTAATCACAACAATCGTATGTGCTCTCATGCCAACCTTTGGCCTCGTCATGTCATTGACCGCCAAAATAGAAGTAAAGGACAGATAGGACTTGTTGGAAACGTGGCCACTGATCCAGGCATGCAAGGCCGTGGGCACATGCGAGAACTGCTATCCAATTTGGAAGAAATAGCGAAAAGACAAAACCTTGACGCTCTTGTTTTATGGAGCGATCTGGACCAATTTTATCACAAACTCGGATATGAGTCAGTAGGACAAGAATTGCATCTCGGCTTCCCCAAGGAGGATCCGAAAAGGGTAAGCTCCAAGGCTTTCAACGGGGAATTCCGCCTCAATGGCCTTTTGGAAGAGACCGATCTTGATCGCATGATGGCCCTCAGACCAAGCGTCCCCCTTACCCTAGCCCGTTCGCGCGAAGAGTTTGCGAGGTTGATGACCATTCCCTGGCTCGATAGTTTTCGGGTTTACCGGGAGGGTGCGTTGGTGGGATCGGCCTTAATAGGCAAGGGCTACGACATGGTCGGAGTGATTCATGAGTGGGGTGCGACCGATCAGGAAACGATGCTTCTCCTGATCGATCATATCGCTGAGACTCTGCCTTTTGAGAGTTTGATGCTCCTCGTTCCCGATAGCATCGAGACTTCCTGGAAGTCGGTCCTCATTAAGTATTCAGAAAGCTACGAAAAGCACTCCATGGCGCTCGTGAAATATTTGCACAAAAAAGAAAAGAGAGAGGACTACTCCTCTCTCTTCGTCTGGGGACTCGACTCAATCTAGAAGGCTTCTAATTAGCCTTGCTGTAGCAACGAAAGGGCCATTTTCGGGAGCGAGTTGGCCTGCTGAAGCACCGAAGTACCCGCTTGCATGAGAATGTTGTTTTTGGTCAGTTCCGAAGTCTCTTCCGCGATATCCACGTCTTTGATACGTGAGTTGGCAGCCGAGAGGTTTTCGATCGAAACCGAAAGGTTACGGATGGTGGAGGAAAGGCGGTTGTCAATAGCGCCAAGCTCACCACGCACCGAAGATACATGCTCGATCGCGCCGTCGAGGATCGCCAAGCTTCGTTGAGCGTTGACCTTGGTGTCAACTGAGACCTCTTCAAGTCCAAGCTTATCGGTGTTGACGTCCGCACGGAAAGCATCGAAGGAAATACGATCGACACCCAAAAGGTTTTTGCCGCCGGTGTTCACCTGGATGTCGAGGCTACCGCCTGTACCATCGAGCAGGACGGTACCGTTGAATTCGGTAACGTTCGCGATACGATCGACCTCTTCCTTGAGGGCTTGATACTCCTCGTTCAGGTACTTTCGTTCCTGGTTACCGATGGTATCGGAAGCCGCTTGAACCCCTAGTTCTCGTAGACGAACCAAGATGTTTTGGACTTCTTCCAAACCGCCTTCAGCGACCTGAACGAGTGAGATACCGTCCGATGCGTTACGCTGTGCCTGAACCAGGCCTCGCGTCTTCGCTCGCAACTTCTCAGAAATGGCGAGACCAGCAGCGTCATCGCCAGCTTTGTTGATACGATAACCGCTCGACAATCGTTCAAGCGAACGGTCGAGAAGTTTTCTCGTGTTGACCATGTGCCGCTGAGAATTCAAGGCCGAGATGTTGGTCGCAATACGCAAACCCATGGAAACCCTCCGAAACACATCGAGGAGAAAACTTATAAGTTCTCGTCTGTGAGAGGTGAGTCTCGAGCAGATTTAAACTTGAAAAGAAAAAATAATTTAGGAAAGCTCAACTTGATAATATCATGGCGTCACAACGAGACACAAGCGTGGCAGAGACTAAGCTGTAGGGCAAAGTTTGCCCGGCTTTCATAAACCGGGCTGATACTTAAGAAAACTAGATTTTAGGGATAAATTTACTGGCCCGAAATTCGTCATAAAAAGACGAAAAAGTTTTTTCATCGAGCAGAAGTTCAGGTTTGTCCTCACCAAAACTTATCACATAGACCCTCGCGGCCGGATCAAAACTGAAGTTCAGATGGAGCGCGATGTCCCCCTCCAGGACAAGACTGAAAAGCGGTTCCTCATTCGCGCTTCCTCTGTTTCGGGATCCGGAAAGTTTAAGCTTCGAGACCTGGCCGAGCCACTTCAGAAGGGGTTCTTCAGCCTCAATAGGCTTTTCACCATCGCGCCAGGCCTTGGTATTTACCTCCCGCTCCAGAGTTCGTGCCTTACCCGCATGCATCAAGGTAATTTTATTGAGTCCTTCGGGATTGAGAAACCCCGGGCTTTCAATGGCCAGTTGAGCGGACGCCCGCTCCAGCAGACTGATCGTCATCCGATCCCAGAGAAACACAGTTTGTTTTTGCAGGTCGAGTACAAAGTAATCGGAGGATTGAAAGCCTCTGCCTCCGATGCGGTAGGCAAGTTTTTTCCCGTTGGTCAGTTCGATAGTAAAGGTCTTGTCCTCCCGATCGAGACCATAGTCCGAAAGCTTTAGGCGATTTGCGTCGCCGAGTACTTTCGAAGCCCAAAGCGGCGAAAGATGGAACCAAAAATCTTTTGCGCGGGGACCAGTCAAGAGCATCTGAGACTCCTTCCCCTCCTCCTTCGAGTCGATCCAGCCGTAACTCATGCTGAGGGGTATGAACTGAACGTTAACCTTGGGACTCGCATAGCTCACACTTTTGATGTCCGCCGACTTAAAGCTTTCCCAAGCGCTCCCCTCTTCATGCTTGGGGCCTTTCTCGATCGTGACCCAAAAAGCCAGTCCGGCACCTAGCAACGCGAAGAGCAAATATGGCCATAGATTTCGTTTCATGCACGCCGCCCCTTCCGTCGATTCACAAAGTAGCCGAAGCCGAGGACCAAGAGCGGTATGAGGTAGATCGAACCGAGAAAGACCAAAAGGTCTCGCGAATTCTCGTGCCGGATCAACACATCCTCTTCTGTCTCAACAGCCCCTGCCTGCTGCCCCGATCGATCGCTCAACCAACGCATGATATCGAGGGCCGCGAGTTGGTTGCCGGTATTCTTCATCAGAGTGTCTGAGAGAGCCGTGGCGTCGGCAAACACGACGATCTTGGCCTTGCTTAAGGATTCGCCGGCGACGATGAGAGGATAGTTTTCACGCGCCTCAGATGCATCCGCTTCAAAGTTACCATTCGCGTCACGAAAGCTCCCAGTCATGGCGCTTACAAGCGGCGTAAAAACCCAATCCTTGGCATGGGCTGTCACGTCCCAGGATCCCGTTCGAAAGCTCATCGTGGAAAGGCGATCGGAGTTGGTTTTAAGGGTTGATACCGCCGGGTGATCGGCAAATTTATTGGAATAAACAAAATAGCGGTCCGACTTGTCCCGCGCATTCGTCACAAAACGTTCATCATGGGCCACGGGTGTCGCGACATAATGAAGACCGATTTGATCGAGGAATTTCGGCATTTCATCGCCCAAATCGGAGGCACCTTCAGCCCTTTCCCCTTTATCGATATCGAGTGCGATGAGCAGGCGGCCCCCACGAGCCAGAAAGCGACTGAGAGCATCGATCTCCGGGCTGGTGAAGCCCGTGACAGGACCGACTATACCCAGGACCTTAGCCTCCGGAGGCACATTCTGAAAAAGAGCCGTCAGACGGCGGGCCCGAAAGTTTTGGGAACGAAGCATAGCCTCGAAGGCGGCCATCGTTCTCAGTGGGGCTCCGGATTCCCAAAGCATTTCGCCATGTGTAGATGTGAAATAGATGATGGTCGGCTCGCTCGTTAGCTGCAGAAGAGCTTTCTGAAAACTCGCGTCGAGAGTAGGCAGGTTGCGCTTGGCCTCCTCAAGCTTGTCGCCAATCTCAAAGCGCTGTCTTTTCTCACCTTCCATCACAACGATCTGGCCATTGCGGGCGACTCGGAATTCTTCTGACTGAACGGGATTAAAGTCCTTGTCGTAATATTCGAAACTCAACTGACCCGCTGGGAAACTCTGAAAATACTCACGCACGAGCGGCAGGACTTCGCTTTGCTTGGAGAAAAAGACTCCGACTCTGACAGGTTTCCCGAGTCTCTCGACTATGAGTCGACTGGCATCACCGGCCCGGGAGGTCTTAAGATAACTAAAATCATAGGATCTATCTTTCTTATTCGCGGCAAAGTTGATACCAAGAAGACCTATGAAGATCAGCCCAAGGGAAAGCGATGAACGCCACCGTCTCGATACAGCATCCTGAGCGTCGAAAGACTCAGATCGCAAGGCGGAGAGTTCGACGCCGAAGGCTACAAAAGCCCCTAGAATGATCAAGGCGGCTGAGGCGGCCTGAAGAAGGACCGAAACCAGAGTTTGAGTGGCGAGAAAGCGCTGTGAAAGAATAAAGAGAAGCGTTCCAATCAACCAGGACAATTTCCAGGCCATAGCGACCTTAAGATAGATCCTCTGTTGTCCTTCCGACCCACGCAGGCTCAGGGCATCAAGAAGAAAGACCACAGCGTAGAGAATAAAACCTATGAGCAGACTCAGATTTGGCACGAGACCATATCGTTCCGCAGCAAAGATAAAGGCGGAACCGACCAGGAAAAAGAGAAGACTCATTCGTCTGACAAGACCCTTCATCCGCGCGCCCTCCTTTGTTCCAAAGCCCGAACCGCACATTCCAAAAAGAAGATCGCAACACTCAAATAAAAGACGAGATCGCGAAGATGGATGATGCCGAGCGTAAAGGGTCGAAAGCGCTCACTGTGAATCGAAGTATAGGAGAGCAGCTCCTTGAAAGGGGAATCCGCTTTATTCGAGAGAAGCCAGAGCACCAGCATCAGCACGGTCATCCCCGCGGCAGCAAGTCCCGCAAGCATCTGAGTGGGCGCGAGGGCCGAGGCATAGAGTGCGATCGCAAGCACGGCTGATCCCAGGAGACTCACACCGGCATAACCGGCAAAAACGTGCCCCCAAGACACTTTTCCTTCGAGAAAGATAAGCGCCGGCAGATAAAGACTGAAGAGGTTGAGCAGACTAAAAATCGCCAAAGCGGCGAGAAATTTTCCCCATATAATCTGACGTTCCGAGACAGGCGAGGTAAACAAGAGGACCAAACTCTTCGTTTGCTTTTCCTCCGCTATCAGGCGCATGGCCAGAAGAAGCGAGGCCACCATGCCGATGCCACTGGTAAAGTAGAAGAAATCCCGAAGCACATCGCTCGAGAACTTAGGAGCGTCACCCATAGCAAAGGTGTTGAAGAGAACTCCGTTCAGAAGGAGCGCAGAGGCAATTACAATGTAGCCGAGCCAGGTTGAAAAGTAGGATCTGAGTTCGCGCATGGTAATAACGAAGATCTTGTTCATGCTCTATCCCCCCGCACAAGCTTTAAAAACAAGGTTTCCAGCTCGGCCTGCCGCCGTTCCAGGGTTAACAGTCCCAAACCATATTCATGTACGACTGCAGCCAAAGCGGGCCGAATTTCTTTGGAGCAGATCAGAGTCACACAATTGGCATCGACCTGATTTAGGGATATCACACCATCGATCTGACGAAGGCGATCACGGATTGAACTGATTTCGCCATCGACTTCCAGGCGAACATCGAATTCGACTTCGGCCTTGCCTCGCAAATCTCTCTCAGTCCCCTCCGCAACCAGACGACCTTGGTCGATCACCAGAATGCGATCACAGGTGCGCGTGATTTCAGAGAGTATGTGACTTGAGAGAATGACGGTGTGTTTCTTCCTAAGCGATAGAATCAGATCGCGCATCTCAACGATTTGCACCGGATCGAGCCCATTGATCGGCTCATCAAGTATCAGGACTTTTGGCTGATGCACGAGTGCCTGTGCGATGTTGCTTCGTTGCCGAAACCCGTGAGAAAGTTCGGAAAGCTTTTGTTCCTGAACGTCGAGGAGGTTCGTTTGATCGAGGGCTTGTTCAACGGAAGTTTTGAGCCGGCTCCGCGGCACGCCTTTGAGTTTGGCCACGAATTCCAGATAGGAACGAATAGTCATCTCATCATATAGCGGGGGTATATCCGGAAGGTAGCCAATATGTTTGCGCACTTCCTCGGCGTGGCGGAGTACCGAAAATCCAGCGATGAAGGCCTCGCCTTCAGTAACCGGCAGAAGGGTTCCCAAGATCTTGAGGATCGTGCTTTTTCCGGCTCCATTGAGCCCGAGGAGACCGACGATTTCCCCCTCGTTGATGGAAAAGCTGAGATCACTTACAGCTTTTTTTTCACCATATGTTTTGGTGATCGAACGAACTTCAATCATGAATAACCAATCCTTGCAATGCCAGAGGCTGACCGACCTCTACGAAGATAGCAAACCGGTGCTCTAATGCAAGGACGCAAAGATGGCTGACTTAAAGGGGAAGCCGCCTATAAGGTGTAGGGCTGCCCGGAACGACATCAGTGAGCGAGATTACGGAGTTGATCGGCGAGATTGGCAGGCATATGGGCTGTGAATTCGTCGAGATTCAAGCGATAGCCTTGAATACTCAAGACCGTGAGGTTCGGCAAAAGATCCCAGTTGATGCAGTTCAGTTCGTTTTGAGCAGGCGCGAGAGTCGATCGTAGGCTCAACGCTTTCAGATTGGGCATCGCTTGTTTCGGCCAGGTCACTTGATCACAACTGAACTCTTGAATTTGCAGAGTTTCCAATACGGGAAGGCGTTCTTCGCGAATCCAGGACGTCGGCATCTTCCCTGTAGGCGAACCAACGCCAAGAGTCTGGAGCTTAGGCATATGCGTCCAGTTGATTTCATTTGTCTGAAGGGCAGATAGCTGATTCAGATGCAAATTCAGTAGCGAAGGCGAGGCGAGGTCCTTCCAGGCCAGCGAACCCTGCTCGGGTTTCACCAGGACTCGGCCAATGATCGTCAAATCGTGGAGCTTACTCAGTAACGCAAGTGTGGAAAGACCCTTGTAAGATCGAGCCAGGAAGGTGAGTCCTTCCAAGTTCTTGAGCGCTTCAATAGGTCGCAGGTCATCGATTGCGACAGCTTGATCAGGAAATCCTAGAGATAGACTGCGCAGGGATGTGAGTTTATCGATCCAGGCCTGTCCACCGTTTTGAAAGATCAACGGAATCTGATCGCTCTTAATTTCATTCTGGTACTCAAGAACTACCTGTTCCAAAATTTTATGGACAGTGATCCAGGTCGATTGACGCGAAAGTGGTTTGCTAAACCATTCCTGCCAGGTGGCATGCGTACTTGAATCCGCTGCTGTTGAATTTAGAAAGTCGATACTGGTCATCACCTTCGCGGGCTCAACGATACTGAGCTTGGTGCGTGAAGATTCTTCGATCCACTTTTGATACTCACCGACCCGGGTGAGAACGGTTATGGGCGAACCACAGGCATTATTCCCCTCGCCTGAAAAAATAGGGTCTTTGCCAGCAACGATTCCGTATAGAAGAGTCTGACCGTTGCGTTCGAGAAAGCCAGGACCTCCCGAATCACCGGGACAGGTGCCGGTTAGAACACTCGCACTGCTACTATCGACGACCGCCAGATTCACCAAGTGGGGTGATGACCAGGAACTTTTAAGTTTGATGGCGAGTTGTACGATCTTGCAATCGGCGTCGCCAGGGGAACAAGGCGTGTCATTCGCAGTGCCGACCAGGGTCATAGCGCTGCCAACCGTTACGTCTTTGCTATTCCCGAGTATGAGAGCGGGTTTGTAGGGCTCAGGAGCCGAAGCTGAAAGGCGGATCCAGGCGATGTCGAAATTAGGAAAATAAAGGAGGCTGTCTTCACGAAGTTTTTGAAAGTCGGAAACCGATCGATTTTTATCTGTCACGCTCAAAGGAAAGACGACGGTTAAATCGGAGGCGGCTTCGGTCGTGAGACAGTGTGCGGCCGTTACGACCAGATCTTTGGCGACGAGAACGCCTGTACAGTAAGACTGGCCCTGGCTTGCGATACGAACCACGCTATTTGTAGCCGTTTGAGCTAGCACCCCTCCACTCAAGGAGACGTTGCTCTTCACATCCGTCCTTCCGCAGGCGAACAGCGCAAGTGTTGTTAGCAATAAAGCAATGTAACGTCGCAATTTCAAACCAGGCGCTCCTAAAACCAAACCCATATGACATTAGCTGATAGGACTTCCCAGCTAGGGCGTCAATATGATTTGTTTAGTTTTAATGAATAACATAGCGATCACTTTCACTCGAAAAGATCACTCCGATCAAAAGCCTGTTTCAAACTTCGACAAAGATTATCTAAGATCTTGTTTTGAACAGACTAAGCTCAGTGGGATTTTGCAAGAAGCGTGCGCAAATTTTGGGAGTCGTTAAATTCCGCGAAGTAAAAACTCAAAATGCTGAGATCGCCGCTTTTTTCAGGAGCTCATGTAAACGGTGATCAATTTAATGTTCAGTGTGAACCTTTGTACGTCTCAGTGGATCTGGGTTTGCAGTGAGTTTAGAAGACAAAAGAAAGATTGCGGTGGAGTTTTGTCACTTGCTCACAATGATCGATCCATTCGAAATGAGGCCTCGCAATTCCATAAAAACGAGAATTTCCGCTTTAAGTTCGGACAGGCCAATCTGTGTCTTGCCTTGCCCTGCTAATGCCCGTATTTACATAGTTTGCTGATACCTTGGAGAATGGTTTGAGACCTCGTTCGTTCTCGTATTCTAATATATTGATACTCTGCACAGTGGTTTTTATACTTTCTTTCTTCGTCTCCTGGTCCTTCGGTGGCGCTGCTCTCTATCCCTGGCAACTCATCGGATTGGATGCGGACGATATGACGAGCCACATTCTGCTCTCCATTCGCCTTCCCCGTATTGTCTGTGCCTGTATTGTCGGAGCTGCTCTGTCTTGCGCAGGTATGTTGACTCAAGGCCTTTTTCGCAACCCACTGGCCAGCCCATCCGTGATCGGAATCAGCAGCGGGGGTTCCCTTGGAGCTATAATCGCGTTCTTTTTTGGCCTCCACACAGCGGGACTCTGGACCCTTCCCATCTTTGCGTTCGTTGGCTGTGTTTTGACGACGCTTCTCATTCTGGCTCTCGCCCGATCCGTGAATTTCTCTGCGGTCGAGGATCTGCTTTTAGTTGGTTTTGCGATCAATGGTATTTTAAGTGCGATCAGCACCTTCCTCCTCTCGCTATCGCTGAAGGAATTCGACAAAGCTCCGGCGATGATGAACTGGCTCATGGGGACTTTGAGCGGAAAGACCTGGGACCATGTCCTTATCGGTGTTTTCCCAATCGGCCTTGCACTTTTGGCTAGCGTGAGAATCAGTTATCAGCTAAACGTCCTCAGCCTCGGCAGCGAAGTGGCCCATACCCTTGGATTAAAATTACGACGCCTTCGGATCCAGAGTATTATCGTGATATCGACTTTAGTGGCGACGGCTGTGAGCATCGGGGGCGTACTTCCCTTCCTCGGTCTGGTCGTTCCCCATCTCTCCAGGCTTATGGTGGGGCCGGATCATAAGAAGTTATTGGTCATCTCCGCAATCAATGGCATGAGTCTACTGCTCATTGCTGACCTCGCTGCGAGGACAATGATTGCCCCCAGTGAAATCCAAGTGGGCATTCTCATCTCCCTCTTTGGTTCACCATTCTTTCTTTGGATCCTCTATAAAAGACGCAGGGGCATTGCGGCATGAAAATCGACCAACTCAGTTTGAATATCAATGACAAGACGCTCTTGCATGAGATCTGTTTTGAAGTGCCTCCCGCATCTCTCTTTGCGATACTGGGCCCCAATGGGGCGGGGAAAACACTCCTGCTTCGCTGTCTCGCGGATCTTCTCAGCCCAAGCTCAGGAACCATCCTCGGTAGGCCCGAAAAGCTCGCCTGGGTGCCACTGAGCCAAGCCCTGCCTTTTGGTTTTGTGGTTCGCGATCTGGTACTGATGGGGCGTTATTCGATCCACCAGGGCTTTGCTCAGGCCGAGGACCGCAGGATCACCGACGCAGCGATTCACAGAATCGGTATCGAGACCTTGGCGAATCGAAGTTACAACTCGCTGAGTCGCGGCGAACAAACGAAAGTGGATATCGCGCGGGCTTTGGCTTCAGAGTCGAAGCTAATCTTGCTGGATGAACCTTTTTCTAACCTTGATATCGATGCCGCACTGCAGTTGACTCATCTCTTTCATGAGTTGAGAGATGATGGCAAAACGCTGATTTTCTCGCATCATGATCTCCATACCCTAGCTCTTCTCGCTACCCACGGTCTGCTCCTTAAACAAGGGCGCATCTTGCAATGCGGCCCCTTGTCCGAGATCTTCCAGGCATCGGCCATTGAAGAGGCTTATAACGTCAAAGCGATCTTTCAGCAAAGCGGCGAACATCAATTCGTCCGCTTTGAGAGTCTAAGTTGCCGTTCTTAAGCCTTCCCAAGCTCGATCGAACGGTTGGTGGCCTTCTCCACCGCGCTGACAAACATCGATCTCAGGCCGCGTTCTTCAAGCTCGTGCAGAGCGGAGATCGTCGTGCCGGCCGGCGTCGTCACCTGATCTTTGAGAACAGCGGGATGAAGACCGGTTTCCTTAACCATCGCGGCGGCACCCAGAACTGTCTGCGTGGCGAGTTTGAGGGCGAGTTCACGCGGCATGCCCATCTTAAGTCCGCCGTCCGCCAGAGCTTCAATCACCATATAGATGTAAGCGGGGCCACTCCCGGAAAGGCCGGTAACCGTATCCATCAGGCTTTCCTTGGTCCAGAACGCTTCGCCGACACCTTTGAAAATATGCTCGGCGATCTCTTTTTGTTCCGGCGTACAAACGCTGTTGGCAACCATAGCCGTCGCCGCTTGCGCGATGACCGCCGCGATGTTCGGCATCGCACGAATCACCGGGCCTTTAAAATCCAGTTCGGCCGCCACTGATTCTGTTTTTTTGCCAGCCAGGATGGAGATGAGCAGACAGCTCGCCTCCAGCTTTCCTTGCAGACTCTCGGCGACGCCGTGCAGATCCTGGGGCTTAATGCAGAGTATCACGACATTGTTTTCGCGTTGCACGTCGGCTAGGGAATTCAACCCGATGACCCGGGAACTCGACACAAGACTCTTGACCCGCGCGGAATCCACGTCATAGATAGCAAGACCTTTGCTCGTCAGCCCGGGCGATTTCAGCAAGCCTCGCAAGAGGGCACTTCCCATATTGCCAAGCCCGATTATCGTAATTTTCTCCATGGTCGCCCCTTCTTTGATTTACCTAGACTCAGTTTCTGCTTATCCTGGATGTTATACTTCGACTTCGCAACTTATGCATTTCCTCTAAGGAGAAAACATGTCCGTGCTGAAAAGCCTGGCAATCGCTCTACTGTTTATGCTTGCAGTAAGTGAGGTTCTTGCTCCTGATCTATACGCCCAGACTAGCATCGCTGCCAGTGGGACGGCAAAGCCGAAAGCAGGCAAAGCCCAAAAGAAGGCACCGGCCCGTAGAAATACTCCAACAGCCCCTGGCACAGGCGCATCGTCGGATTTCAACGTGCCCGTTCCGGACGAAGACAGCTGGTACAACGAAGATGCTGTGCAGCAGCTCCAAGGCAATGCGCAGCCTCGTCGGCACTCCTTTGGACTCATAGGGGCCGTGAACTACTTTGGTTCGGGAGGCGGCCTTGAATATCTCTACACCTACACACCCAAGCTAAGCTTCGGAGGCAGTCTTCTGCACACCCAGTCGGCACTGGAAGACAGTTCAATCGATGGAGCAACGGAATTCATTGACGCGACCAGCAATAGCCTCAGGACCTACGCCCGCTATACACTCTTTCCTTTTCTATACGGAGGTGCCGGCCTCAATATCGATCGCATTCAGGGTGACTATGGGTGGAAGGGTTCAGCTATCAATGCCGGGGCCATTCAAACCAAGTTTTCCACCACGATTTATGCCCTCGATCTGTTCATAGGCAGCGAATGGCGAGGTCCCTGGGGCACCTACATCGGTGCGGATTGGATAGGATCGGCTATCCCCCTGGGCGGTACAATCTACTATGATGCCGATGCCGATGTGGAGCTCACTTCGAAATTTGTGAAGGACAAGACTCCGAACCAAAGGCTGGATGAGGAAACCACAGCCCAGCTTCGCATCTATTACCTCAATCTTCGTTTTGGCAAGTTTTTCTAAAATTTTGCCATAAAAAAACCCTCGTTTGATCGCAATGGCATTCGCTTAACAGCGAATGCCATTGCTAGCAAGGGACCCACTTTCCGATCGGCTTATTCGATTTCCTTGGATATGACCTTCCTGGCCTAAACTTGCTTTTAGATATTTCTATAATTTTGTTCAAGAGGAATCCCCAGCCAACACCTAGGGACAAGATGCCTTGAAAAATTGGAACAACGACTTTTCTAAGGCTTTTTACTATTGATGCTACGGAATAATTCATTCTACTTTTCTTTTTTATTTTCGATCCTTTTGCGATCACAACAGTTGCTTGAGCAATTGTTGCCATGAAAATAGCTGCAAATATCTCCTGTAATACACCAGAGAGGCTATGCGCCTTAAATTTCTGAATATTCATCTGTTCTTTCAGGAGCTTGAAGTGTTCTTCTATATCCCACCTGCAGCCGTAAAGATTTGCGATATCCGACGCGGAAATCTGAGGATCCAATAGGGTGGTTAACAAAACAAAACGCTTTTTCTTGCGGGTATATGAAATTAGACGAACTGTAACTGGAGTAACAGCAAAGCCTTTCCGAATTGCCTTTCGTTGAGTTGGCAAGCTGGATGTAAGATTAACAATCAGCTGCTTGGAGTTGCTTTTAATGAAATCGCTTATTTCCTTTGGGCATCCAGCTTGTGAGATCCGGAGTATCAGGTCCACTTTCTCCTGTTTTGCAGCGTGTAATAGCTCGAAACTGAAATAGCCCCGATCAGCGATCAAGACACTATCGTTTGGCAAAGAAGGAAGCAAGGCCTGAGCGCTGGCTCTTTCATCACCATGCTGTGAAAGTATGACATCATAAGCAATTCCTAGCTGCAGATTAAATAGGCTCGAGATCATTCCAAGAGGATAATACGAACCACTACCCATATCGTCAAATCCATCATCTTCAAGCTTTTTGGGCAACACAACCTTCATGCCATCGATAGCGAAGATATGCTTTCCAAACCAAAGATCAGAACTGACTTCTTTTGCTAGGTAACGATAAATCCACTGAGATAAATCAACAAAAAAATATGGTGATAATTTTTTACGAGCGACTGAGAAGGATGAGGCGCAAAATCCTGGAAAGATGTGCCCATCACCGTCTTTGCTATCTGCAGTGATAAAACTCGAGAGAAGTTTATACCCCGATGAAGCTCGATCAGCGATCAGAGTCAAAATTGAAATCGCCAAAAGTCGAGTATTAAACAATCGCTTTCGCACTAAGTTTATTTGGTCGCATTCGTAACATTGCTCATTTAAATATTGCTGAAAACTAGCTATAAAATGATCTAAGTTCATCGCCGCCTCGAAGTTAACTGTTTGTAATTGTTAATTAACTTCATACAGGGGCGGCGATTTTTTTCATATCCTCAGTATTACCAATAGAAAAGTGGCTGAGAACTTCTTCTCAACCACATTAACTTAGTGTCTTAAGCGAATGCCATTGCGTTTGATCGGGGGTTTTTTTGTTTCGGCTGTTTTATTTGTGTTTGAAGGTGTAGACCCCATCCCAGGTGATTCCCGGAGACTCATCCACATAGTGGCCAACTCGATCGAGATAAATCGACGTCGCCTTGTCATCTGGTTTCATGAAGAGGCACTTGCCGAATTGATCCTGAGCGACGGTCCAATCCTGAGCTGTATAAGCGCGTCGTCCGGCTTCGAAATAGGCGATAAATTCTCTGATCATATTGGGATCGGGAAAGAAATCGGGACGCATCAAATGAAAGACTTTGACCGGCTCGTTCTTACCTTTTACACGGATGTCATCGAGATCGCGGGTAAAGTATTTATCCTTAGGGAGCAGCTTGTGGGTGAACTCACTGATCATCAATTTGATACCATATTCCTTGGTCAAACCTTCCAGGCGAGCACCCAAGTTCACCGAGTCGCCCATGACGGTGTAGGTAAATCGTTCTCCTGAACCCATGTTACCAACCGACATCGGGCCCGAATTGAGACCGATACCAATATCGATGTCGGGCAAGCCCTTCCTTTTGAATTCGATTCTAAGTTTATCAAGAGCATAGAGCATTTCAATCGCCGCGCCTGCGGCAACATCAGCATGGTTCTCCATCTCGAGCGGGGCGCCCCAGAAAGCCATGATCGCATCACCGATGTACTTGTCGAGAACGCCTTTGGAGCGCAATACGATACCGGTCATCGGGGTGAAATATTCGTTCATAAGTTCGGACAGTTTTTCGGGCGTCAATGTTTCGGAAATGCTAGTGAAACCACGCACGTCCGAGAAGAATACGGTCAATTCTTTACGTTGCCCGCCGAGTCGCAACTGATCGGGATTATCAAGAACCTGATCGATAACTTCCGGTGAAAGATAATGTTGGAAAGCGCCTTTGACCTTCTTTTTCTCCTGCTCTTCCGTCATATACTTGAAGAGTGTGACGAGGGTGAACATCAGCGAGACTTCCATGCAGGGAATCGCTGTGAAGGTCCAGATGCCTTTACCGAACCAAAAGGTTTTGTCGATGTAGTAAAGACCCACAAAAAAGGTGATTAGGAAGATACCAGAGACGACCGCGGGGCTATAGATCAACATGATGGTGAAGAGTATGCCTGCACCGATGACGATCATGCGTTCGGTGTTGAAAATGGACGTAGGCCTTTTGTAGAAATCACCTTTGACGATGTTGTCCATACCGGAGGCATGGTTTTCGACTCCGTCGATCGCCGGATCGAATGGACTCGGACGTGTATCGTTGATACCCGTCGCTGTTGCTCCCATCAGGAGAGTTATGCCTTTGAGGGCCTTGCGTTCGGCGGGTGAGAACGTATCGTTGTAGGCGTCCACAAAGCTATAGTGATGGAAAGTCTGGCTTGGCCCTCGGGGGTTGACGAGAATGCGTCCCTGACCGTTGGAATCGATGGGAATCTCGATGGAATCACTTTCGTCGTCGCGGTTCACGAGGGCCATGCTTTCGATGCCGGTGTTATTGAAAAAGATGAAGGGCTCACGGTTGAGAGATTCCGCCACCGTTTTTAGCGCCAGGGAAGGCATGAGGTGACCATCGACGTTGGCGACAAGCGTCAGCCAGCGGTTGATAGCGTCTTCATCCGCATCGTTGTTAAAGAATGCAAAATGAGGCGTTCCCTGACTTAAAAACGTTGTGTTCAGCGTGATGCCTTCCACGCGCCTCAGGTTGTAGTCACCAAGCTTTTTGCCCTTAGGCATGTCGATACCCTGGATTTCCGAGCTCAGGATCGATTCAATGTGTTCAAAGCGGGGGCGATCGCCCATGTTGCGCTTGGCTTCTTCCTTACTCCCGAAATAGAAGTATCCCATGACGATGTTTTCAAAGCCTTGCATGCCGTTCAGAAATGTTTGGTCCGCAGGGCTGATCTCCCGGAGACTTTGAATACCGTCCATCGATTTCTTCAAAACATCTTTGTTGAGTCCGGATTTCTCTAATTCCGAAAGTTCCTTGGTAACATCTGCAATACTCGCCTTTTCCGCTTCGGCGTAGATCGCATCGTAGCCGATCCATTTCACCCCGGCCTTCTTCAAATTGTCATAAGCCTTGGCATAATAGCGTCTGGATATCGGCCATTCGCCGAAGTTTTTGATGGTTTTTTCGTCGAGTGCCAAAATTCCGATTTTCCCCGTCGGCTTTTGTTTGCCACGCAGCCTCAGCTTATAATCGAAGATCTTACTTTCTATGGTATACAGCGCATCTTCTTTGCCCGTGGTAAAATTGAAGTAATGCTTCATCAACCAGGTATAACTCAGCCCCATGACTATGGTGCAGATGATCAAGATAGGCAGTTTCTTGAGAAATTTGCCTTTCCACTTGATCCATAACTTTTTCATAAAAAAGTCCCTCGAAGAGCATTAAGAAAACACCTGTGGTTTCACCGAGATCATTCGGAAGATTTAGTAAAAAGATTAGGCGAAAAGGGTAAGGCAATGGATATTCGCAGAGAACCTGTTTTTGAAAACGAACCCAAGAAAATGGCTCCGACTTTGGCGGAATTTGCCAGAAAGAGCCAAATCACGGAAGACAAGGTTTGGGAGCTGATTGAAGAGGGCCAGGTTTCTGCCCGCTTCGTTAACGAATCGATCCTGATCATGCCCGACGTGCAGGCTTTCGAGACGCCTAAGGCGAGCGAAGTCGCAGATAAAGAACCCATATTTGCCGCGGAAGTTGAAACATTACCGGAACTTAATGTTCATCCCAGGGCACCGGGGAAGGTTTTGCCAAAAATCCCATCTTTCCTCGAAAAATCATTCAAGGTTCCGGCCGAACCCCAGCCCGAACTTGATATCGAACATATTGATTTTTCACAAGATTCTCTTGGCCTACTGACTTTCGCCCAAGATGCGTTAAGTCGCAACGCCGAACTGTCGAAGGAACTCTTAGCGACCAAGAACGAACTTATTCGCCTCAAAGATGAGCGAATCGCATTTCTCAGTGATTTGCTTAATCAAAGAGACAAAGAGATCCGAAGCCTCAATCGCAATATTGAGGAATTGGCAACTCTCAACAACTTCGAAGCGCGTTGAAGCTGACCCACGACCTTGAGTCTGAGCCGCGGACTTTGAAGAGAGAAAGGCGATCCATGTTGAGACCTCATTTTTGGGCCTTTGGAATGTTCTGCTTTGGAATGCTTGTCATCTCCACGCTCGCGCGTGCGCAGGAGATTCCAGAATCCTTCACGCCGGTCAGACCCCAGGGCATCGGCGGAGCTTTTACAGCAATCGCCAACGATGAAAACGCTGTGTGGACCAACCCAGCGGGTCTTGCCCGTGGCACCAAACCCCGAGGTCGCAGCGCCATCAACCTGATCAAAGCCCCGAATATCATCATCGGCGCGAACACCGCGAGTCGCAATTTTATACAGGGCGTCAGCAGCAACAGCGGATCGCAGGATGTCGGAATGGTTGCCGATCAAGCAGACACTCTCAAGGACAAGCCTTTTTGGGCGACGACCGCCGTTTTTCCTCTCATCATGTTTGAGGCAGGCGGGTTACCGTCGGTCGCGGGCGTCTATTCGAGTACCACGCTGCAGTCCGTAGTCGATGACGACAATGCGGAGCTGGCAAAAACCACCGCGATTTCGGATCTCGGCGCGGTCTATGGAATGTCGTTCACGGACAAAAGCCACAGCATCAGTGCGGGCGTCGTCGCCCGTTACGTGGCGCGTTACGCCTATGAAGACAAGATCCCTCTTTCCGATTTAAAAAAGGGCAAAGAACTTCAGTCCCGAATCAAAAAAGGATCCAACCGCTCATCGGCACTGGGAGTCGATCTTGGATTTTTGTGGACCGTTGCCGACTTTTGGTTTCCAACCATCGGCGTGTCTATGCTCAACGCACCGACCGGCTGTAAAGAGGATTATTTGAACCCCTTCAGCAAGAAACGCGAAAAGGTTTGCGGGACAGTGTTCAGTGGGAACTTTGAAAACCCCGAGGCGATTTCCACAGTCGATCCTACTGATATTCGTCTGGGACTATCGATGACACCGCGCTTCAGCAGCAAACTTGCCGCCCGTGTCGCTCTTGATCTCCATCATCTTCCTATTACCGTCGGTGACGCTCACTATGGCTTGGAAGGCATTGAACCCATCAAGCAACTCCACGCCGGCATCGAGCTCTTTGTGGGCAATCCTCTGGAACGCTCGCCTTTTACAGTCGGAATGGGCCTCAGCCAAGGTTATTTCACCTTCGGAACGACAGTTGAAGTCGGTGTCATCTCACTCCAATTCTCCACTTATGGCAGGGATATCTCGAGCAGCTCCACCCCAAAAGAGGACCGTCGCATGTTGCTCGGGCTTTCGATGGATTTCTAAGGGCCCGGGATCTAGAAAATCCTGGCGTACTCCATCGTTCTCCTGGGAACTTTCCTAAAAATCCGCTAGCATCTGATGCATATTTCTCCAGCCTGCCCCACGGTGGGCTCTGCAAAGGATCATTGCGATGAGTTCTCGCTTTTCCAAAGCTCTGTTGATCAGCCTACTCTCATGTACAACGGCTTGCGTAACGACTCCAAAGAGACACAAACAATCGCACAGACAGCAGCCTATCGCCAAAGAAGGCCAGAAAATTCCGGGCGGCACTGTAGGTTCCACTCCAGCAACTCCCCCCTCAGCGCCGACCCCTGGTCCAGCGACTGCGGATGCGCCTGCTCTTTGGGCCCGAACAAACAACATGCAAGTGCCCATGAATGAAGACGATCTCATGCGCGCAACTCAGCTTTATCCAACCCAACCCGGTTCTTTGGAAGAAGCGATTTTTGTCGTGACACAGATGCGTATGCTGCAGAAAGACTGGGAGCGTCGCTCAAGCTTCCAATCGCAGGATCTACATACGAACCAGACCGCCGATAACACCGCAGGTCTGTCGCTTGAAAAGACCTTCCTTGATCTCGAAGTCGATCTTGGAACAGCGCTTCGCAATAACCCTGCGCTGAAAAATCACGACAGCCTCCTCCTGACGAAACAGCTCTTGCTGCACACCAAAAACAGCGACGCGTTTCGTACGCATATTGATACCGCGATCAAAGAACGGGGCGCCGAGTGGCCCGATCTGATGGCTACTGACGCGGCCATGCCCGCTGCTGCAGTGGTGGTCGAAACTCCAGTCACTCCCGTCGTCCCGACGCCTTTTGCTCCAGGCACGGCCGAAACCGCAGTTCCGGGTACTCCTCCGGTTCCTGGTACTCCTGCGGGAGTTGCTGCTCCAACGCCGCCAGCCGTGGATCCCAATGCCGCTCTGGATCTGATGGGCAGCGACACTCTTCTCATAGCTGCGCAGAAACTTGCTGACAAACGCGACTACAAATCTGCGATTGATCATGTAAGCCGCATCAAGAAAGAAGATCCTTACTACGCTCAGGCGCAGGAAAAACAAAAGCAATACAGCAATCGTGCTGTGAAGGATTTGCGAGCGAAGGCAGCGGAAGCTTTTTCGAACGCAGCACCTTTGAACGATACGAAAGCCAAAGCAACTTATCTCAAACAGGCCAAGAATTTTCTTGAGCAAGCGCTCAAAGATTATCCATTGGCCGATCAGCTCGATACCGTTCGAGAGAACCTCGAAGCCGTAAATCACGACTTGGAATCTCTCGGTAAGAGTGGAACATAATAGGCTCCCAAAATGCTCGCCATTGACAATCTGTTCAAGAATTTCGGCTCTCGTACTGTCCTCGATCATGTGAATTATCGTTTCCCGGATGGTGAAAAGATTGCACTGGTCGGTGCGAACGGAGCGGGAAAAACTACTCTGCTCAACATCCTCTGCGGACAGGAAGCGATCGATGGCGGTCGCATTCTGAGCTCGCAGGGTTTGCGCCTGGGCTACCTGCCTCAGGAGCCTGAGGCCAACCCGGCTCCGACTGTGCTCGAAGAGTGCGTCGCAGGCCACAGAACGCTCTCGGTTCTCAAACGATCGATGGATGAAGAGCTCGTTCTGCTCGAGACCGATAGCTCCGACGAACGCATCTCAGCCTTTGAAAAGGCGGAGAGCCTCTATCGCCAGGCCGGTGGGTATAGTCTCGATTCACGAGCCAGCTCCATCCTGGGTGGGCTTGGCTTTAGCGATGAGCTCTGTGCGGCCGATCCACGCTCGCTTTCGGGCGGCTGGAGAATGCGCCTTGAACTGGGCAAAGTCTTTTTGAACGAGCCTGATGTTTTGATTCTCGATGAGCCTACCAACCACTTGGACCTTCCGAGCTTGGTTTGGGTCGAACGTTATTTGCAAAGTTTCCGCGGAACCCTGCTCTTCGTCTCGCACGACAGGGCTTTGCTCAACCGCCTTGCAACCTTGACCCTTTATCTGGCTCACGGCGAGCTGAGACCTTACAAAGGCAACTTCGACGCCATGCTCGAACAAAGAGCGATCGAAGCTGAGCAGCTCGATGCCCGTCGAGCCAACCTTGAATCCCAACGTGAACATTTGGAATCCTTCGTCGAACGCTTCGGAGCCAAGGCTTCTAAAGCCAGTCAGGCCCAATCCAAGGCCAAGCAGATCGAACGGATTCGTGCCCTTGAAAATGATATTCGCACAGTTAATACGGAACAAAGCCTGGTCTTCAAACTGCCGCCAGCCCCTCCGTCAGGCCGCGAGATCTTGAAGGTCAAGGATTTGAGCATCGGCTACAAGACCACGCTCGCATCCGGCATTCAACTGCTCGTCGAAAAGCAGGCGCGCATTGCCATCATCGGCAGCAACGGTATTGGCAAATCGACCTTCCTCAAGACCATTGCCGGGCAGATCGAAGCCCGTTCGGGTGAATTTGAGTTTGGCTATAACGTAAAGCCGGCTTACTTCGCACAGAACCAGGAAGAAACACTTCGCTTTGAAGAGTCGATTCTCACCAACGTTCTCGACGTTCGCATCGATCTCGGCGAAAAGGATGCCAGACGAATCCTGGGCTCATTCCTGTTCAGTGGGGACGATGTATTTAAGCCGATCAAGGTACTGTCAGGTGGAGAGAAGGCGCGCGTCGCGCTTTGCCGTTCCCTCGTGCAGCAGGCCAACTTCCTCGTCCTCGACGAACCAACCAACCATTTGGATATGACGTCGGTTGAGATTCTCATCGAAGGCATGAAGAGCTATGACGGCACTCTCCTTTTCGTGAGTCACGATCGAAACTTTATCGATTCGATCGCCACGCATATCTTTGTCATGCTGCCCGATGGCCGTTCGGCTTTGTTCCACGGTCAGCTCGAAGATTATCAGAGCATGGCAGCTAAAATCGGCTTCCCGAACGTATTGGCTCCTAGCAAAGAAATGAGCAAAGGGAATACCGCAAGGGATGAAGAGAAGAAGAAAGAAAAGGAAAGAGAGAAGGAGAGGGCAGCCGCTCCGGTCGTGAACGAAGAAGAGGTCAAGAACCTGAAGCGCGAACGAATGCGCCTTCAAAAGCTGATGGAAAAGCTGGAGAAGGATCAGGCGCCTATGAAATTGGGTATGCATAAGCTGGAAGAAAAGCTGACGAAGGTCAACCCTTCGGCTTATACCGAAGCTCAGAAGATTCACGACGAAGTGCGCACGATTCAAACCCAGCTAGACGGCAACGAAGAGCAGTGGCTGGAAGCAGCCGCCAATTTTGAAGCCACCGAATCCAGACTGTTGGAATTGGGTCGTTTGCGCTAATTTAAGCTTTAAAATGACAAAACCCAGGTCCATATCGGCCTGGGTTTTTTGTGAGAAATGATTAAACCTTAAGACTCCGCGTCCGGTTCGTCCGCTTCCGCTTCCACATCAACTTCTTCCGTTCGGTAGTTGCGCGAACGAGTGCAGGGGATAGGCTCACCGAACTTGATATTGCCAAAGTCCGAGCTCAGGGCGCCCGCTTCTTTGGACTTCAGAAAGGCGACGGCATCCTCGGGCACGGTGAAGAAGGGATGGTCGTTATAAGCGTAAGAAAGCAGGAATTTGCGCGGTGATTCCATCACGCCGCAAAAAAGAAAAGGGAAACGCATGCGCTTACGGAGCTGAAGGAGTTCGGTGAGAATAGTGACACAAACTTCTTTCTCATCTTGAAAATCAAGAATGAGATAGCGAAGCTGGTGAGCCACGAGCCAGTTGTGGATGCCGACGGAAAGCTCTGTGCATTGGCGACAGTCGTTGCCGATACTGCACACGTCAACGGCATTCAGGACAACCGCACCATCTACTAACTCGGGGACGAAGTCCATATTCGGATCTTTCTTTAGCAAGACATTAAGAATCCATTTTTTTGCGAAAAAACCTGAAAAATATATTAAAATCGCTATTAGACTTCAAGATTAATCTTGATCTGAGGCGAAGTTATAAGCGGATAGGTCATATGGAAACGCTTATCGACCCAGCGTCCCACAACAGTTCTATAAAGACCCGAAAGGTTCACGGAGAGCATGGCTTTCCTGATTTTTATAAGATCTTCCGCAGCTTGAGTCCTGAGCTTGTCAGCTGCGTTGGTCTCGAAAGCTGGTCGTTGGTAAAGAACGGTGATGGTGCTATGATCCATCAAGCTCAAGAGTCTCTGATCCTTTGACGCGTCGAGGACGCCGATTTTGAGCAAAATATGCTGACTGATCTCGGTTTTGACTTCAAAACTCAGACGATGAATTGCAGCATGCAGATTGACCGGATCTGGCAAGATTTGAACATTGCCCGTACAGACCCAAATATGCCCCAAGGCATCCGGGAGTCGCGTGTGACTGTTCTGAGCGAGCCAGCGATTGAACTCAGCATTGGCACTCGTTAGACTCCCGATAACGGGTGGTCGAGGGCGACGATCCTGATGCAGCATCTGGGCTCCAACAAGTTAATTTTTCTGGAAAGATTTTCTATGTCGATTTTAACTCACGCGCGCAGCCTTGGCATCTGCCTACTTTTGCCTATCATCAGTGGCGCCTGTGCCTACCGATTTACCAATACGGCTATGCGGAACCCCCTCGGGATCCAGACTCTGGCCGTCGAGTCCGTCTGGGATAGCAGCCGTGAAGTCATTCCTCACGAACTCCTCTGGTCGGCTGTGCAACGTGAGATCGTAAAGAACGGTCGTGTGACGCTCACCAATCAGGAAGAAGCCGATGCCCTCATGGTTGTGACCATCACGGGAGCGCGTGTGAATCCTGCGGGAACACCAAGTCAGGAAGCTCTGAGTAAAGATCCTCCTGAATCGGATACCGACAAGAAAAATCCCGAAGATTATCGAAACATCCGCCGAGCCGGTACCTGGACAACTGATGAAGCTGTAACCGTGGGTGTACACGTCAATGTCTACGATTTGAAATCGCGCGCTTTGCTTTTCAATCGGAATTATTCGAGTGGAATTACCTTTAAAAGTCTCAGACCGGTGACAATCACTCCGACCGAGAGCGCCTTTCTTCATTACGACGAGTCGTTGGAAGCGCGATTTAAAGCGGTTTCCGATACTCTCGCCCATTCGATCGTCAACGACTTCCTCATGTAGAAATGAGTCGGAAACCCATCCGGAGTCTATCCCACGTCAAAGCGGGAGAGGTCAAAACTCTTGTTCCGAGCGAACGCCCTGTCTATAGTAGGGTTTCTTGCCTTAGAAGGAGAAAATTTATGGCCTTTAAACTCCCTGAACTTCCTTACGCAAAAGATGCTCTGGCTCCGCACATTTCTGCGGAAACACTGGAATACCATTACGGTAAGCATCATCAAGCCTACGTCGATAACTTGAATAAACTGGTTACTGGTACTCCGAACGAGAATAAAAGCCTCGAAGACCTGATTAAGACTACGGACGGCGGTATTTTCAACAATGCAGCCCAGGTCTGGAACCACACATTTTACTGGTACTGCATGAAGCCAAAGGGCGGCGGTGCTCCGTCTGGCAAAATCGGCGAAGCTATCACTAAGAACTTCGGTTCTTTCGATGCCTTTAAAGAGCAGTTTAGCGAAGCCGCTAAGACTCAATTCGCTTCGGGTTGGGCGTGGTTGGTTAAGAAAGCTGACGGATCATTGGCCATCGAGAAAACCAGCAATGCTGGCAATCCCATGACCAGCGGCCTCAAGCCTTTGATGACTTGCGATGTCTGGGAACACGCATACTACGTCGATTATCGCAACGCGCGTCCGAAGTACGTTGAAAACTTCTGGAATCTCGTCAACTGGGATTTCGTCGAGCAACAACTCGGATAATTTTTGTCTTTTCCATAGTCCCTGGCGTTTCGGCTCCAGGGGCAAATCCCCCGCCTTATCCTTGGTTTTCGTTCTTCACTCGCGGCAGGAATGTCAAACGCTCCCAGAATGCAATCACCCGGCTCACGCCCGGATCCTTCATCCCTTTCTTTTCATTTTCCGCTTCCTGAAGCTTGAGCTTATGCACCTTTACGTAGGCAAGCATCACGAGCATGACGATGGCAACGGCGAGGTAATAGAACCCAAAGGCTAGGGGAATGAGGGGCAGCAGATGATAAAGAATCGCGGGAAGGTATCTCATGGACGGGGCCTCGGAAGGAGTTGACTGACGTTCTCGCGCTTGATTTTAAAGCTGCATTGTTCATTGGCATTTTTGTCAGGAAAATAGATCCAAAAATCCCAGGTGTGCGTACCTTCCGGCAGACGGGCTGTTTCAAAATAAATAGCGATGCGTCCTTCACCCGGAAACTTACCCAATTTATGATTGATCTTCTTCTCAGCGGCGGGCACATCGCGGATTAGCTGCGGAAAAAATCCCAATTCAGCCGCTTTGCGCGCAATCTTGAAGTTCATCACAAAAGGTCGGTTTTTCGCTTTGCCGACGATGGTGTAGTGACAGAAACGAGCATTGCAGTGTTTGGGATTGGGCATACTGAGTGGCCCTGTACCATTGGGATTGAGAAGTTCGAGTTTCAATTCATCGAGCTCGCTCTTGTCCCACTGCCACTCCACATCCTTTTCCGGGACCCAGGAATAATAAATTCCGCTTCCTCGCCTGAGGTATTTGGCCGCATTCACGGGAAGTGTCATGCTCATGGGCATGAAAAGGGAATCCTCGAAGAAGTTCACCTCAGGCAGGAGCTGCATATCAATTTTAAAGGCGAGAATGTGCAGAAAGAACTCCATTCCACCCATCAAACCCAATGGCCCCTGACGCTTATGCACGATCTCTGCATCGATATCAGAGGAGTCGAAATAGAGGGTGAAAAACTTTTTAACATCGCTCACGATCAAAAGATCCGAATCCCTCGCTACAGGGATCATGCCCTTGCCGTCGTGCGACGCCACTTGAATCTGTTCAAAGACCAGGTGATTCGTGGCCGTATAACGATAACTGTAATCGTTGGACGTTACCGTTCTCCTGGCTTCTTCGTGGGTGACAGGCCTTCCGGCATTGGCCAGAGGATCAGGCTCGCAGGTCATGAGATACGCGTATTTTCCCTGATAGCTGAGTTCCACCATCTCGCGTGGACCGCAGGGCAAAGCGTCAGCATTCTTTCCATCATAACGTTCCGAGAAACGATCGATGTTAAAACTCAAACGGTCGTTAAGAGTGAGAGGGTCGCTCTTCCAAGCAGGATTTTTAGGAAACTGCAGACTGCCTTCCTTGTCAAGGGGATCCAGTTGCATCGGTATAGGATGCCAACTTCGTCCTGATTTCACATAGAGAGCCAGGCGATTTCGATTGATGAGACTTCGATCGTTGAAGGGAAGATGCTGACCGAGGAGAAGTCCGGGGCAGGAATAAGATGCGGACGTCCAGAGACTCGTAAGCAACACTAGGATGCTACAGGAGATTCTCCAGCTATCTTTAGTCCGAATTGACATAACATGTCCGTAATCAGTTCAGTTTGACGAGGTTCGAGGTCTAGGAAACGAACTCCATGCAAATAGGATTTCTCTTCCGCCTGAACCCAACGCACTTCCACTCGAATCTTTTGTAAACCTTGCTTTGCAAGCTGTCTATGCAAAGTTCCATCGACAGAATCGAGGTTGATTTCAATCTGGGTGCCGCGCGCGACGAGCGTCGGCAGCTTGAACTCCAGGCCTTGGACCGAATGATTTACAAGTTTAGCCAAACCATGGGAAGTTTGCACAATGATTTGTTCTTCTTCATTCGACTGCACCTCCCAGCGACGTTCGAGACGTTGCGTGGACGTGGTTGCTTCGTAGATTTCCTCCGCCTTTTTACGCAGCTCGGGTTCGGCACTCAATGGATCAAACTCCCAGGCCTCAACCATATCCTCTCGATGTTTGATCGATATGAATCGACGGGCGCAACTCCCGAATTCGGTCTTGCCGCGAATCAATTCAAAGGTGGTCGGACCCACTAGGACCGAATGAGGGAGACAGGCACTTTCAAGTCTTTTCGCAAAATTTACGCCATTGCCGATAACGGTGATATCGAGACGCTCCCCGACCCCAAGGTTCCCCATAAAGACGGCGGCGGTGTTGATGCCAATTCTCAAGGGGAAGACGGGATCATGCTGCGCGACCGACGCCAGGATGCGGGGTAAGTTGCTGCGTTGAATTTCAGCGGCTGCTTTTAAAGCTTCTGCTGCATGGTTACTGGTTTCTTTGTTGTCTTCGAGAGAATAGCCAAAGAAGCAAAGAAGGCCGTCACCCAAGGTTTTATTGACGATACCACCATGACGATGAATGGTATGACTCAGATCTTCTATGAGTTGCTGAAGGCCTTCGAATGCCACGCGAGGCAGTTGATTTTCCACTATCAAAGAGAATCCCACGATATCGATGAACATGACCGTGATCACGCGTTCGCGCGCATCGAGGGAGAGCTTTTCAGGATTTCTCTGGAGCATACGCAGCGCTTCAGGGTTCACAATGCCTTCGAGAGCGGAACGTATCATGCGCGCTTTTCGATCGGTGATGTATATCCTTTGCAGAAGCAGACTCACACCCACGCCTGCCATCGACAACTGAGGCAGCAGATAAGGGAAAATAGCGCCTTGATAGGCAAAGCCCCAGAGACAGCCCAGGATCCAAAGGAGCGAGCTTCCTATCAGCGTCAGGACCAGCGTGGCAGGACTCATCCACCATCCGAGGTAGGCGATCGCAGCTGCAAAAGCGACGACGAGGATTGGCTCGATTTCGTAGTAGTGAAGGCCGGACTTTTGAAGAATGCTGTTGAGCACCGCGAGATGCGAATAGGCGCCGGGAATAAGACCTATAGGGCTTGGTTTAAAGTCGGTATTGCCGGTGAAGAACATCGGCATGAGGTAGACAAAGTCATTTTCTTCCACGCTCTGGAGAGCTCTGCTCCGATATTTTTCGCCGAGGAGTTGGATCAGAGGTTTGACGTTCTTATCATAGGTGCTTCGGGCACTGAAGTTGATGGGAACACTGCCGTCACGCGCCGGGGAGATGATGCCGCCATTGATCGAGAGGCGGTCCTGTTGGAAATGGATATCCTCGAAAGGCATGAGCATGACGTGGGGCAAAGTCTTGCCGTCTTTGAGCCTGAGAAAGGGCATGAAGCTACCTTCATCATCGCCATAGAGGATGTGACCTGCTTTGTTGAACGCATTCCACATGGAGATGTGAGGACCGTAGGTAAATTGAGTGCGCGAATCAGCGACCTTTAAAAGCTCAAGCTGCTCATCGCGGCTGATAGGCATCGGCCCCTGGTTTTGAATGTAATGTTCCAGTTGGTATTTTGGGCCATTTAGAGTGAGCTCGAAACGACCGAAAATAGGGTTTGGCGATGCATAGGCGCCCGTGTAAATCGGAGTTTTTATCGCCCGCAGCCGCTCGACAGCTTCAAAGCCGCCAGGTTCTTTTTCAGCGTCAGTAATCGAAAACAGGGCATCGACCACGATCGCCCGGGGATGTTTGGAATCGAGCGCTTCCATCACGGTGGCCCATTGCGCGAGGGTAAGTTCGGACTTACGGATTTGGCTGACGGTGACATCGTCGAGTCCAAAGATTTTTATCGAAGGGTTGAGTCGAGGCGCCTTGCCAACCATCTCCCTGAATTTAAAGAGCACGGGGGAGATGACCCGCGCTTCAACAGTGCGCGTGGGCAATAGCCAATGCATCGATATCAGGACGCCAACCCACAGCAAGGCGACGATAAACGTCGCGCGCGGATTTACGGATTGATTTTGAAGCCACTTGGCTATGTCTTTTCTCACCCAGTTATCTCCAAGGCTTGGCCTCTCGCTCATCGGTGTCTCGGAGCGATTCTGTAGAAGCAGAATTGAGGCGTTGCAAGTCAAGGCCAGGCATCCATTGAAATGATGAGGCGAAATGCGGGATTTTTCTAAAATCCAAAACACGTACATATCCGCCTCATTGACTTACTGAGTCGAAAGGATTGAACAGGATTCCCGAACTCGACCAAAAAGGCGCAAGCCTTGGCAAAGACAAATTGAAAGCTCAGCAGCACAGGGGCGATAAGCCCTCCAAATCATGCAACTAAACTGTCAGCGTCATGAGCCTAAATTCGCCGGGGAAAAGCTTTCCTTCTGCGAAGCCGAGAATTCGAATAGACTGGGAGGCAGTTCCAATTGATGTCGGTTTCTCCTCAGTAGGAAGCAGATTACATCCATGACTCAAAAAATTTCGCGCGCCATTCGCTTAGCCTTTTTAGCCGTCCTTGGCTTTAGCTCGGGGACTTATGCCGCTGATCGTCCCTATACCATTGGCACCTTGCAAAATCCTATCGAAGTGCTTCCGCTCAAACAATACAGCGGTCAAAATAATATTGTTCGAAACCTCCTCTTCCCGCCTATTCTTTACGTTCAAAACGATGGTCGCGTGCGCTGCGTTCTGTGCAAGGAAGCCCCCAGCGTCGAAACCAGGAAGGGCGAAAGCGGAGTCTATGTCGTCACGCTCGAACTGAAAAAAGATCTGAAATGGGGTGACGGCACAGCCATTACTGCTGAAGACGTGAAGTTCACACTCGAAAACATGGCAAAGACTGTTTATCCAGCGGGTGAGCATCCCATACTTCCGATTCGCCGTATTGAATTCGACAAAGAGCAAAAGAGAAAGATCACTCTCGTCCTCCGTCATCGACGCTCCGATGCATTTCAACTCTTCGCCATATCCCTGCTTCCTGCCAAGCGGGCCAAAGATCTTGAAGGCGTGGTCACCCAGCCGGCAAAAGCCTACGAACTCTTTAAAGATCCAGGTTTTTCTTACGGACCTTACCGCATATCAAAATTAAATCCCCAAACCTGGGAGCTTGTGAGCAACGAAAAAACGGAATGGGATCAAAAGCCCGATCAGCCAATCGACTTGAAGTTCTATCCGAAGCTCGAAGATTTGCGCGAAGCCCTTAAGACTTCCTCCATAGATCAAAGCGAAGAACTTAGCTGGACCAACTTTGAAAGCCTGAAGGCGCAATGGGCCGAGCTTGACAGCAAGTACGATGCCACGGGCGTGCCGAGCGACGATCTCCAGGTCTTTCTTCTCAACCTTCACAGCCCTGTGCTGGTTAATCCTCAGCTTCGCCAGGCTCTCTATTATTCGGTCAACCGCGCCGAACTCAATGCCTTGAAGTATCAGGACATGGCTCAGATTGGCAGCGGCATACTCTCCGAAAATTTTGCCAAGCGTTTGGAAATGAAAAGGCCTGAAGCTTACAATCCCAAGCTGGCGACACAGATCCTTGATCAAAGCGGTTGGGTGAAAAATGCTGAAGGCATTCGGAGCTCGGAAGGCCAACATTTTATTGTGAGCCTGGTCTGCCCGGCGGGTCGACTGAACGAAAAATGGCTGGCGGGCCTGAAAAGTGAACTCGGTGGACACGGCATCAAGCTTGAAGTTGAGCATCCCGAAGCTGCGGACTTTATGAAAAAAGTGGTCAGTGAACGTCGCTTCAAAGATCTCGCCTGTGCAAGCTGGACCTTGCCGCCGCTCTCGATTCCAAACAATATTTTCCACTCGCTCGCCATTCCCAATCGCGAGAACAACTACTTTGGAGCGAACTATTCAGCCTGGGATCAACATGTTGTGGATAAGCTTTTGGATAATATGTTGAGGGAGACAGAGCTGCATCATTTTACGAGGCAGTTTGCGAGGCTTGAAAAGCAGTTCCTGAGTGATCTCCCGGCGATCCCTCTGGTCTATGAGCCCAAGGTGACGCTCAAGCTCAAGGCTCCTTTGAATCAACCGTCCGAAGAATTGAGCCGAGTTCTGCAACCTGCCACGGCTCCCAAAAAACTCTAAATCATTATCATCAAAAATTAGCCCCAACCATCAGCGAAATGCCGGTGGTTGTTGCTTTATAATTGCCGATCGGTCCGAATCCGGAACGAGGCTTGATTGAGCCTTGTGACGCGCTGCTGCGCATGGCATCCAATTCCGCTATGAAGCTCCTATTCTTGATGCTCACGCCGGCTTTGAGCTCTGAGTAGCGAACTCGGGATTCCAAATCCTTGTCATCACCCGGGAGGTGATCGGGATCGAATAGAAAGACGGCTTCCTGCTTCAGAAACTGCCCTTTCACGAAGACCATCGGTGTTACCGCCGCCTCAGCCCCCAGACCATAGGCCATCGTCTTCCGTAAGAACTGATTGATATCCACACCGCGCAGAACGATGTCCCGCTGATCCGTTGGACTCGTGCTGGGATCATCTCGCTCGTCATGTTTATACGACCAACGTGTGACATTAAAATTGAGATTGAGAAGAGGTGCTGCGCGGAAGTCGAAGTTAACACCGTAGAGTCCTGGTTCGGTGATAATCTTTTGCTCGCCCTCCACGGTCGCCTTGCCACGCATCGGCGGATGAGTGAAGGCACCGATTCCAAGCATTCTGAGCTGATAATAGAGCCCGAGTCCGTAGCCTGACATAGTCCCGTGATAACGGGTCCGGTCGTTGGCCCCGATGTTGAAGTTACCGGTGAGATCCGATTGCAGACCGGAGTAGTGAAATGTAAATGCACCCCGAAGCTCCGTTGTGAAATCCACACCGAAAGTCAGTCGATAGTCACGATGAACGAAGAGTTCGTCGTTCTGCCGATTCGAGTTTTCGTTCTTGGCGCCAACGTTTCGCCGAGATTCTGCGTACTGAAGGCCCATGGAAGCTCCGCCCAGCGGATATTGACCGCCGATGGCAAGATCCTTCTTGGCGATTTTTTCATCGATGTCGGTGGGATTCTGGTCGGGGTTAACCGTAAAAATCACGTGCTCATCACGCTTCGCCTGCTGAACAGCGACGATCGTTTGATTGGTGGCGTTGGCAGCCGGGTTTATGGGAAAAGGCGACGGCACGAATATGCTCGAGCCGCTGGTGAGACGTTCCTCTAAAATTTCAGCTTGAGCAAGGCTGCTCAGGAGCGAAGCCATAATAAGGCCAATAGAACGAGCGCGAAACATGGTGGAATCCCTTCCTGATCTTGATCGGCCTGACTAGACTTTGAGCTTTGTCAATGCTGGAATCGCTTCCAGATAGGTCCGGTACTGCATGTATCCGGCACCGAGAGTGAGATTTAATATACTGCCCGCGAGATGCGTTGGGTTCAGGTTGAGACCCGCCGTGTCTTCCGCACCGGTTCTCGAATTGATGTTCAAGCCGCGAAGATTATCATCGGTCACACCTACAAATCGACCGCCATCGACACCACCACCGATAAGCAGGGCCCCACCGACCGGCCAGTGATCACGCCCGGCGCTGTTGTTGACTTTCGGTGTGCGACCAAAGTCAGAATACACCACTATGAGAGTGTTATCGAGCTGATTGGCCGCTTTGAGTTCGGTGATGAACGAAGACAGCAGGAAATCGAAGCTGTCCATTGTCGGCATCAATTGTCGTTCCTGGTTTGCATGGGTATCAAATCCGCCCACACCCAGGTTGAGACAGGTTACGAGGTTGTTTTTAAGCAGTTTCAAAGAGAGGGCAAACGCATCACGGAGACCACCGTTCAGACTTTTTGGTGCGCTAGAAGAAGTGAATCCAGATCGATCCCCATCGGTCAAAGCCAGCTTGCTGCCCACCTGATCGGTGAACTGAACTCGAATTTTCTCCTGCGCGGTTTCAATCGCTGACAATCGGTCCGTCGTACCTGTTTTCGTTTGAACGCGAGTGATGGAGGATTGCAGATGATCGAGGATCATCAGCTTCTGCTCGAGCTGGCTGTTGGTCGATGGGTACATGGCGCGATAGAGATCGAGATTTTGCGCACGCACGACAGAGACGGGACTTAGGAGACCGCGGTCGGTTCTTGGATCGCTGCCACCATTCAACTGAATGATAGGAATGGTCGCCTGACTTTCGGAGGCCACGATCGCGGGAATAGAGGCTGCATTCACGGTTCCGGTATTGCTCAAAACTCCGGTGTCCATGTAAATGCTGCCAGCCATGTGCGACGTCGTTCCCATATTCATGCCGCGTACAACAACGATATCGCTGCCGTGAGCGGCTGTCCGTCCTAACCATCGTCCAATTCTATCCTGCGATGCACTGCCAGCCAGGGTATGCGCCAGGCTAAAGTCATAGGTCATGTCGATGCCGGAAGTCGAACGGGGTTTGGGATCGGTGGCCTCCAGAATATCCCAGCCGCCGCTCATGTTAATCCATACCAGACGCCGCGCGGGAGGAAACTGAGGCGCCGCCGCCTGCGCGATGGATGACGAGAACATCTGGGATGCGAGAGCGAAACCAGTGAGACAGGTGCCGCCCATCAAAAGCTCGCGACGCGAAAGCTCTTCCACCTGCGAAGGATGACAGATATGACCGTGACCCGTTCCGGTGATGATACTGCTTTTGAGTTCGTCCTGAGACAGCTTCTTCGTTTTCATGGATTTTGCTCCTTCCAGCACTGAACAGCTTTTTTCAGAGTCTGAACCTGAGAGTTGGATGGACCGGGAGGCATCTGACCAGAACCCATCATCTGCACTGCGGTGTTAGCCCAGATAGCCCATTGGGTTTCTGTAGTAAGGCTCTGCCGCGTTGTGCTGCCGGCACTGTGACAGCCGGTGCAGAGGGCCTGATGCGGCGCGATATCGGCTGCGTAGGTATAGACCTTATTGCAGGTCGTGACGGTAGCCTCGGGCACTTTGCCAAGGGGAGGTGCCGTGAGCGGATCGCTGACAAGACCATCGCTTCGCGTTCCGTCGAGGAAGGCAGGATGTGTGGCGATCGCGTAAACGAGTTCGCGGAAGCTGTATTTTGAGGTTGTGAAGTAGGTCGTCAACGCCGTACGAAGGCTTCCTTCGTCGGTATAAAATTTACGGCCCATCAACCAGTACCAGACGTTTTGCACGGTACAGGTGGCAAAGGCTTCGTCGCCGCGAACGATGTTGGCAAGATCGGACAGTGTCGCGCCGTTCTTATTCGCAAATGACGTTTGCACGAGAGCCTGACGACCCGAATAGAGGTCGGCGCCCTCGCCCCAGGCTTTAAAAAAGTCGGCGAGAGGATCGAGAGTGGAGTGACAACCCTTGCAGCCTTCTGTTTCTCTGAGGTTCCCTGGATCCTGTGGGAAGACACGGGGCAGATCGGAAGTAAAGTCACGACAGAGCAAGCGTTTGTAGAGTTCGTTGCCGCGGGTTCGGTTTTTGTCGTAGCGGCGCAACCAGCCAAAAGTAGAAAGGATGCCTCCGGTGTTGACGTCCGAAGCCGTGGTTTTCAAGAGTTTGTAGCGCGTATCAGTCAAGGCGGTATTATTGAGAATCGTGATCACCTCAGGATCGAGATCGAGCTCGTTGATGCGGAAGTGATGCTGCTGGCTGTAAAAGTGAGCGATCGCTCCATCGACGGCTGTGAGGCCAGGCTCGAGGATCTTCGTGTAAGGATAGTTTTCAATCGCCACGGCTGTGGCGAGGCCTGCCGCCTGACGGCTGAGCGAGCGCATAACGGCAAAGCGTGAATCAAAGGCTTCCGTCGTGCCAAGTTCCGAGTTGCGTGCTTCTTCTTTCTCTAAACTTTGAATGAAGCATTTACTCAAATCCTGTCCGCAGGCGTTGACCACTGAAGGACAGACCCACGCGACAATTTTCGGGTACCAGAAGACCGAGACCGGTTTTTCCCATGCCTGAGGGCAACCCGTTCCCTTGTTGTTTCGTACGTTGCTGGTCCAGGTACAGTTGAAACGTCCCTGGCTCTCTTTGAAGCGACCACAACTGATCGAAGCAAACTTCTCCTGCTTGCCATCGATATCATCCCGCAGCAGTTCTTCCATGTAGTCTTCGGGAAGACCCACACCAAGAACGCGTTCGTGATAACGCAAAACTGAATCATAGAAATGATCATCTTCAACGAAAGTCCGAACGGCAGCTTTATAGGCATCTTTGCTCGCCGCTTCGGTTACAAATTCACTGTCCGTTGGCATCGAGCCATTGAGCAGGAACTTCGAACGACGCAAAGCCGAGGGCAAATCTTCGGCCGCGAAAAGTGGAAGAGCCAGAACCGCTGCTAGAAATCCTAGGGTCAGTTTGAGTCTCATAGCAAAAGGCCCTCCGCATCCAGAAGTAGAGTCGCACAAGCCGGCACGTAGCTTGCCTTGGTAATCTTGCCGCCAACCTTCGCGGTATCGATAATCGCTTTGAGATTGGTGATGGAGCTGGCATCGATGCGTTCGGTTGGAACGCCCAGGATGCGTTGTGCTAGAAATTTGAGGTTGCCGTCTGTATCACTAGGGGCGACAGGTAAGATCGAGGCCCATCCGGGGTGATCCCCATCATTGGGATTAACAAGACTGCCGCAGACTTCTTCCGCTACTTTCAGTTCGGCAAGGAGTGAGGTAGAATCATAGCCTTCTTGCGGAACAACGGTGAAGGTGACGTTTGCGCCACCCAGCAGCATCCGATATTGCTCGACGCGGCCGATCTCACGCGCGACGGTCGATCCCGTCTCACGGTATTGAAGCAGGAGATTGCGGACGGCTGTGTCGGGATCAGGCCTCACTGGTGCGGGCGCGTGGGTGGTTGCGACCGCATAAAGGGTCTCAAGTCCAGCCGTATTTTCGCTTGAAGCTCTGAGTCCTAGTGAGGCCCCCAGAACACCGCCTGATGCACCTTGCTTGGCTCCGCCTGAATCCTTACTTGTCGCCTTAAAGACGAAACAAGAGGTCAGGACGAGGCTGATCAGCAGAACTGGCAACAGTAGGAAAAGGGAACGCGAGTAATTTTGCGTATGCATGGGTCTTCCTCCACACCAACCTTGTCGGCAGACGGGGGGAAGACTTCACTATTGACTGTTTATACATATATTCTGGATAGTTAGACGATTGTTTTCTAAGGGCAAAAGAACCTTTCATATCAAAAGCCCCAATTAAGCCCGAGGACAGCACCGTATCCGAGGAGCTTATACTTCGCATTGAATTCAGTGAGACTTTGCCCATCCGTGCCTCGAACCAGGATAGCCCCTAGGAAAACCGGAAGGCCGGCATTATCGAAGTTTAGATCGAGGTGAAGTGCAAAGCTTGGAATAGTGGGTAGAGTCACGTTTCGATTATCGGCGTAGGATAGGCTTTTATAGATGAGAGTAGGTTCGAAGACGAGAGATTTGCTGGTCAGTGGGATAGCACCGGCCAGGGTAAACCGAAAATAATCCTCTTCGCTCGTAGCACCGGTCGAAGTCTTATTCCCGCCGCCGCTGGCTTCGACCGCTGCAAATTCTCCATAAACCGAACTGCCTATGACATCTTTCCGCATGAAAATCGAGACCACTGTCGGCTCGTAGAGAACGTCTTTTATTTGCAGGGATGTGTTATCGATCGTATTCGATTTAGTTAGGGAGCGGTTCTTTTCCACGCCGACCTGATACGCAAAACCAGCATCAAAATTGCTGCCATGTTTCGCGACGGACAAGTGAGGTCTGGCGAAAAATGCGGAATGATAGGCATCTTTCGAGCTGAAATTGACGGCTTTGGAGGTGTAATCATAATTACGAACATAGAAGGCATCGGCGCCTAGGGTGATGTCGAGATTACTGGCCGTCACATAAACCAGATCGAGACGGGGCTGGGCTTCGACCCAGGTGGCCTCGCTCACAATTCGAGGCGCGTCCTTACCCTCTTCCTTTTCATAAATGAAGTAGAAGGGTGAGCTGGCTCTGACCGTCAGATTACTGCCCAGCAGGAATTGCTGCATGATCCGGGCTTCATTGATCAGCACGTGGGTATTGATCGTCGTTTCCGTGCCGGCGGTCGTAATTTCGCCGTCAATGACCACGACTCTCGTCTTAATCTGACCTTGATTCGTGTGCTTGAGAGTCGCTGACTCCTTGGCAAATGTATCGGTTTGAAGAACTTCGTAGGGAAAGGCTTTGGCTGCTTCCGCTGAAAGCAGGAGCACTGTCGTCAGCAGAGAATAAGCTATCGATGTCCGTTTCACCCTGCAGCTCCCTGTCTTGTCTTCAATCAATTTTGAGATTGAAGACATTCTAAGGAATCTCGGGGGACTCGGGAAGCTCTTATATTGAAAGTGCCTTCAGAATCGGCTTTTGATGGATCTATTGGATAGCTTCCCAGTCTTTCCCGATGAGTGAAAGGTTGGTTTGCCCACGGAAAGTGTTTTTCGTTGCATAAACCAGAAAGCGGGCCTGCTTCATAAACTCGAGTTCTTCATGAACCTCATTGAAGAACATGAGCTTCTGAGGACCCTGGCCCCGAGCATCGATCTGTATCGATGTGTGCTTCGGAGCGCCCGTCGCCTTATCCAGCAGAAAGCGAACGTTCCTGATCTCCGCTTCAATGCAGAACAAAGGTTCTTCAAAACCGTGGCCGAAGGGTTTCAGTCCATCGAGACTCTGAGCCAGGGAAAGATCCAAAAGACTGAGAGGCAGGACGCTATCAAAATTGACCTTGCTCATCCAGATCTCAGGGTTCTCCAGCAGCTTGGCTTTAGCAAACTCATTCAATGCCAGACGCAAAGCCGCTTCGTTCTCAGCCGGAAAGGTAAATCCACCCGCTGCCGCATGCCCTCCAAACTTCTCAAAAAGAGAACCGGCCGAAGTCATGGCATCGGTCACGTCAAAGCCTGGGAGTGAGCGGGCCGAACCTTTGCATTTGTCACCTTTGCGTTCGAAAAGCCAGGTTGGTTTCCAGTAGCTCTCGGTAATTTTGCTGGCGGCAATACCCACGACACCGGGATGCCAGCATTCTTTGCCAAGGAATAGAATGGGATCATCATTGTACAGCGGAGCGAGCTGATGCGCCTCCGCCACGATCTTGGTCTGGATCAACTTGCGTTCTTCGTTGCAGGAGCCCATGAATTGAACCAGAGGCTCCGGATCGTCATGAATAAAGGCCGCGATCACTTCTTTTGCATGACTCAGGCGGCCGACCGCGTTAATTCTCGGGCCGATGCGAAAGCCCACATCCTTTTCATCCAGGCCTTCTTCCAGTGCACAGGCCTCTCTGAGACGGCGTAACACTGGACGCTTACTCTTAAGAAGCGACTTCACGCCCATATTTGCAAGCTTGTGATTGACTCCGTTCAGTGGCACCACATCGCAGATCGTCGCCATACCCACGAGAGCCAGGATATCCGACCAGGTTTCGGCCGGGATCGTGAAGTGCTGCGCGAGTTTTCGCAGCAGAACAAACGTAATGCCGGCTCCACACATTTCCTGATATTCGGGATTGGGATGCATCTTGGGATTGAGAATGATGCAGTCCGGCATCTTCTCGGCCTGAATCTTGTGGTGATCGGTACAGATGAATTCAACGCCGCGCGAGCGACAATAGGCCGCTTCAACATTGGCGGTGATGCCGGTATCCATCGTTATGATGAGTTCAGCTTTTTCCACGTCTATGAGGTGTTCCACGGCTTTCATATTGAGGCCGTAGCCTTCTTCAAAGCGGCAGGGAATATAAGGCATGTAGTTCGTGTGACCGAGAGCCTCCAGGAACCAGATCCAGCTCACGCAGCTCATCGTTCCATCGACATCGTAGTCAGCATAGAGAGCGATGCGCTTCTTATTTTGAATCGCATCGCCAATCGTTTGCGCCGCATCGTGGAGACCATAGTCTCCATATGTGAGCTGCTCGACTGGAATAAATTTTCTATTTTCACAAATTATATTTTGTAAGTCGCTCAAATTGCCTGGCTGCTTGTCTTGCGCAGGGAGCCATCTTCGATATTTTTTTCCCACTAGGCAGTCCTTTTTTGCACAGCGTTGACGCTTTGCCAGGAGGAGAATACATCGAATAAGTCCCTACGGATAGAGTCATTTTGTCTTTCCTCTTATGACTCAGTCCAACTGGCAAAATTTTCCTATCACTCTCAAGTTTTACCTACTTAGGTCGATAAATACCGCGAGGCATGCATGAGGCGTGCTGTGGAATCAAACTTCTTTGGTTCGAAAGCTAAGACAGGATGTTTACCATGAAACTACTGCACTATACCAAAATCTCCGCAAAGGCACTCTGCTTGGCCGTTCTACTGACCGCATGCGCAGGCGGCGAAGCCCCTGAAGAAGCCGTGAATGGCGAGAATGCAAACAACGCTGAAAACGGCAATGAAGCAGGTCTCAACGAAAACTCCGCAAATTCTAATGAAAATCTTAACGGCAATAATGCAAGTAACAACGAGAATCTGGGCAACAACGGTAACGATCTGCTCAATAATGAGAATCTCGGCGCAAACGAAGGCGCTCCACAACAAGCTAACGAATTCGTTAACAACGCTACGGGCGAAAATTTTATTGGAGGCATCAATCCTTCAGTACCAGCGAATGGCGAGCCTGGTGATCTTGCTGCGACACAAAACAGCACAGAAGACTTGGGAATTAAATCCGCTGATGGTATAGTAGTAGGAAATCAAGACACCGGCGCTAATGTTGCTCAACCCAATGCAAATATGGGTGCGATCGACACGTCTCTAGCGCCAGGTAAAGTTGCTCCAGCAACTTCTGGCGGAAGGGTCCGCTACGTTCTCAAGAGCGGCACCAATGCTTACGATCAGCCAAACGGCAAGGTCGTAAAGAATTTCGAGCAAGGCGATCATACAGTTGTATCGGCCGACGGAGAATGGGTTCGTACGTCTGATGGTACATTCGTTTCATCATCAGCAATCACAACTAGGCCTGTTCCTCGCGCAAAATCGGTAAAATCTTGGCACTGACATTAAGACAGATGAAGATATTCTAGGTTGACAGAGGGACCCAGAATTGGTTCCCTCAGTAACTTTGAGTCTGCAAATATCGATGTTTTTTAATGAATCGTTACTTAAAGGAGACAGCATGGTCAATCTGCGCACAGCAACATTAAGCGCCGGTCTATGCCTTCTTGCAGCTTGCAAACCGCAAGCGAGCAATGAGGCCAAGGCTCCGCCTGGGACGCAATCACAAGAAGTTCGAGCTCAAGAAGTGCCGACGAGCTACGTGAGCGAGCACGCTTTTGAAAAAGGTTCCAGCTTCTACAATTCTCTCCGCGCCCTTGAAATCGATTCTGCCACTATTCTAAAAATCGTCGAAAGCGCGAAAAAAGTTTTCCCTCTTCAAGAAATTGGAGCAGGAACTCGTTATAGCATTTCTTGGTCAAATGAAGCCAAAACTGACCCGATTTCGATAGAACTCAGGATCGCTGCCGATTCTAGCTTGTTAATCGAAAGAAATAACGACTCCGATCTAGAATGGACAGCGACTAAAAACGTACTTCCCGTATCGATACAAAGGAAGACATTTATCGGTGTTGTGGACAGTAGCCTCTGGGAATCTGCTGACCTCGTCGGCATGGATCCAAACCTGATCACCAGCCTTACCGAAGTATTCGCATGGCAGGTGGACTTTACACGTCAGGTTCGTCGCGGCGACCGATGGCGTCTTACAGTAGAACAAAAAATCGTTAATGATCAGGTTATCGGTTGGGGCAATATTCTCGCAGCGGAATACGACAACGGTTCACAGAGTTTTACCGGCGTTCGTTTTCCTCAAATCGGTCCGAACGCTTCCTATTACGCATCAAACGGCAACAGCCTCAAGCAACTCTTCATCAAGAGTCCGCTTAAGTTTGGTCGCGTGACATCCGGTTTCTCCAAAGGTCGCTTTCACCCCGTTCTCAAAATCATGCGTCCACACAATGGCGTCGATTACGGCGCTCCGGTCGGCACTCCTATCATGACTATCGGTGCGGGCACGATCGTAGAAGTGGGACCACACGGTGGTTCTGGCAACATGATCAAAATTCAACACAACGGCACCTATGCAACGGCTTATCTTCATATGAGCCGCTTTGCACCAGGCCTTCGCAAAGGCAGCAAGGTCGAGCAGGGTCAGGTTATCGGCTACGTCGGTACCACTGGACTTTCAACCGGTCCTCACCTGCATTTTGCCTTCTATGAGAACGGCGTCTATGTCGATCCACTGGGACGTAAATTTCCATCGGCAGATCCCATTGCTAAAAATGCCTTGCCGGGCTTCCTCAAAGAAGCTAGCAACGTGCTCCGCACTCTCCCCGACTGGAACGTCGCTCAGCATGTTGAAAGCAATGGCGAGCGCACGAACTGATCTGAATCTCGAATAGAAAATCTCAATCCCCGGACGCCTAAGGCATCCGGGATTTTCTTTTTTCCCGACGCACGAAGTACGAAATCCATTACAATGCCTCCAAAGCCGAATGAGTGAGCCGGAGGTAGAGAATGGCGATTGATCGAAAACTGCGCAAAAAGCTGATCGACTGGGGCAGAGCGGGACTTATAAGCCCCGAGCAAAGCGAGAAGATTCTCAGCTTTGAGGAGAATCATGCAGGCGCCCACGGCTTTCTCTTCATGATCTCCTGGCTTGCGGCGGCTTGCATAGTCTTAGGGATGATCGCTCTCATCGCATCGAACTGGGAGGCGATTCCGGCCTTTCTGAAGCTGACACTTTACTTCCTCATATTCGGAATCGTAGGCCGGATTCTGCTCCTCAGCAAGACGATCAAACCCCTGCTCGACGAAATCCTGCGCCTTGGCCTCATGATCTATTCGATGGCCGGCATAGGTCTGGTGGCGCAGATCTACCATCTTCATTCCCAACCCTGGCGAGGGGTCGCCTTCTGGTGCTTGATTACATTTGGGTTGGCCCTGAGTTCGAGCGGTCCATGGGGAGCGGTACTTTGGCTTCCGGCCGCACTCTTCGCCTGGTTTTCCTTTTTCAACACTTTGTCGCTTGCGCAGGAATGGATTGCGGTGCTCGGCATTATAACGGTAGGCAGCCTGGGTATTTTCGGAAGTTTTCATTCCAGGAAACTTATCCATCTGATCCATTTCCGTCACATCTCTTTTCTCTTTGTCACGCTAGCCTGCATTGCCTACAGTGTGACGGCCGCTTACCAGCTGGACGAGAAAATTCACAACAGGGAGTTCTTCACATTCCTCGCCATGGCGCTTCTTTGGTCCGCGACGATCTGGTTTCAAAAGGCCGAATATAAATTTGGATCGCGAATGGGAATGCTCGTTTTTCTCGGCCTGACGACAGCGCAGTTTCCGCTACAAGCTATCGCCAGCTCCCTACACTGGGATACCATTCCATTTAAAATCGTGTCCTGTGCATTCTTCATAGCTGGTACTTTGGCTCTGGCTATTGCTGCATTCGCCCATGATCAGAAGAAAGTATTCGAAGCCCTCTGCATCTTCATCTTTCTCCGTCTACTTGCTCTCTACACCGAGAGCCTCATGACGTTGACAGCGAAAGGCTTCGGTCTTATTTCCGTCGGCCTGCTGATTCTAGGTGGTCTCTACGCCTGGACCAAGTTGAAGCCAACGATCTATGCAAAACTCGAAGGAGAGCTTAATGCTAAAAAGTAAACAATCTCTTCGCGCTCTCGCAGTCCTGTTTCCATTCGCCCTGCTTCTCGCCTGGACGATCTCGGCACAGATGTCGCACGATCGAGGCGACATCTTCCGCCTAAAGATAGTCGGATATGATCCGGTCGATCTATTGTCCGGGCACTATTTGCGCTTTCGTTACGATCTCGGCAAAGTCGATCTATGTAAGGACATCCCCAATAAGATGGCAACCTGTGCCTGTCTCAAACGCGGCAAACACGGCACCATGAAAGCTGAGTACGGCGGGAGTTGCGAGCAGCTTCAATCAAGCTGTGAGACCATCCTGAGAGGCAATTGCCAGTACAACACCTTCCTCACTTTTTCCGAGCGCTTTTATTTTCCAGAAGAATATACATCGGTCCTGGCGCTCGTACCTCCTGATAGCCAGGCCGAAGTAAAAATCAGCAAGGAAGGCGCGATCGCCTTGCAAAAGATTTTTGTTAAAGAAAGGGACATCCTCGATTACGCAAAGGAACGCATCCGCTTTCCCGATAGAAAAAACTAATAAAGAAATGAGGTCGGTGTGAGGATTTGATCCGCCGACTGTCCTACTCCTACCTAGTTCGCTCCGATTAGCTGCTTTATATGAGCTATATAAAATAATATATTCGATGACTTAGACTTCATCAAAAACGCTCCGAACGTAAGCGGCTAAGAAATTTCTTCCGACCCCTTCCTTCCCACGGATACTTCACCTTTTCAGACCCAAACATGTCATAATTAGTGGCAACCAGGCTTAAAGGTAATATTGATGAATGTAAGCACACCCATCAAAACTCGTTGCTCGTTGATCCTTGCCTTTCTAAGCGCAATCGCTTGCGCCCCTGAAGGCAATTTCCAGCGCACTATCCATCCGGTGAGCAAAAGATTTACGGAACGCCAAGCACCAAGCCCTGCCTCCGCAGCACCCGATAATGCTCCCCCAGCTCTGACGGCCGAAACCGTGCAATCCAAAGGACTTCCCGCAGCCTGCTCGACTGACTCGAACAAACAACTCTGTATTCACTGCATGAGTGAGCATTGGGCTGTTGAACGCTGTTACGAATTTGAAGGCAAATTTGCGGCCGAAAACGACTGTTTCTATACCAACGATCATGTGAAGTGTTTGACCAAATCGCCCCCGTTTGCCCTCTACCTCGACTGGCGCACTAGTCATGAAAAGTTTTTGAGAGAAAATTTTCTCGTGTGGCAGAACACAGTGCATCAGATTTGGGACAACAAGCTTCAGGCCGACGACAAGGAAGAAAGCGATCGCCTTCTGAAAAGTCTCGATTGGTTGACACTCACCTTGAGTACAAAGGCTGATATAGAAGCTGCTGATGGAGACACTTGGGTAAAACTCTTAGAGCTTAAACCCGCCGCCAGCAAAGAAGGTCAGGATCTTCTCTTATCCCTTCAGCAATCGCGACTCGACGGCAAACTCACGCTGGCCTTCCTGCTTGAAAAAGTGGGAGATTCCTACATTCGAACGCACGGCGCATCAAATCTTTGGGAAGATCTGAGCACCATAAGTTTAGAAGGTTTGGAAGATTGATCAGGTGGCCGGCGTCGTTGGAGTCGTCGGTGTCGTTTGAATGATCGGCCGTGGAATACCGGTCTTCTCGTAAAATTCTTTGATGCTCGGCTCAAGCTTGGTGATGACTTCATCAACACTGCGCACCAGGATGATCGAATTGAAATCTTTTCGATCCATGAGCGATCGCTTCAGTGGAAATTCTTCCATCCAATTCAGCAAGGGTTCCCACATCGATCCGAGAAGGATCAATGGGCGCTGAGGAATGTGATTCACCTGCATCAACTGCCAGGTATAGAAGAGTTCCAGCAAGGTTCCGATGCCACCAGGCGTGACCACAACCGCATGACTGATCCGCATAAACTCATCGAGACGCGATGAGAAACGGCGGTGATGGTATTTCACATCCAAATGCATATTGGTATCGGTTTCGAAGGGCAATTCAATGTGCAGTCCGAAGGAGCGACTGTGGTTGCTGCCCTCTTTTGCCCCTAGATTTGCGGCCTCCATCAAACCGGGACCACCCCCTGTCACAATATCTACACCACGCGATGCGAGTTGTTTGGCGAGCAGGTACACTTCTTTATATTCGGCCGTGTCCGGCTTGATTCGCGCCGATCCGAAGATGCTTACGCGATAAAAATCAGTGCCAATTTCCGTCACTAAACTGTCGAGGTCAGCAACGATATCATTAAGTTGTTGAATCTTTTTAGATAAGAACTTGCGATATCTCTTTGGTTCTACCGTCATGCGTCTGGTCCTCCCAAATCCTACGTTAACAAACTCCTCTGGAACTACCTAGGCTAATCTACTGGTCGAAAAGAAGGCGTTAGACTTCGCCCAAATCCCACAAGAAGCCTACGAGTCAGATCTACGTGACAAAAGCCGCTCCTCGCTGGCTGTCCCGCCGAAGAGAACATCCCAGCGTCGAATGAGAATTTCTGCAGGGATAAGCAGGATCAGGAGCAATCCCCACCAGCTATCGAAGACCCAGTAGTAGTCAGGCATCAGCTTCTGCTCAGACTTCTCGGCACTCGCAAGATTACCTGTCACTTTGCTGAACCATTCCTCAAGGGCATAGCTTGCATCGTTGCTATCTAAAAGGCTGGCCCCCGTGAGCGCACTCAATTGCTCAAGGCGATGGAGGGAACCTTCCATTGCCGAATCGCGGTAGGACTCCGGAATCACCCCAAAGGCCGATGCTTTCACCTTGCCAAAAGCTGCGTGCTGCCCTTCAAGATTGAGCTCACAGATGGCACCGCTCGCCATCCTGGTCGCGAGCGTGCCACTGATCAGCCACTGATCCGAACTCAGCATCTGCCTGCTGATCTTCGGCGATGGGAGATCGATTCCACAGAGACGATAATGCCAATTATCCCCTTCTTCCAGAAATCGGGCCGCTGCGCCTCGAATGCGGGCGGACCAGACAGTTTCCTCACCCTGGGTGGAAAGGCTGAAATCCTGCACCCAGAGCGGACGCTGAAGCTCTTCCCGGAGAAGCCAGGTCATGGCTGAACGCATGAAGCTCTGATAGTTGTCGCGTGAAGTCTGGGATTCCATACCGAGACGCCAGAGATCATCCGAGAAGATCCAGATCGCCCGGCCCTTACCTGGATAGGATGCCGCGGCCAGAAGACTTTCTTTGCCGTCCTCGCGCTTCGCCATCAGCAGGGCTGTGGAACTTGCGGTATCGAGTTCGACGTTATCCAATTGGTGCAGCCCCTGGAAGCTGCCATTGTCACGAAGCTTGAGATTAAGCTGGGCCCAATCATCAAAGACTGTCGCCAACTGGCGTTTTTCGCGACTCGGCTCAGCCATTTCAATCTTAAATCGAGCATTCTTATCGTAGGGAATGGAACCGATTTCCGAGTTGGAGCCGAGCCCGTCGCCCCCCGATTTCCGCGACGCATTTTTAAAGGGCAAAAGGGCCGCGAGAGGTGAAGAGGAAACATCCAGATCATGCAGAGCCCGCGGACCCCCTACAAAGAGCAGGCCGCCGCCGCTGAGCACAAAGTCGACCAGATTTTTCTGATAAGACGGCTCGAGAAACTGAAAGAGCGAGAAATTCTGGATGATGACAGCCCGAAAGTTGGGAAGTTCGTCATTGAACAGTCGCTCGACAGGAAAGGGAATCAAACTCAGTTCGCGCTCGTTGCTAAACTGCGCATCGCTTGGATCCCTAAGAATAAAAAAGCTGATCAAATCATATTTTGGTTCTGACTTGAGATAACGACGAACGAATCGTCCATCCCACGAAGGTGATCCGAGAAGGTGAAGGAGGCCAATCGTATTGGGCAGAATTTCGATGCTTTTATAAAGCGTGTTGTCCCACAGAGCCGCTTCATTCGCGATCGGCAGAACCTGGAGTTTGACAAGGTGAGTTCCCCGGGTCAAAGGCGGCAGGGGGATGTGCACGACGAGAGATTTCTCATTCGGTCTGAAATTGACGTTGAGCGAGGCGAGGTTTTTATCCATGACACTCGCCTGCACCTGCACGGTCAACTCTTCATTGAGATGCGACGAACGGCGAAAGACTGTCGCTTCCATCTCAACCACTTTTTGATCGAAACCAAAATCTGGACCCGAAGTCATCTCGATCCAGAGGTTGTCCTGCTCTTTGTGGTCGGCGGCGAGGATCAGCCCCATCGTCTTATCGTTTTGTTTGCCGCTGTTTTTCAATTGAGGGGCCCATTGCGAACTGGGTTGCGAATCGCCGCCGTCGGAAAAAAGAATCCAGGGTTCACCGTGAGTCAACGGCATCCAGGCCTGAACGCCTTGCGCCAGAGGCGTAAAGCCTTTTTCCACTTCACGGCTGAGATCCGATAGCTTGGTGTGTTGAAGCCGGCATCCAAACTTGCGACAGAGATCTTCCAATTTTTTTTGCATGGATGCACGAAGGCCTGGCTCCATCGATTCCGAATCATCTTCAAGAAAGTGTAGGGTTCTCAAACTCAACGAGCTTGTGACCGTCGTCTTATCAAGTCGGGGCGTCATCGCGAGAAGCACAGGAACGATCCAACCCAGCCGCACAACGCTCGACGCCAAACCGCGTTTCCAGCCGTATTTTCGGAACCAAAAGAATACGAGACCGAGGTAGCCCACGGCTAGAATAATCAGAATTTCATTGAAATCGTCCACGTTATCTCAACCTCTTCAAGATCTCAGGCAAGTGGACCTGATCCTTCTTATAGTCAGTCGTTAGAACTACCATCATCAGATTAATAAATATTTTGCCGGCCTGTTCCTGGGTCAAAGTCGGAAAACAGGACGAAGATTTCTGAGCCGTGACCGCTTCCAGAAAATCACCCGGGATCAAGAGCACGGCCAGACGTTGATCAAATTGAAAACCCTCCCAGCCCACTTCCCCGCACTGGGGCAGCGAAGAGAGAAGATGGAAACTGCGCATCAACTCATGATCGGGAGGAATGAGCTTCCATTGACCCTGCGGCATGGCCTCCAGGATTTTATTTCTAAAATCCCCAGAATTTCGAAAGTTTTCTACGACCAAAAAGCCGCCGCGTTGGAGCCAGGAAATAAGTTCGGCGCGTTCAGCCCGACTCAAACTCTCGATAATGCCCGGCTGCGCAACCCATAGCCAAGGTTCGCTCAGCGCATCTGAGTTCAACTGCGCATTTTGCTTCGATTGCTCAACGAGTTCAATGCTGGTTCGACCCGAAACCTCCCGTTTTACCATGGTCAGATTCGGGGTCTGGGAATAACCCAGCATATTGAGCCGGACCTGCGCATCCGCTGGTCGGGCGGCAAAGCCTGCGGCCGTGATCAACGCCATTACAAACCAACGCTGGACCCATTTACGTCCGCGGAAAATCCGACCCACCATATTTCCTATAACCTCCAACCAAAAGGCCATCGCCAGGATCCAGAGACAGATCTCAACCCATGGTCTTGCATCTTTTTCGCGATTGGCAAGAGCATTCTGCCGAACCATGCCCTGCTCACCAAAACTCAATTTGGGTGGCATACGGGCCTCAGGCAGTATCTGAAGACTGCTTTCAAGGAAGGGCACATTGCTTAATTTTAGATTTTCTATTCCAAAGGCATTGGAAATGCTTTCAATGCGGGGCCATTTGCCAAAGTTGACCGAGTTATTGTCGAGAGGAATGATCTGAAAGAGCGAATTGAGAATGAGCGGCATGCGGCCAAAGCTGATGCCTGTCTCGGCCGAAGGTGTAAGGGGCACACTGAAAGCCAGGAGACGGATCCCGCTCGATTTATTTAGAAACTGCATAGCCAGGGCACCCAGGGGACTGTTGACGTCGCCTCCTAATTGCAGAGCTCCGAGCGACTGCAGCATACTCACGTATTGGTCGCGTGTTTCAAGACTCTCACAATACGCTGGCATCGTTTCAATTTCTTTAGGTGCCTGGATAAAACTGGCAGCGCAGGCACAAAGCTCGCCGTAATCTCTCATACCTTCGCTCGGCAAAAGCCAGATCTGGCGATTGTATTCATTTGCCTTCTTTACGACGGGACAAAAGAAGGAGCGCGGTTGAGCCGGCTTCGCTTCGGCGATCAATAGCTGGCTGTTGAATTCCGTCTCCGGCCTGATTTTGTCGAGTCGCTGGGTCTTGAAGCCCAGAACATCGAGACTCGTTTTAAGGTGGAAAATCGCATCTTCCAGAAACATCTCACCGCGCGGCTGCGAGATCATAATCGCCTTTCGATCGCGGGCGTTGAACCAGCTTCGATAGGCATTGTCCGCCGGAAGGTCGTCTTTGGCATCCGTTTTGAGTTGCCAAACCAAGACCTTCTGAGCCTTGACGGCTTCGGCGGGCATCTTCATCTCAATTTCGATACTGCTCGTCATGCCATCAAAATTCCAATTTTGTTCAGCGAGGGATTTACCGTCCACCTCAAGGTTCAAAACACCTCGAATGGCTTCCCCTTGTCCCGAACGCCGGATGGTCACCGTCCAGTTTTGTTGTGCCGAACTTTGAGAAGGAGCTTTCACATCATCGATGAAGACGTTGTTCGTTCGAACGATTTCTTTTTGCAGGGGATACCAGGAGATCTGAACTTTTTTCTCTAGATAAGCCCAGTTAAAGTCCTCCCAGCTTGCCCGATCGCTGTCGGACACGATCACAAGATGCTCAATATCAGGTGCGACGCCAAGAATCTGTTCGACAGCTGCGCCGATCTTGAAGCCGGCCCGATGCATTCCGTCCTGGCCAATTAATTTACCGATCTCGGCCTTTTGGGAAAGGCTATAAATATCAGGCGATGAAGATACGCTGAAGCTCAGCTTCGCCTTGTGATCGAGGCGATTGAGAATATCTCCGGCCGTACGGGCATATTCCTCAGGCGTGATATAGGAAGCGATCGAAGGACTTAAATCGAAGACAACATGTGTGTAGCGAAGATCAAGATTCTCGCGCTTGATCATGGATTCCGATGGCTCGAGACTAAAGATCGCCAACGCGAATATCGCCAGGAGGAAACAGGCGAATGGCCAAAGCGGGGGCTTGGTCCAACGCAGTTTAGGGACGGCTTTGATCTGCAATTCGAGGACCTGCAGTATGGGCAGGAGAGATCGTTTCTTCTGCTGTCTCAATAGAAACCAAAGGAGTATGGCGACCCCTGAGGCGAAGGCGATGCCTAAGATCGCGGCTCCTATATTCCAGCTAACATCACTAAACATATGGTTTAGACCCTTCCTCTTATCCCACGAAGCCACGGCTGTTCGAGAGCAAAAATGTATTGATGAAGAGGCGTCATGTCAGTAAAGACGAGATGATGGGTGAATTTCTTAAGCCACTCTTCTGTGATGCGATGGAGCCAATCATGGATAGCTTGATGGAGGTTATCGTTCTGCAAGAGCACCGAGCCCATGAACTCCTGATCAGCTTTTCGCGTATCGAAATAACAGGAATCTGGATCGAGCCATTTCGTATCAAGCTCCAGGGAAGAAAGCACCTGCAGCCAGCAGACCAAAGAGCGCGGATTCAGCCAGTCAGGAACGCCTTGAAAACCATCGCTGATCCAGTAAACCAGATCCCCAGACTCTTCGCGAAAGTTCGACAATGGGCGCGATTGCATAAAATCGGCAGCATCGGTTTGAAAGGATTTTAGAGACAGCTTCTCATAAACGATGGCCGCATCGACCTGAGAGCGCATGCGCACCGCATGAGCTTTATTGTCCTTGACTGCGAAGACTTTGACCTGATCACCCCAGCGAAAAAACTGATAGGCGAGATTGAGAGTCATGCGCCAGGCCAGTTCCTGTTTGCTGCAGACAGACTTGGCTTCCTGCTCATCATGACCAGGCCAATTCATGGACTCTGAAATATCGATGAAGAGAAGAACTTTACAACTGGCTTCGTCGTTTTGCTCACGAATGACCAACTGCTCGTTTCGCGCATAGGCTCGCCAATCGATGAGGTGGACTGGATCGCCGTGTGTATAGCGACGGCTGTTGGCCGGCAGACGGGTCGGACGCATCAGATTAAGCTTTTGCGTACCGTGAAAACGGGCAACCGATACGTATTTCTGATGACTCGGCTCTATCGGGTGATAGGGAGTTAGCTGTTTTAGAAGAGGCGTACCGATTGGGCCGTTATTCATAGCCATCCTTTGGCTTTGAGTTCTGCTTGTTCTTCGATTTGTTTGACGAGGAGATCAACGATCTGATCTTCTGCGAATTGTTCGCCCTGCGCATGAATGCCAAGGCGGATCCTGTGGCGGAGAACGGGCTTCGCCATCCTTCGCACGTGACGCCAGCGGACCGTATCACTGCCTTCCAGCAAGGCGATCGCGCGACAGACGGAAATAAGGCTGATACCAGCTCGTGGACCGGCTCCGTACCAGATGAGGTTCTTCACAGAATCAGGGCAGGCCGCATCCTGGGGCCGGGTCGACCGCACGAGGAGATTGATCATCGTTACGATCTCTTCGGGAATCTTGATATTTTGTTTGGAAGCGATCAAGGCCCGTACGCCTTCCAGTCCAATCGTCGTCACCCCACGAATCGGCCCCTTCTGCTCGCCCACAAGTTTATTGCCGACATGTGCCTGAAGAATCTTCTCTTCATCTTCGACTTTCGGATAGTCGACGATGCTGTGCAGGAGAAAGCGATCGAGCTGGGCTTCCGGTAGCGGGAAAGCACCCTCGGATTCGAAAGGGTTTTGGGTCGCAAAGACCATGAAGGGGTCCGGCAACTGGTAACTTGTCCCACCGACGGTCGATGTACGTTCCTGCATCGCTTCGAGCAAGGCGGACTGGGTTCGCGGTGAGGCTCGGTTGATCTCATCGGCCAGAAGCAGGTTTACAAAGATTGGACCCTTGGCAAATTCAAATACTTTGCGCCCGGTCTCATCATCAATATTAAGAATGTCAGAACCGATGATGTCACTTGGCAAAAGGTCTGGTGTGAACTGAACACGGCCGAATTGCAGTCCCAGATTCTGGGCAAAAACCCGAACGAGCGATGTTTTCGCAAGACCCGGCGCTCCGGTCATCAGGATGTGGCCGCCCGAGATCAAGCAGCAAACAGCTTCGGTAATCAACTCTTCTTGACCAAAGATCGACTCAGCGACGGCGGCCTTAAGGTTCTGGACTAGAGCGGTCGCTGCTTCTAAAGACATCGTTTCCTGCTGCATTTTAGGCTTTCCCTTGTACTTGGCCGGATAAGATTCGGTCCCATTCTTGCCCTGATGGCAACGGTTTGTTTCCTTATGAAATTTCAATAAGGAAAGCTCAGCCTCGCTCCACTGATATCTAGGGCCACAGACATCCTACCTCGGAGCGCTGACTTCGCTCAAGAAGATGTCCCTCGCAAAGCTAAATGAAAAGGGGCAAAGCTCCCTGGAAGCGTTGTTTGATGCTGAAATCAGCCCACAGAAAAAATGAGGATTTTTGAAATGCAAGTCTTTTACCCCAACCGTGAAGCCGGCGGAGTCGCGCTGGAATACATCGTCGTGTCCATCTTCGGATTGCTTCTAGCCATTGGTGCCATTGCCATCGTTGGCAAAGCGACAAAAGAAAAGATGGCGACTATCGAGCAAAAGCTCGGCATTGATCTGGGTCTCGATGCTCTCAACCCATTTGAGTAGAGCCCTGAGCAAATGCGACCTTCAATTTTTGGCTGGACCCTAGCCGTTATGACTGCATGTGAGTGCCTGTTGCAAAGCATTCGTTTCGACGAAGGAATACGCCAAGCCACAGCGATGCGACATGCCATTCTCATCCAAGACCTGCAGCTAAGCCAAGAATTCTGCAAAAATCCTTCTCCCGCCCTGCGTTGGCAGTGGCGGGAGGATGGTATCTGGACAGATGTTTGCCCAAGCTTTACCGGCTACTCGAATCTAGCGCGCTATTGGAAAGTCCAGCTTAGCTACAAATACAAGCTGCTTTTTACCTGGGACATTCCTATAACCGTGACTATTGTAATTCTTGCGTGAGTCAAAACTATGTTTTTCGTCATATCCAAACTTACTTTCGAGACCCAGGCCAAACCCCGCGATGCCCGCGATCTCGCCGCTCTGGTTGAGAAGCTGCGTGCTCGTTTTCGCATCAGCGTGGAGATCGCCGATGAATTTCACAAAGGTGGCGATGCCGCTGTGATCGTGGCTGCCGTTCACCCTTCCGACATGAAGTTGAGCGAACTGATCGACGCCATATCGGACGCCTGTGAAGATTCAGGTTTCGGTCGTATCCACTCGGAAAATACCATTCTTGAAGATTTTGAATCGTTTACTGAAGAACATGAAGGCTAAGGGGATTTTATGGGCTTATTAACTGGCAAACGCGGTGTGATCATGGGCGTCGCGAACGAGCGGTCGATCGCGACTGCCGTTGCACGTCTTATGCACAAAGAAGGCGCTGAACTCGGCTTTAGCTATCTACCCGACACAGGTGATCGCAATCGCAACGAGCAACGTGTTCGTGATGTGACGAAGGACCTCAACCCCAAGCTCCTAGCCTCATGCGACGTGGGCCAGGACGCCGACATCCAAAAGTTCTTCGGCCTGGTTCAAGAGTCGATGGGCAAAATCGATTTCGTCATACACTCGATCGCTTACGCGCCGACGGAAGACTTGAAGTGCCCAACCTATCAAGCAAGTCGTAATGGCTTTGCCCAAGCGATGGATATCAGTGTTTACAGCTTCCTCGCGGTGGCCCGCTACGCAGCACCCATTATGAGTCAGGATGGCACTGGATCGATCTGTGCGATGACCTATTACGGTGGCGAAAAAGTATTCCCAGGTTACAACCTCATGGGAGTTGCCAAAGCGGCATTGGATGCGTCAGTTCGTTACACAGCCTACGAGCTGGGTGCTCTGAAAATCCGCGTGAACGCGATCAGTGCGGGTCCGGTCAAAACACTGGCTGCTTCGGCCGTTGGTGATTTCAAAAAAATGCTCAGCCTCTATGAAAGCACAGCGCCCCTTCGCAGCAATATCACCGCTGAAGACGTTGGAGCAGCCGCCGCATTCCTCGCAAGCGACTATGGCCGCATGACAACAGGAGAGATCCTACACGTCGACGGCGGCTACCACGTTATGGGTGTAACGCAAAGTTCAGAAGCTTAAGCTTCGCCATAAAAATTGTTTGTCCCTACCCGCGTGCTCTTCGCGAGAGCGCGTTGCCTCTTCATAAAAAATCCCCTACAAAAAGAGTATCTACATTTTTTTCGGTGAATCATTCGCCCGGATGGACCCCTGGCTTGTCCTCGCTACGGAGTCGCTGCCTCTAAGCGATGCTGCTGCGGGACCCTAGGGTTCTCATCCTCGATGAAGCCACCGCCAATGTCGATGAACCTTGCGAAGCCCTCATTCAAAAGGCTATCGTGGAACTGCTTTCTGGCCGCACCTGCTTCATCATTGCCCACCGTCTGAGCACGATCCGGCATTGTGATAGGATCATGGTGTTTCACCAGGGCAGCATACTCGAAGAAGGCCTGCACGAAGACCTCCTCGAAAAGGATGGTCATTACGCTGAACTTGTCCGGAGGCAAATCGCCAATGCCTATATTTGACAGCCTTGAGCAACGCATCCAAAAGATTTTGAAACAAGGAGGAAGAAAACGACCTCTGATCGTTTTTGATGTGGATGACACACTGATCGATTGTCGTTTTCGCAAATCCCTGGTCTTTCGAGACTTTGCGAATCAGCCCCGAATCCAGAAAAAATGGCCCCTTGAAAGCCAGATGATTATCGATATGGACTGGACAAGACTTTGCTACCGCGTGAACGACAATCTTAAACTGCTGGCCATTGCCGATGAAACATTCGGAGGCGAACTCCTTAATTTCTGGCTGCAGCACTACTTTACCTATACCTATCTCATCCAGGATCGAGCCTTTCCCGGAGCGCAGGACTTTGTAAAGCGTTGCCTGGATCTCGGATCTCACATCGTTTATCTCACGGCCCGCGATCATCCCGGAATGTATCAAGGCACAATCGAAGCTCTGAGCAGCCTGGGCTTCCCCATGCATTCGCCCAAGACCCATGTCATGCTCAAGCCTGAGGTGAGCATGAGCGATCATCATTTCAAGGTCGGTGCTCTCGAGCAAATCGCCTCTTTGGGCGAAGTCGTGGCATCCTTTGAGAATGAGCTGATCAACCTGAATGCGATGGCCGAACGCTTCCCAGACGCTGCTATGTACTGGCGAAAGACGCTCTACGCACCCGATCCGCCCCCTCCCCACAGTCGAGTCGAGATCATGCTTCAGTTTCCTTAACGCTTCCGTTAAAACAAGGGGACCAAACCCGCACGTTTTAGGAGTCGATCATGGCAGGGCAGCGCTACATACTTGCATTGGATCAAGGTACCACCAGTTCGCGTGCCCTTATTATCGATCAAAAAGGCCAAATCGCAGGATTGGCACAGGAAGAATTTCGTCAAATCTATCCTCAACCCGGCTGGGTCGAACACGACGCCAATGAGATCTGGGACAGCCAGTTCAAGGTCCTGAAGTCTTTGATGGGCCAATTGAAAACGGGCGACAGCATCGCGGCCATCGGTATTACCAATCAGCGCGAAACAACTGTAATCTGGGACCGTAAGACGGGCAAGCCTATTGCCAACGCCATCGTCTGGCAGGATCGCCGAACAGCCGATCAATGCGAAGAGTGGAAGAAGCGCGGACTCTCAGAGCATATCCAACAGAAAACAGGCCTCGTCATCGACGCCTATTTCTCGGCGTCCAAAATTAAATGGATACTCGACAATGTCCCAGGGGCGCGCGATCGTGCGAATAAAGGCGAGCTCGCCTTTGGCAACATCGATGCCTGGTTGATGTGGAATCTGACCGACGGGCGTCTGCATGCAACAGACATGACCAACGCCAGCCGCACGATGATTTTCAATATCCACACGGGTGAATGGGACAAAGATCTTCTCAAGACTTTCGACATCCCCGCATCCCTTCTGCCTGAAGTCAAATCCTGCAGCGAGATCTACGGTCAGGTCGAAGGCTCCAAATTTGGTTATGCAGCCCCTATTGCAGGCGTCGCGGGCGATCAACATGCAGCTCTTTTTGGACAACTCTGCCTCGAGCCGGGCATGATCAAAAACACATACGGTACCGGTTGCTTCCTTATGCTCAACATCGGCAAAGATCCCATTCTCTCGCACAAGAAACTTGTGACGACAGTGGCCTGGAAACTTGGCAATGAAGTGACCTACGCTTTGGAAGGCTCCATTTTCATGGGTGGTGCGATCGTGCAATGGCTCAGAGATGGCCTTGAGATGATCGAGAAAAGTAGCGACATCGAAGCCCTGGCCGCAACAGCCAAAGACAATGGCGGTGTTTACTTCGTCCCGGCCTTTACCGGCCTAGGTGCCCCTTATTGGGATCCCTATGCTCGGGGAACGATCATCGGGCTCACGCGCGGCACGAAGAAGGAACACATCGCGCTTGCAGCCTTGCAGGCGATCGCCTTTCAAACGCGGGATATTATCGATGCGATGCGGGAGGATGCGAAGATTCCAATCAAAGAACTTCGTGTGGATGGCGGCGCTTCGACCAATTCTCAACTCATGCAGTTTCAGGCTGATCTTTTGAATGCGACCGTCGTTCGTCCCCAATGCCTCGAACTCACGGCTATGGGTGTTGCCTATTTTGCCGGTCTCGCCTGTGGCTTCTTCGAGAGCATCGATGAGATCAAAAAGCTTTGGGCTAAAGAAGTGAGCTACGAACCGAAAATGCCGGAAAAAGAGAGTTCCAGACTCTACAAGACCTGGCAGGCGGCTGTGCAGCATTCCGCAGGCTGGGCCAAGACCAATTCCTAATCCTCTTCCCAAAACACAAAACAAAAGGCCTGGGCATTTTTGTCTCGGCCTCGTTTTATTATGAACTCACTTCAAATCATTTGTCGACAATCGTGAATGCACGAAAATGGCCTCTGGCATCATCCTGGAATCCTAAGCTATAAGGCAAAAAAAATCGCCCAATCGCGGTTCAGGCCGATTTATTTCTCGTTAAATCCTTCGCTGTCGTTGTTCTCACCAACGATCACCGTAGGAAGGGTGCTTGGAATATCGACCGAGACAACTTTGAGACCGCCGGTGCCGCTTGCGATGATGAGGTTGCCATCACGAAAAACCACTGCATTCGCAGAAAGCAAATCTTCCAGTTTAAGATAACCCGCTCGCACCAGCGTGATCGGCTGGCATTTCGTGCTTGGCAGCAAAGGGTTCTGCGGAGTCGCGATGTAAGCAAATACCCCCCCTTCACCATTGGCCGCAAAGACCAGATTTTTATACATGGAAGCACCATTCGTGAAGGCTTTAGCCGTTTTGCTGAGGCTTGCACTTACTACCTTCGCACTGGCTTCAATTGTACCATCCGCGTTGCATACGATCGCAAAACCTTCTTCACCTAAAGACACAAGACTCATCGCATCACCGACTTGAATCGTCGATTTCGATTGCGCGGTGGCGGCCCCACCGATCTTTTTGGTGGAAACTAAAGCACCCGTCTTCGTGAGTGTGGTGAGAGTGCCGGGTTGGCCCGAGAAGGCAAACATCTGTTCGCTACTTGAGGAATAGCCAACGGCACGCGCATCGAAGAGAGGGACGCTGGACGTTTTCTTGAGTGTTGCGGGATCAAAACTCGCAAGCTCTCCGTTATCCCCTGATGTCGCATAGACGAGAGATCCTGTTGAATAAACTCCAGTACCGGCTTAGCCAAGAAGATTGGTCTCTGTGATCTTATCGGATAGATACTGGCCATTCATCTTAATTCGGCTCAAATAGGAATGCGCTGTGCCAGCCGAATCTGCGCCGACTGCATAGAGATATTTATCGGCCCAGAAAATGCCGTTCACGTCGCGCGTGGCATATTTCAATTCCGATTTAAGCGTGACCTTGGAACCTTCGATTGAAAAAACGTCGATTGCACCGCTCTGCGTATCACCAGCGATGTTGTAGGCGACAGCTACGCCCTTGGAATTTAAGGATATCGAATCAGCCTGTACGGACAGCGTATTGATGCTGGGGGGCTTGATATCAACGACGAGCTTTAAGACGTAACTGACAACATCGGGCATTGCTGCTAGATTTGCCCGATACTCTTCCGCTGGCACGATCTCCAAAGTTTGATTGACATCGGTCACCCGGTCCGCAAAGGTCGCCGCATCGTTATTTACCGTGACGGTATCTTCTTCGCGACTCGGGGCACTCTTGCCGCAGCCAAAGGCCGAAAGAGCTATACTCAAGGGCAGAATGCTGTTTTGGAGAAGTTTTGACATCAGCATGATCGATACTCTTTACGCGTTTTAGGGAGTGAATTCCCTTGGACGAGGAGTGTTACGGAAGAATTTCGAAGGGCCTTAACTTTTTTCGAAGAAAATTGAAATCGGGGTCTAAGCCCTGGTATTCTCTGCTGATAGAGGGATCAGGTTTGAGAAGTTCTATACAACTGAATAAAACTTTCGGAAAAATTTGCTGATTTGCCTTGGGGAAGCTGATCCTACGATCAGTTTTTGCAACCGAATCAAGAAAGACATCAGTCCTTGGCAACACCGATCTCAAGCCACCCCAGATAGCCTACGTTCGTTGCACTCGCACTGGCTCGCAAGGCTTCGCGCTCTTCCCGGGAGAGATTGCCGACCTGTCTCCGGAGCCTTAGGACCAAGCTGCGATCCGGATCATCAAAGACTTCGGTGATCCGGCCGATCTCTTCCAAGAGTTCTACCAAGTCCTTGAGTTCGTCTTGCATAGAGATCCCCATTGCCTGAGTCTAAGTTCGATAGAAAGCTTAGTAACCAGGTTAGTAAGTTCCTCGATTTTAGTCAAATAATGAACTAAGCACCATAATTTTAAGAACAATTTTGTTTCAGGTGCGTTTGTATACCGCTTGGCCCTGGACATTTAGCTCCAGGAGGCAGCGATCGTCCGCGAAGTGCATGAGCGCTGCAAGGCGTTCATCGGCCGAGGTCGCCATCTTCAAATGTCGCTCGAGTATCGGTCGCGATTTGGGATCGATAACCTGAAAATCGGCTGCGTAATTTGCGTCGAGTCGACCGAGGTTGGTGAATCCCAAATGTTTGGCGGCCGAAACTGTCGCGAGAGCGAAGAGATCGCTCGGGCTCAAACGCTCCTGGCGAAGTTGGGCGATTTTATAGGCCTCATTCATCGTCTGCCACTGGGAAAATGAAGTCCCTGCTCCCACATCGGTTCCCAAGGTGACCCGCTGCCCTTGCTCGAGATAACCCTCGCCCTTGAAAAGTCCGCTGCCCAAAAACAAATTTGAGGTCGGGCAGTGACTGATGACAACATCATGATTGAGGAGAAGCGCTTCATCCACTTCGTTGGTATGGATCGAATGGGCGAGGATCGTTTTCGATCCCAGCAATCCACGCGAATCGTAAACATCGAGATAACTCTTGGCATCGGGAAACAGTTCCGCAACCCAATCGATCTCGTTTTTATTTTCAGCATAATGCGTTTGAAGATAAAGACTCGAATCGGAGGCATAGACATTCGCCAGCATCGCCATCAACTCATTGGTGCAGCTAGGCGCAAAACGGGGTGTGAGAGCGTAATGCAATCGATCCGTTTTGTTGTGCCATTTACTAATGAGCTTTTCCGTCCAGAGAAGGTCCTGCTCAGCATCGACAGCTATATCGGGAGGACAGTGACGGTCCATGCTGGTCTTACCCAGGATCACGCGAAGCCCGCGCCGTTCAAATTCTTCGAACAGGACATCGGTGGCCTCACCGCAGGACGAGGAATAGACGACGGCGCAGCTCGTACCATTGGAGGCAAGCTCCGTGACGAAATTCTCTGCCGCCTCTTCCACGAATTTATTGCGCCCCCGAAAGGCCGCCTCGCGGGGAAATGTATAACGCTGCAACCAAAGAAGGAGTTCTTCAGCGCAGCTTCCGATCATATCGAGCTGAGGAAAGTGAATATGCGTGTCAAAGAATGAAGGAAGAATCACTGAGCCCGTATAGTCGCGCACGGGCAGCGCGGAGTATTCGTGAACGAGGTCGTTGAAAGAACCTTTGCGAAGGATATTTCCGGCACGATCGAGGACTAGAGCGCCATCGTGAATTTCTTCAGTTCCGTTGCGGTGGAATTCGGACACAACCTGGAGGATGTGGCCGCGAATGAGTACCGCTGCGCCCTTGCTTGCCATGACTTATACTTTCTCAGACGTTGCCGAATACGTGATTTTTGGATAGCGTTCGTTTAAGAACTTAAGCTTCCACAAATCCTCCAGAAGAATAGCCTTCTGTTCATGCTGATCGTAGCAAATCACCTGGCTTTGGGCTCTTACAAAATCTTCCATCGCTTTTGCGTCGTCGGAGAAAACCCAGCGCGCTGCACCGTAGGGAAGTCGCGTAAAACGAACCTTGACATTGTATTCATGCTCGATGCGGAATTGAACCACTTCAAACTGCAGAACACCTACCACACCAAGGATTTGCTCGCTTCCGTAAACGGGACGAAAGACTTGCACGGCACCCTCTTCCGAGAGCTGATCCAGAGCTTTGTTAAGCTGCTTGGATTTCAAAGGTTCGGCCAATGTCACGCGACAGAAATGTTCCGGCGCAAACACAGGAACTCCGGTGTAATGAATCTTTTCGCCTTCGGTCAGCGTATCACCGATCTTAAACGTCCCTGGATCGTGAATACCTACGATGTCGCCCGCAAAGGCTTCGTCGACCAGGCTTCGGTCCTGAGCCATGAATTGTGTCGGTCTACCGAGACGATGATCTTTATCCAACCGTACGATATGCGCCTTCATACCCCGCTGGAAGTATCCCGAGCAGATGCGAATAAAGGCCACGCGATCCCTATGCTGAGGATCCATGTTCGCTTGAATTTTAAAAACGAAGGCCGTGAATTTCTCTTCGTTCGGAGCGACCCAGCGTTCTTCAGAATGGCGACCTGTGGGGGACGGAGCAAGATCGATGAGCGCAGCCAGCAAAGGTTCGATACCGAAGTTATTCAAAGCCGAACCGAAGAACATCGGAGCGAGTTCGCCAGCACGATATTGTTCGAGGCTGAAGGTATCACCCGCGCCATCGAGCAGTTCGATATCAAGAATGAGTTGATCTGTAAGTTCGTCGCCCAGCTCTTCACGAACCAATGGCGAATCGAGCGAAAGACCCTTCAAAGGAACGGGACGCGAACGCTCAGCACCACGCTCATAAAGAAGAAGTTCACGGTTGTGACGGTGATAAACGCCGCGAAAACGTGGACCCATACCGATAGGCCAAGTCACCGGCGAAACACGAATGCCAAGCACGGTTTCGACTTCTTCCATCAATTCCCAGGGATCGCGACCTTCGCGGTCCATCTTATTCACAAAGCCCATGATCGGCGTTTTACGGCGCGCACAAACTTCAAAGAGTTTCTTGGTCTGATCCTCAACACCATTCGCGGCATCCATCAGCATCAAGGCGCTGTCGACGGCGGTCAGCGTTCGGTAGGTGTCTTCGGAAAAGTCCTGGTGACCTGGTGTGTCAATCAGGTTCATCTCGCAGCCTTCGTAGGTGAACTTCATCACCGAACTCGATACCGAGATCCCGCGTTGCTTCTCGAGTTCCATCCAGTCCGAAGTTGCAAACTTCTTGGACCGCTTGGCCTTCACTGACCCAGCCAAATTGATCGCTCCACCGTAAAGGAGCAATTTCTCTGTCATCGTCGTCTTACCCGCATCCGGGTGAGAAATAATGGCAAAGGTCCGGCGTTTCGCAATTTCAGCTTCGAGTTGCTTCTGATTCACGGGTCTACCTGCTTGTAGAGATGATTCGGCATAAAGAAGGGATTTTTAGCTGAGAATGGCAGGAAGAGCAAGCTTGATGCTTAATTTTGGCTGGGAAAATAGGCAAAGCTCAAAGGGACTTCGCCACTTTTGATTAAGAAACCTGGTCGAAAGCCAGAGGCACTGTTGCTTCGAAGCTATTGTGCCGCGGCACAAAATCAAGATCGAATAGAACGAAAAAGATCACGGTATTGAAGCTTGTAATGATCGGAATCACCGACGGCAAAATCCAGATCGGCCGGGGCTTCCCAGGTGCCATGGAGCTTGTCCCAGAGATTGAAGTTGGCTCCGAAATTAGCGCCTTTGCTGTCCACAGCATGATGCCAGGCATGATCTTTTGGAAGAACGAAGACGCACCCCAGCACACGCGTGAGAAGGCCGGGCAAACGCATTCCACTGTGACGCCAGAGGTCGAGCGCCGAACCTAGGGCGATGCCGAAAAAATAGCCATGATCGTCTTTCAGGAGAAAGATGGAAAGGCTATGAACCCATACATAACAGATCAGGAGATGGGTCCAGAGACTGTTGCGCGAGGAGACGAAAATATCCATTGTCTCAGCACTGTGGTGCGCCCTATGCCAGGGCCAGAGTCGAGCAATGTGAAGGGTCCGATGATTCCAGTAGTAGAGATAATCGACAGCTATAAAGCTGATGAGAAAGGCTACAAAGAAAGGGATTTCAATAATCCCCTCAAAGCCCGGCATCAACAGATTCAAGACCGGCAGGAGGAGATAGGCCTGCAAAAGAGGAATAAGCCAACCCTGAACCAAAAGCCCCAAGGCATCCATAGCCCAAGCGGCTCGAGGCTTGTTGCTCAAGGCCTGACGATAATTTAGCTTGAGACAAGACAGGAGAAACAGGGCCCAGAAGGCCAGGAGGGGGATGGCGACGGTCAGCATGTTATCCTCAAATCTTGATTTCGATAGAATGTCTTTTTTCCGGCAAATCCATCGGATCCTTGCCGGCTTCGATCGCGTCCCGGATCGATTCAATCCAGATATGCATCAGATCCACGCCTGAATTTTGAAAGGCATCCGGGTATTTTTGAATCGTTTCCATCTGATTCTTAAGGATCACAAGATCCTGATCGATCACCGCTTGCCCCAGTTTCTTGACGAAGGGTCGGGCGAATGGCGTAAAAAGACCAAATTGATAGGTGAGATCCGTGTAAACCATGGACTCAGTGTCGCTGATAGGGACCGACTGCGAGGTGATATAGAAGTGTTTGCTCGCACTGAAGTGATATTCCACGCTTGTGACATTCGGCTGATGAAAGGTATCGACGTGCCCATAGGCTTCATTACTTGGATTTAAAAACCAGGAAAAGAGCCCGAGTTTATGCTTTTCGTTCACGTAGTCGATGCGAACTTTGCCATCCTTTCGCTCCATATCCAGACGAACCATGTGGCCTTCCGGATCACGAAAAATCTTGGGATGAACGAAAGTCGTATGGGGTACATCCACGAAGTTTTCAACACAGTTCGTAACATCCTGCTGAAAGCGATTCACCAAGCGGACTGTAGCCCAGCCTTTCTCTGCATAGTGTGGACTGCGGAAAGGCTCGGCCAATGCAGGCGTTTCCGCCAGACAGACAAAAATCAAACCATCAAGTTCCCGCACCTGAAATTTGGGCGCTTTGCGACAAGGGCCTTTCGGAGCCGTATCGCCTTCGGAAGGAATATTTACGACCTGACCGGCTTTATCGTAAAGCCAGCCATGGTACATGCAACGGAGTTGTCCATTTTCCACGCGGCCTTCGGAAAGCCTTACCGAGCGGTGCAAACAGCGGTCCCGCAGAGCTGTGACTGCTCCGGCATCGTTGCGAAAAAGCACGAGCCACTCATCGAGGAGTTCGGCCCGATATGGTTTCGCTTGAACATCTTTCGATTGCGCAACGACGTACCAGTAGTTCTTAAAGCTCATGCGTTCAACCTTCTTCCAGCAATGCGACAATCTTTAAATCTGCATCGACTTTAACCTGACAAGCCAGACGGGCGTTAGGCTGATCAGGTGCGAAGAGTTCCAAAACTTCCTTTTCATCCTCACCGGCACCGCTGCCATTGCCTTCAACCAGGCATACGCAGGTCGCACAGATTCCTGTTCGACAGCCGAAGAGTATGGGAGAATTTTGAACATCCAATGTCCGACTCAAAGAGAAACCTTCCGCAACGTTAAGCTGCGGAAACCCAGTGCCTGGAAATTGAACTTTGAACTCAGAAGCCATTGACGAAGCTCCGGAAACCTTTTTGGTTCATCTTAAGTTGATGTTCGATCGTATTTTTGCCCATGTGGCTCATCGCCTTGACTTCAGGATTAACGAAATCAAGCTTGTCGAGGTAAGTCTTGTAGTGCTCGCGCGCTGTTTCATGCGTTTTGCGCGAGTTATGCATGCCTTGGGATTCCTTGGTAAAACAATCTTTTACCATTTGAACCGCCGCGGCGTGATCCATCGCAAAGGCCGGCGAACGGAGGATGCGGTAGACCGTTTGATAGAGAGCCGGGTCATACCAAAAGATGCCGTTGATCGCTGTTGAGAAGTTAAAATGGTCCTTCTGTACGCCCAACATAAGTTTGTTGGTAATTTTTCTCTCGAAGGCCGTAGGAGCCTTGATGCTTTTGACTACATCGTGCGAGATCAATTTCGAAGTGTTAAAGTGGTAGCTCTCATCGAGGAAGTGGTGAAAGCTCACCTGGCTTGGAATCGGCATGGAGGTTCTATCGCTGGAATCGATGACGTGCTGGGACAGTTGGTGCTGAACGAGTTTACCGTTCAAGGTTCTCAATCCACGGACTGTGAAGTACTGACAGCCAAGGAAGGCATTGCCGGTGGAGAGGACGCTGTAAGCCTGGATCTGCATTCGACGCCAGTATTCTTTCACTCGGTTCGAGTTGTGAAAGATCATGGTGTCGACATGGTAAGCCCGCATGGGGTAGGTAAACATGCGTTCACCAAAGACTTCGTATTCGATATCTTCGCTGATTTTCTTAAACGCTGCGATATGAGCGCGTTCTTGAGAGGATTCAAGGTCGAGGCCGTCACAAACCACTCGAAAATCTTCGACGGAATAGAGTCCCGCACCGGCCGCTTGGTTCAAATAAATTGTCGCGATTTCTGCCGAAATAATCTGGCAGTAATAAGCGACCCAGTACAGGTGATTCAGCAGCTTTTTCTGAGCTTCCGAGGATTCATCCCAAAGACGGGTTCCGAAGAGAAGGGAAAACTGTTCCTGTTGCCAGTAGCTATCTTTGCATTCGTTGTATTGAAAGCGGTTGGAAAGATCATCCAATTCATCCGAGTTATCCTGAGCCTTGTTACGCTTGCTATTCAGAGCGATTTTTTTGGTCGTCGAGAGATCGGTCGCAAGCGAGAGGGCAGTCGTCTGGAAAAGATGGGGATGCATAATAGGTGTCCTTACTCTTATTGAGCAACAGTGAGTTGGAAGAATTTTTCGCTGTCGAGCTGATCGACGAAGCACTGAGCTCCCCCTACCTGCAGGATCCGGCGAAGCTGCTGAAGTTTCTGAGGAGTCTCCACCACATGATCTAACTCCGAAAAGAACACCGTAGGCGACTCGCCTTCGGCAAGATACCTTTGCAAAATCGTGGCCACGCTCCAAGGTCCTGCGGCGACCATTGACAAAAGCGATTTGAGCGTCCTAAGACCATGATTTCTTTGATCATCGGTCAAGGAATCCAGATTCAAAAGGGCGATTCCGCTGCCATGATGACGAGCTTCGTCCTGAAGGATCTGTCGGAATTCGTCCGCGAGTCCAGGATTTAGACAGTCTTTTTGAAGCTTCTTATAGTGCAGGAGACCCCATCCTTCGAGAAAAACCTGAATGATCAACGTGAGGGTCATACGATCGCCCTCCTCGATCGCCGCTTTTAACAAACCGAGAAAGGGATCGCTCGCGAGATCCGACGGTTCATGGGGGATGTACGCGGCTATCGCTTGATAATGAGCCGCTTCCTGCGCTGCGAATTGGCTGTAGAGAATACGCGACTCCAGATCGTCGGAGAGAAGAACCATCTTGGAGGCGAAGGCCATGCCCGCTCTTTCAATTGCGAAAGCCTCACGAAGGAGCGCATAGCTGCAATCGGCGAGTATCTTATTTTGAATCTCGGACGACGCATCCCGATAGGCTTTCACGCGATCGAGACCAAGGCTTTCCGCGCTCCAATAAATCGCATCGGATTCAGCCGAAAAGGCTTTCCCGTAGTTCTTATTGCTGCGTTTGAGGATGCCTTCCAAAACTTTGTTGTCTCTATGATTCGGGAAGTTCATCCACGCATTGACGTCCAGATTCGCGCTCATAGGGAATTCCTTCTCTGCAGACTGTTCATGATATTGCTAACGATGCGATGCCAGAGGTTGGCTGGCAATATTTTGCCCAATAGCGCTGTCATCACAGCATCCGAACCAATCAGGTGACGGAGGCCTTTGGGCCGTTTCTCTAAGAGTGAAACCATTTTTTGACCGACAGGCGATATACTTTTGCCTTGGTTACGTCGAGAGATTTTCTCTCGAAGGATTTGGTAACCTTTGGTCGCCGCGACGTAAGCGGAAGCTTCGGCAGGTTGAGACCAATCGAGAGACGTTCCAAATCCTGTAGGGTAACCGCCTGGCTCGAGCAGGTAGCAATCAACTTGGTACGGTTTTAGTTCAGCAGAAAGGGATTCCATCCAACCTTCGACAGCGAATTTGCTTGCACAGTAAGCTCCAGTTAACGGGAGGGAATGCCGACCGACTATCGAACTGACAGTGAGAAGCACACCTCGACTTTTACGCAATGCGGGAAGAAGTTTTTGGGTCAGCGTAAAGGTGCCGAAGAAGTTGACTTCCATCTGCCGGCGCAGACTTTCATCCGTGGTATCTTCGGTCGCTCCAAACAATCCGTAGCCCGCATTATTTATAAGCCCATCAATAGGCGCGCGGGTGTCAAGCAACTGGGCCAAAGCTTCGATCGATTTACGATCGGTAAGGTCCAATTCCAATATTTCGATACGATCAGGATATTTTGCCAAAAGACCGGCAAATAATGGGATTCGCGTCTGACCTCCACGCACGGCGACAAGCACTTTCCAGCCTTTGGCCAGAAATTCTTCGCAAGCGCTAAGTCCAAAGCCCGACGATGCACCGGTTATCAATACTGTCTTTTGCATATTCATCCTTAGTTGACCGCTTCTTTGATACTTTTTCTACGAAGGCTCTGGAGCGGCTTCAGCAGAGTTTGCATGCTACAGAGTTTCACCATCGATTTATGGTAGTAGTGAAACGGCATCTTGAGTGACATCTCGGCGAGACAGGCGAGTTCTTCGCCGTCTTTCCAAGCCGGATTCCGCTCGTTGAAGAACTGAATACGGGGATGTTTCAACAAGCGCTGATCGATGTCAGCCACACCCAGTTTGAGTCGGGCTGCCTTGTCCGATGGAAAGACCAGAGTTCCGTTGTCCCGATAGCAGCCGGGAAAGAGACGATCCGAAGCCTGCTTGATAAGATCAACCATCGGTTCCGGCGTTTCTTTTTCAAAGCGCGGATAATGCTCTTTGAAATTATTCGCCATCAAGAGGTAGGTCTTGTAGCCCTTTGAGATCAGGAACCAGTAAAGAGGCACGCTTGGATGCGCGAGCTTTTTCTTGAACATGTATATAAGGAAAGCGACGCCGAGACTGCGCTGTCCCCAAAATCGTTCGTGAATAATGGTATCGCCGCTAAACACACATGGGATCTGCTTATGGCCTTGCTTCATCATGAAAGTCACGAGGGTTGAGAAGCCCTGCAGATTGCCTTCCTGACGATCAAAAAGCAAAATCACTTCGGTTTTTTTCATCAGATCCGCGACGAAGCCTTCGAAGCTGATTTGATCATAGTACGTTTCATAAAGGCCGTACATCGACCGAATGATGTGATCATTCAGATCGGTCGTAAATTGAACTTTCCAATAGAGCTTGCTGTTAAACACTTCAGCCTCCTACTTTTGGCTGGCGAAAGCCCCAGCTTACGTGCGGCAAACCATCGACATGCTGAACAAATCGCATGATCGCGGCATCCTGGGCAATAGGATGTTTCAATTCGAACCGTATTGTCTGGAATATTTTAGTATCGCCATTCGCGAAGTATTTACCGAGAATGTAGGTGATGCCGAGTAGAATTCGGTTTACAATCGCTCCGATAATTCCTTTTCGTTTCTTTGTGATAACAAGCGTGCGCCCTTCAGCTTTGCCATCAGCAGTTGGTCTTAGAGCAAACATGATGTGAAAATGGAGGAAATCCGGACCGATTGTCACTGTTCCGTTGCTACCGTTCCAATAGGAAAGGTCGTAAGTCAACGCCTTGTCATAAAAGCGGCCGATCGCCCGCAGCCACCACTTATCTTTAGGAATATACGTACTGTTGGCGAAAACAAGGGCCTTGCCGCCTTCGATGTCATTGGGGACAAGGTTGAGCTTGACGGGAAGGTTGTGTACCGATGCAAAGTGCTGAACATCGATGGCGTTGATCATCACGACATGTGGATGACAATTCTTTACGAAACTGTTGGCCACGATAGCATCGATCTCAATCTCCTTGAGTTCCGGTACAAAAGGCACAGGCTGATCCGGCTCACCGGCGCCAACCCAGAGCCATACCATCCCATATTTTTCTGCTGTATGCCAGGCCTTCGTTGCCACCTTTAGAGGCTTGGGCAGGCAGGGAATGTCTGTACACTGACCTTCGCCATCAAATTTCCAGAAGTGGAAAAGGCAACGGATTTGGTCGCCTTCCACGCGGCCTTCCGCAAGGTGAGCCCCCATATGGGGACAATAGGCGTCAAGAACGCTGAGCTTGCCGCTTTCGCCGCGGAAGACGACGAGTTCATGCTCGAGAAATTTAAGAGCCTTCACGCCTTTCAATGGAACCTCAGCGGATGCGATCGCCCAGTACCAACCTTCGATAATCTTGTCTTTGGAACCGAACACGGAAAGGGGCGCCTGCTGGGTCGACATGAAGAACTCCGATAATTAAATGGTTAAGAGAAAGTGTGTTTAAGCTGTCCAAACTTCAGTCAGCTGACCTACTTCGACTTCACTTGCTTTCGAAGTCTGCAAGGGCTACCGTTTAACCCTGTAATCTTTTCAAACATTTACGTGAGCAACAGCTACGGCCTGGGCATCAAGAATATGTTGAAACTGCTTCTTATCTTCACAATCCGTTGTCTCAGCCGCCTGGCCAGTTTCAAAGAAAGGCGAAAGCTCCTGGATAGCCTTGGGGACCCTGAGTTAGCACAATTAAAGCTATTAGGCCAGTTACAGCTAAAATTAAAGCACTCCGAACGAATAAAACATTTCCGATGGTCATCGCGATCAGATTATTCTGATTTTGTGATGAAAATCCCCTGCGTGAATTACGACGATCTGGAGCCTTTTATCCAAAAGCAAATGCGAGACTCTACACATGAGTTGAGTGCAGATGAGGTTGCCTTCTACGAAAGGACCTCTGGTTCCAGTGGTAATGCAAAGTTCATTCCATATACGAAATCTTACTTAAAAATCCTAAACCGGCTGTTTCTACTGTGGGTCGACGATCTCATAAATAGTCATTTACGCTTTCGCACGGCTAAGACATTTCTTTGCGTGACTCCGGCTTTACATCAGGATGAGCAGGGCTCGTCCGTGCAAATCGGTAGTAATACGGATGTCGACTACGTTGCACCATGGCTTGGCTTCGTCACCGAGCAGTTCCTCGCTGCGCCGCTCAATTTGAGCCGGGTGCGCGATGCTAAGGTTTACCGAGATTTGCTTTGTCTCTATTTGCTGTCAGCCGATGATCTTGAGATCGTCTCCCTATGGAGCCCCAGCTTCTGGTTTGCGATGCTTGCGCACTGGAGCGACAACCGCGAACGACTGCACCCTCATCTACAGAGCGGTCGTTACGAAGCTGGAGAAAGACAATGGACTTTCAAACCCCTCAATGATGCGCGCCTGAAACTCTTGCAGCAAAAAACTCCGGATTGGGATCAAGTCTGGCCGGATATCTCGCTCATTTCCTGTTGGGACCAGGCTCATGCCGCGAAGGGGGCCTACCGGTTGTCAAAAATGTTTCCCAAGGCCTTTCTCCAAGGCAAAGGGCTTTTGGCTACCGAAGCACCTGTTACCCTTCCCCTCATGCAGGCCAAAGTCTCGGTCCCTTTTCTCACTTCCGTCTTCATCGAGGGTGAGGATCTGGAGGACCAGCAGATTTATCCGATCTGGAAATGGAAGCTCGATCATAGTTATCGCATCATAATAAGCGTTCCCAACGGCTTCCTGCGCTATCGCCTGGGCGACGTGGTCAAGGTCAGCACGTTCTATCTCAAAACCCCGATCTTTGAATTCATGGGGCGTGATGCCCAACTCATGGACATGGTCGGCGAGAAGCTCCTAGAGGACTTCGCCTACTCGGCACTCAACACGTTCGGGCCACTTGCCGGGCAAACAGCCTTTTTCCCTGTGCAAAACGCCCATTCATCCTTTTACGTTCTCATGATGGAAAGCGAGCAGCCCGGCCTCAGCGCAGCCGCTCTTGATGAGGCTCTGATGCAGTCGCATCATTATCGACTGGCAAGAAATCTTGGGCAACTTCAACCCCTGCAAATCGCGTATAGCCGGACCTGGACCCAACGGTATTTTGATTTGGCTGAAAAGCGCGGCCAACAGCTTGGCAATATCAAGCTCGCGTCCTTTCACAAACGAATCTATTCGGAAGATGAAATGCACTTCCTGCGAGGTTTCGATTCATGAGTTTAATGGGCCGCTTCATGGCTTTTTTTCCGCTCATCCATGCTCTGCTGATCGGGATCAACCTCGCTTCAGCATTCGTCTGTGCCTACTGCCTTATTTTTCTGCCCTTTAGCATTTGGATATTTCCCCTGCTCTGCTGGAGTTTGCACAATCGCATCTGGCCTCTTAAAAAGGGCCTTAGCCGTTTTGGTCGGCCTGAATATTCCCCTTGGTGGGGCAGCTATCAAATCCAGTATCTCTTTCTGCTCATTCCCAGCTTTGAAAGAATCCTTCACATCGTGCCAGGGCTGTTCAGCGCATGGCTGCGCGCCTGGGGCAGTGAAATTGGAAAACAAGTCTTTTGGACACCGCACACCCTTATTCTCGATCGGTCGCTTCTCAATTTTGGCGATGGCATTATCATTGGCCATCGTTGCTCGTTTTCCTCACATGTCATCTCTTTGAATAAAGCGGGCGAACTTATCCTCTTCGTTAAGCCTATCGAAATAGGACAGAAATGTTTCATCGGTGCGGGTTCGGATATCGGTCCTGGCGCGTCCGTTGATGCCGGTACACGCTTACCCGTGGAATCACGGCTCTATCCCAACCAAAAAGTTGGTCCGGAAAGCAGCGAGGAATGATAAGAGGGCGTAACACGCCATGCACTCAAACTTTGCATCTATCCCCTAGCTTCAAATGCCAGTTTCTGATACTATCCCGCCTTAAATCTCAGAACCCCGGCCAGTTCCCACGAGACATGTACATTTGACTATAGGGCTCCTACAATCAGAGGAAGGTCACTATGACAGGTATTAAGCAAAGAGTTTTCAATCTCGGTCTTGCCTACGACGACGTTCTCCTCTTGCCCCAACATTCCGAAGTTCTCCCCCACGAAGCCAAACTCGACACCCAACTCTCGCGCAACATTAAGCTCAAAATTCCTTTGCTCTCCGCAGCAATGGATACTGTGACCGAAGCTAAATCTGCGATTATCATGGCCCAATCGGGTGGCATAGGCATCGTCCACAAGAACTTCTCGATCGAAGATCATGCCGAAGAAATTCGTCAGGTGAAGAAGAGTGAATCGGGCATCGTCAAAGATCCGGTCACCATTTCCCCCACGCAGACCGTGGCGGATGTTCTCACTATTATGAAACGCGAGAAATTCTCAGGCTTTCCGGTCGTGGATCAGGGTCGCCTGGTCGGCATCATCACCGGTCGTGATCTTCGTTTTGAAAAAAACCCCCATCGCCTGGTGAGCGAGGTCATGACCAAAAATGTCATCACCTGCACACGCGAGACCACGCCCGATCAAGCCGAAGAACTTCTACATCGCCATCGCATCGAGAAACTTCCGGTGCTCGATGCCGACAAGAAATTGATCGGCATGTACACCTTTAAGGACATCAGCAAAGCCAAACTCTTTCCCAACGCTTCGAAAGACAGTTCAGGCCGCCTCCTCGTGGGCGCCGCAATTGGAGCCGGTGGAGACTTCATGGAGCGCGCGGAAGCCCTCATTCACGCCGGCGTCGATGTGCTTGTCATCGACACGGCGCACGGTCACTCTCAGGGCGTTATCAACGCCGTTAAGAAAGTCCGTGCGAGTTTCAAACAATCGAACTTTGACTTGATCGCTGGCAATATTGCGACAGCACAAGCCGTGGAAGCTCTTGCGGAGGCCGGTGTCGATGCTGTGAAGGTTGGGATCGGCCCCGGCAGTATCTGTACGACTCGTATCATCGCCGGAATCGGTGTACCGCAGTTTACTGCCGTAATGAACTGCTCCGACGCGGCTCGTCGGCTCGGCATTCCCACGATCGCCGATGGCGGCATAAAATACAGTGGCGACATCGTCAAGGCACTTGCAGCCGGCGCCAGCACGGTCATGATCGGCTCGCTCTTTGCGGGCACCGACGAAGCGCCAGGCGAACTCATCATCTATCAAGGCAAGAGCTATAAACAGTATCGCGGCATGGGCAGCCTCGGCGCGATGCGCAAGGGCAGCAAAGATCGTTATTTCCAGGCTAACGTTGAAGATCCGGGCAAATTGGTTCCGGAAGGAATCGAAGGCCGAATCCCTTACCGTGGTTCGCTCGCCGACAATATATTCCAGCTTATGGGCGGCCTGCGCTCAGCGATGGGCTACATCGGAGCGCCAAATATCGGCGAGCTCTATAAGCGTGCTGAATTCGTTCAGATCACGGCTTCCGGCTTGAAAGAAAGCCACGTGCATGATGTTTATATTACGCGTGAAGCTCCGAACTATAAACTTGATTAAGGAGGCGATTCAGTGCACTTGCAACGTCCGGTCAACGAAGGATTCCTGATCCTTGACTACGGTTCCCAGTATACGCTTCTGATCGCGAGACGCCTGCGTGAGATCGGTGTCTACGCCGAGATCATCGACGGCACTCGACAAACAGAGCCCAAAGAGGATTTCCATTTTCACGGCATCATCCTCTCAGGTGGTCCGGATACGGTTGGGGATGAAGGCGCCCGTTCGCTCCCGGCCTGGGTTGCAGCCAGCAAGAAACCGATCCTTGGCATCTGCTACGGCATGCAGCTAATGGCCGAAGCCTCGGGCGGCAAACTTCGCAGCGGTCACGAGCGCGAGTACGGCAAAGCCCATCTGAGTTTCGACTTTAAAGAGCTACCCAAATACGCGGAAAGCCTTCGCAGCCTCCCCAAAGATCAAATCGTCTGGATGAGCCATGGTGATGACGTCGAAGCCCCTGACGACTCCTTTGTGACCCTGGCTCGTACTGATGACAAAGTCGTCGCCGTTATCGCTCATCGGGAAAAACCCTGGATTGGTCTTCAGTTCCACCCGGAAGTCCAACATACCGATCATGGCGAAGCGCTCCTCAAAGCCTTTGTCTTTGACATCTGCAAGGCGCCCCGCAACTGGGATTCGAGCCAAATGCTCAACGCCTCGATCGAACGCATTCGTCAAAACGTCGGCAAGGGCAAAGTCCTCATGGCCGTATCCGGCGGGGTGGATTCAACCGTCGCCGCACTCCTCCTGACGCGCGCCCTAGGCCAGGAGCAGGTGCATGCGATCTTTGTCGATCACGGCCTTTTGCGCAAAGATGAAGCGATTTGGGTGCAGGACCAGTTCAAGTCGCTGGGCGTGCATCTCACGACCCTCGATCAAAAGAAAGAATTTTACGAAGAACTCGCCGGCATCACCGATCCCGAGCAGAAGCGTAAGATTATCGGCCGCAAGTTTATTGAAGCCTTCGAAGCTTTCGCCAAAGGCCACAAAGAGTTTACTCACCTGGGCCAAGGCACTCTCTACCCGGACGTTATTGAATCGGCTGGCCACGGCGCAGGCGCTAAGGTCATCAAGAGTCACCACAACGTCGGCGGCTTGCCAGAAAAACTGGCACTCGAACTTGTCGAACCATTCCGCTACCTCTTTAAAGACGAGGTGCGCATCATCGGTCGCGCGCTGGGCATTCCTTCAATTCTAGTCGACCGTCATCCCTTCCCGGGCCCAGGTTTGGCTGTCCGAATTATCGGTGCCATCGACGCCGAAAAAGTGCGCATCCTGCAGGAAGCGGATGCCATCTTCATTCGTCAATTGCACGAACATGGTTTTTATAGTCAGGTCTGGCAGGCGTTTGCCGTCCTCCTTCCTGTGAAATCGGTAGGAGTGATGGGCGATAACCGAACCTACCAAGACGTCTGTGCCCTTCGTGCTGTTACAGCAAGCGATGGCATGACCGCTGGCGTCGGCGATCTACCGATTAGCTTTCTAGTCAATGTCGGCACCGAAATCGTTCGCAAGGTAAACGGCATCAATCGGGTCGTCTACGATGTGACGACCAAGCCTCCGGCAACAATAGAGTGGGAATAAATCAAGAAGCATAAAAAAGGCCTGCGAAGGCCTTTTTTACTATCGAATGAACAAAGCCTGCCCATCCCGCATCTCCATGACTCTATCGCAAAGCCCCAGTGTTTCGAGTCGGTGGGCGATAATCAATACCGTCTTATCCCGACATTCCACCCGAAGCGTTTCCTGGATCAATGCATCCGTCGCGACATCGACGCTCGCTGTCGCTTCGTCCATCACGATGATCTTGCTGTCGATGAGCAGCGCTCGCGCCAGACAGAGCTGCTGTCTTTGTCCCTGGCTGAAGTTGGACCCGCTCTCTTTCACCTCTGCCGATAGCCCCCCTTGCAACGACCTTACCCAGCCTTCCAGATGAGCTCGTTTTAAAGCTGTCCAAATTCGATCGTCGTCAAACTGCCCAAAACGATCGAGATTGTTTCTGAGCGACCCCATAAACAAAATCGGATCCTGAGGAATGATCGCGAGCGAACGTCTTAGGCGTTCAAGCGAGACCGTAGCCGTATCCACGCCATCGATTAGGACTTGCCCATCCGTTGGAGTGATAAATCGAAAGAGCAGTTGAAACAGTGTGCTTTTGCCCGCTCCCGTTCGGCCGATGATACCTATCTTTTGTCGTGGTTCTATCTTCAGATTAAAATCGGTCAGGATCAACGGCAGGTGGGGCGCATAGCCCACCGAAACGTTTTTGAACTCCAGACCACCTTCCAAAGGCCACTCTCTATCATCTTCCAAGCGACCAAGATCAGCGGGTTCAACCTCCGCTTCCAATTCCCGTAGTTGATCGAGTCGTTCGACCCCAATCAGATTAGACTCCACGACGGTGAAAGCCCGGATCGCGTTATTGAGATGATCACATAGCCTCAAGGCATAGACCAGGCACAGACCGGCAGTTCCTGCGGCGATTCCGGAAGTCTGTGACAACCAGAGTATGGCCGCGATCAAAGCGAAAGTGATGGCCGAACCCAGGAGAGGGATACGCGAGGAGAACCAGCGATTAAACAAAATCGTGGCATAGAACATGCGCTGGTAATGCGCTAAAAGTCCTTCATACTTCTTGGCAAAATTATCCTCTTCGGCATGCGCCCGTAGCAAGGGAGCCGCCTGCAACGATTCTTTAAAGAAGGCAAAACGTGGCGACCGACCGATGGAAGTCAGTCGCTGGGAATCGCGGCTCGCAAATCGATAGAGTCTTTGCAAAGCGTAATAGGCTCCAAGCGCCGGAAATATCGCCAGCCCCAAAAGCGGAATATTGACGACCAGGATCAACATGGCCGCCAGAGTATGAAGAATAGGCCCAATTGTTCGCTCCAAGTTTCCTGCAATTTCCCTCTCGACCGAATCCATATCGCGGGAGAAACGATTGAGAATACGACCGATCGGCGTGCGATCGAAATAACTCAAGGGCGTCTTGAGCAAGGCTGCCAACGAACGATTGTGAATGTCCGCACCGGCCTGCAAGGCCCGATGAAGCCATAATCTCTGATGAAGGGCCGCTGCAAGAACGGCCAAGAATCCAATGCCCGCCCAAAGAAAGATCGCTCCTTGAAGCCCTTGCAGCGCAATCGGCAAGCGTGACCAAAAATCGTCACTCTGGGGTGCCGCGACATGATTTGACCAATAGGCAAGCCATGACTGCTGCAAAACGGGCAGACCAACCGCCAACGTGCATACCAAAATCAGCTGGAGGATGGACTGCAACTTCCGTTGACCCAGCCATGCCTTGGCATAAGTCTTATAAACCGAAAGATGTATGCCTCCGACCGTTCGTTCCTCATCATCAGTGATGCGCACGGTTGTGGACCGGTCACTGACTGACACCGCTGGCATTTCAAAGGCAGAAGGTCTCTTACGCTTTTCTTCTGGCAGTTCCTGGACAAGGTCCCGATCTGACCTTTGGAGAAAGAGTCGAAAAGCTGCATTGTGGGCTTCAAGTTCTGCAAAACTGCCAAGTCCTAAAACTTTACCATCTTGCATAAAGATGACCCGATCAAAGCGATCCAGATGATGCAGTCGATGCGTGACCACGATCTTCGTCTTCTTTGCCCAGAGGCCAAAGAGCAATCGTTCCATCAACTGGTCTTCGGTGTGAAAATCGACTGCCGACAGGGGATCGTCCAATAGCAGAAGATCGGGATTCCGCAAAGCCGCACGGGCCAGGTTCAATCGCTGCTTCTGCCCGCCCGAAAGATTGATGCCCTGTTCCCCGATCTCAGCTTCCAAACCGCCCGCCAGGCTCGCCAAATCCTTGTCGAGGGCCGCTGCCCACAATATTTCGTCCAAAGGCATATCACGCCCTCCTGAGGATCCCAGGAGGATGTTGTCCCGAACCGTACCATTCATGATCAAGGCTTCTTGAGGAACGTAGGCCAGATGGGGCCTCGTCCCCTTCGCCAGGCCTTCCCAATTCATTGCCCCGTGCGTCAGGGGAATTTCCTGCAACAGACTCAGGAGCAAGGTTGTTTTTCCGGCTCCCACTCCTCCGACCACTGCGATCGACTCACCCTCTTCGATTCGAAAGTTGAGATGGGACAACGATGCGTCTTCAGCATCTTCATACTGATAGGCAGCATCCTTCAATTCGATCGCAAAACCATCGCCCCTTGCCGACTGCTTTTGATTTGCCGGAAAAACGGGTTCGCTTAGAAAACTTGCGATGCGCGCGGCACTGACTCGAGCCGAGGACAGAATCGAAACAATTTCACTGATACTGCCGATCGACCCATCGAGGAGTCCAAAGATGGCCAACGCCGCGAAGATGGTGGCTGCATCCAACTCGCGCCCCATCGCGATCGCGGCTAAAAAGGTGACGACCCCCACTGTAAGACTGCCAGCAAAGTAAATGATGAGTGAGCTTGAGTAATTCTGAAACTGCCTCCTCCTCGCCGCAATTTCCAGGGCCCTGACATCTGCGATCTCGCGCTGCATGTCTTTTTCCCAGGCGAAGTACTTGATGATGCGAATGCCCGATAGAAGCTGCGACATCAGAGAGACGCGTTGATCCCGATGCTCCTTAATCTTGTCATCTAGGGTCATGTAGCTCTTGGCCACTCGGCTCGCAACAGGCATGAAAATGAACAGTGTCAGCAGCCCATACAAAGCAGCCGGTCCCAGCAAGTAGATGAGCATTGCACTTGCGCAGATGATCATAAAGATACGTATAATCAGTTCAATGCCTTCAAAGATCGCAAAGCTGACGATATCCGTATCGGTTCCAAGTAGATTGACAATGTCACCGGTCGGCCGGTTCATACGGGCCTTACGGGTCAATCGCAATCCATGCCTGAAAATGCGCATATTTAAAGCACTGACAACGGTCTGCATGATCCGCAGGCAGTTGTGGAAATAGTGATGTTGAAAAAGCCCTGTCGAGGCACCGGCTAAACAGAGGAAAAATCCTGCCATCAAACCCGTGCTAAGGGGCACTCCCCCACTCGAAGCCTTATTCACATAATCAACCAGGGAAAAAATCAGAAGGGGGCCCGCTAGAACGCAGAGCGCGTAACAGAAAGCGAGAAACATCGCTTTCACAATATTATTCTGGAGAACCTTTATAAGGCCGAACAGTAGGCCATCACCGGTAGACACCGGCAAATCTGCAAAGTCCCCGCTCAACTGAGAAGGGTCCCCTTGAGAATGAAGGGGAGGCATGTCGTCCGGCTCGAGTGCTTGACTCTGAGCTTTTCGAATGGAAGCTGCGGCCTGCATAAAAAACAGGACACGAAACCAACGAATGGCTATAGCGCGCATATTGAGAGTCCGTAAATGGATATAGAATTATCAGGGGGAGAATCATAGAGAAGAGACTGCAATAATCCAGTCATAACAAAGGGATGGAATTAAACCAAGACCTTCACTCAAACCTGCGAAGCCGCTCCAGATGATCCGGACATTTTTTGAAACTCATAACTTTTACATGGGTCATATTCCGGCTCCTGAAGTGAGGGAAGACTAAGTCTTCGTTAAGTTGATTGGTAATTTATAGCCTGATTCTTTTGAGAGTGGCAAGATAAACTTATCCAAATTATCGCGAAAACATTTTTTCGTTCCCACACCCCGAACATTAATTCTTCGGAATATTTGCGAACGGTCTGTAGCGCATCAGGGCAGTTGAGAAAGACCGAGATCGCCCACCCTCACGTCGTCGAGAAATGTTCCATCGCTCTCGGATAGGCCAATTTCCTCAAACTCAATGCGGATGACGGCCGAAGTCACCGCTCTCATTGTGGTGAGCATAGTCCAATCTTTAGCAGTCTCTTGTTCCACGAGCGTTTTAGCACTAAATCTCGCAACAAACTTTTGTTCCGACGTCGCGATTGGATTTCGCTTTTGGGCAAAATTGATCGCATAAACGTGATCCTGCTTTCAATACTTACGGGCCGAAAGAGAGCGTTTTTCGCAAGGGGAAGTTGCTTCAACCTTGCGAAGTAAAAATTGCGTAATATTTATTTTTTCCGGGTGAAAAAGCTTTTTAGAAAATCAATGGTTTCCGGCGTTCGGAGGAGCTTCAGAAAGAGGGTTTCTTCGGATTTCATCTGCTCGAGCATCGGCTTTTGGTGCACCTGTTTCAGGAGAGCTTTGGTCTGCTGAATGGCGACGGGCGGTTTGCTGGCGATCTGCGCTGCTTTTTTGCGCGCCAGGCCCAGAAGTTCTTCGATTGGAACAATGGCATTCACCAGTCCAAAATCCCGGGCTTTCTCTGCATCAATTGCATCACCCAGAAGACAAAGCTCTGCGGCACGTACATGTCCGACTTGAAGAGGAAGTAGATAGCTCGAACCAGCCTCTGGCACCAAACCGAGATTCACAAAAGGGAGTTGGAATTTCGCGGTCGGCGCAGCGTAGACCAAATCCGCATGGAAAAGCATCGTCATACCCACGCCCACGGCAAAGCCTTCGACGGCGCAAACGATGGGTTTAGGAAAGGTTGCCATCACTCGTAAAAAGCGAAACACCGGATCCTGCTCGCCACACGGGGGCGACTGAAGGAAGTCCTGGAGATCGTTGCCAGTTGAATAGTTGCCACCGGCGCCAGTCATCAATACAACTCGAATTGATTCCGCAGTGGCCGCATCGGTCAAAGCTTGAGCAAGAGCTGCATACATGTCGGCGGTGAGGGCGTTCTTGCGCTCAGGCCGATCGATAGTAATTTCGAGTATGCCTTCGTTTTCATGTGTTCGAATAGACGCTGAACTCATCCATGCTCCCCAGTCAAAATATCGGACATTATGACTTATCTTCGTCCGTTATTGATGATAGCGAAATGGGTCAAATAATCGACTGAAATCATGACTTTCTTAGAAGCATCGAGATGAGTTCAAAGAAGCGTTTTGAGGATAGCCCGAGATCTGCTATTTTTGCTGATGCAGCGGAACGCAAAACCTCCTCCCTTGCCTATTGCCCACGTGTTTCTTCTAAAGCGCTGCCACCATAGCGTCGCAGTGCCGGATCCTCTTCGTGGCCATAAGGGACTTCTTACTAAGGAAAAACGCGTGGAAGCGACTATCGACGCATCGCCCTATGTGCATTTGCATGTTCACAGCGAGTATTCACTCCTGGATGGCGCCATTCGTATTGGTGACCTCGTTAAGAAAGCCAAGAAGCTTGGTCATACGGCTGTTGCGCTCACCGATCATGGCAACATGTTCGGGGCAATCGAATTCTATTCCAAATGCAAAGACTACGGCATTAAGCCGATTCTTGGCTCCGAAATATATTACGAAGGTTCGACATCTGCGGCAAAGCTTGCCGAAGAGGGTTTTCCTGCCCTAAGGCCGGCTGACGCCTACCACCTGGTCGTGCTGGCGAAATCTTTAAAGGGCTATTACAGCCTTTGCCGTATTGTCAGTGCCCCCTACAGTGACCCGAGAACTCCCGTTCCCATCGTTCGTCACGAAGTTCTCAAAAAGAACGCGGAAGACCTGATCGCGCTCTCAAGTTGCCTTCGCGGGGAGTTTGCAGCGCTGGTGGAAATGCTCGCCGCTCAGACTGGCGACTTCTTACAAAACCTCACTGAACCGACTGATGAAATTCAATCTCTCGTGAGCGCTCTCGATCATCACGTTGCGGAAATGCTCTTGATCTTCGGGACTGACAACTATTTTATCGAGATCATCGACAACAATCTGCCCCAGCAAAAACGTATGATCCCGCTGCTCGTGTTGGCAGCCAAACACTATGGCCTTCAGGTTGTGGCCACCGCCGACAGTCATTATCTTAATCCCGACGATCAGGAAGCGCATGCGGTTCTCACGGCGATTAAAAACGACTTGACGATGACCGACATCAGAGGCCGTATTCAGACATCTGAATTTCATCTCCTTACGAATGAAGAGTTTGAATTTCGCTTCCGTCAATGGCCGGAAGCCCTCGCCAATCAGCAGGCCATCGCCGATGCCTGCAAACTCGAATTCAAATTTGGCGAATATTTTCTGCCAAGATTCAGTCTGCCGAGCGGGGAAACTGAACCCGATGCCCTTCGCCGTCTCTCGAAAGAGGGTTTGGAAGATCGCCTCGTCTATCTGCGAAAGCTTTATGGCCAAGCGCACAATGCAGAGAAGGAAGCCGATTACTGGCGCCGCCTCGAATACGAAGTGGAAGTCATCATCTCGATGGGATTCCCGGGATACTTCCTCATCGTTCAGGACTTCATCAACTGGGCCAAGGACAATGATATCCCCGTCGGCCCCGGTCGGGGTTCGGGTGCTGGTTCCGTCGTCGCTTACGCACTCAAGATTACCGACATCGATCCTCTGCGCTTCAACCTGATCTTCGAACGCTTCCTTAACCCGGAACGTATCTCGATGCCCGACTTTGACGTCGACTTTTGCCAGGAAAAGCGTGATCAGGTTATTCGTTATGTGACCGATAAATACAGTCCGGAGAACGTGGCCCAGATCACCACCTTCGGCAAGATGAAGGCCAAAGCGGCCCTTCGCGACGTCGGCCGGGTTCTGCAGATCGGTTATATGAAGGTCGATCGAATCGCGAAGCTGATTCCGAACGAACTCGATATCAAGCTTCAGGATGCACTCGACAAAGAGCCTCGCATTCTCGAAGAAGCCCGTAAAGACGACAACATTCAAAAAATGATCGACCTCGCCCTCAAGATAGAAGGCATGAGTCGCCATACCTCGGTTCATGCCGCCGGCGTCGTAATTGTCGAAGGGGGTATGCACAACCTCGTTCCCACTTACAAGGACGAGAGCGGCCAGCTCATTACCCAGTATGAGATGAAGAACGCGGAGAAGGTGGGACTCGTCAAGTTCGACTTTCTGGGTTTGAAGACTCTGACCGTCATCGACAAAGCCGTGAAGCTCATCCGCGGCAGCAAAGATCCGACCTTCGACATCACGATGATCGACCTCGAACGCAAAGAGGTTTACGAAATTCTCCAGGCGGCCCAATCGGTCGGTATCTTCCAGCTTGAGGGTTCGGGGATGCAATCCCTGCTCAAAAAGCTTAAACCCTCCCGTTTTGAAGACATCATTGCGGTCGTGGCGCTCTTCCGTCCGGGTCCTTTGGGATCCGGCATGGTGGATGACTTTATCGAACGAAAGCACGGTCGGCAGGATATCGTTTACGAACATCCATCCCTGGCTGAGATTCTTTCCGACACCTACGGGATTATTCTCTATCAGGAACAGGTACAGAAAATCGCGGCGATCCTCGCGAACTATTCCCTGGGTGAAGCGGATTTGCTACGTCGGGCGATGGGTAAGAAGAAGCCGGAGGAGATGGCGAAGCAAAAGGCCCGCTTTATCTCGGGCTCCAAAGAAAATAACGTTGACGACAAAGTCGCGGACGATCTCTTCGAACTCATGGCAAAATTTGCCGCCTATGGTTTCAACAAGAGTCACTCGGCCGCCTACGGCCTCGTCAGTTATCAAACCGCTTATCTAAAGACCTTCTTTACCGAGCAATTCATGGCTGCGATCATGACTTGCGACTTGGACAATACAGAAAAGCTGGTTCGCTACACCGAAGAGTGCCGCCGCCTGCGCTTCAAAATCCTGGCTCCCAACATCAACCGCAGCTTTCTCCAGTTCGACGTTCCAAAGGCGAAGACCATTGGCTACGGACTGGCTGCGATCAAAGGCATTGGCGGCACATCGATCGAAGCGATGATCGTCGACCGTGAAGCCAACGGCCCCTTCAGATCGCTCACCGAATTTGCCAAACGCATCGACCTTCACAAGCTCGGCAAGAAGACCCTCGAACTTCTCATTCAAGCCGGGGCGCTCGATGGCTTCAAGCTAAACCGCGCTGTCCTCACCTCGATTCTTTCGGAAATGGTGAAGTTCAGTGAAAGTCACCATAGCGCGAAGAAGCAGGGCCAACGCCTCCTCTTTGATGACTTCGCGGAAGAAGGCGACACCACTGAGATCGCCGACTGGGAAAAAGATGCGGCCAAGCTCGTCGTACATTACTCACGCATCGACTGGCTTCTGAAGGAGCGCAAACTCCTTGGTGTCTTCCTCACAGGTCACCCAACAGAAATCTATCCTTTGGATGGCAAACGCTTCTCTCAGATCAAGCTCCAGGATATTGCCAAAAATATCGGCAAAAAAGGGCAATTCTGTATGGCCTTCCTGGGCGATCATCGCGAACGCCTGACCAAAACAGGCAAACGTATGACATACTTCAACCTCGAGGATGAGACGGGCAGCTTCGAGGCCGTGGGCTTTGAAAAAGATGTCCCACAGGAGAAGCCACCGGCAGGTTCGATGGTCGTGGTTCAACTCTCGATCCAGATGGGCTTTGATGGCCAGGGAGTCAACGTGCGCGTGGAGAATATCCAGACGCTTGAACAAGCCCGTAAAGCTGTTGTGAAGAAAGCTGTCCTGCAACTCAAGAGCACGACGGCTCCCGACGCCCAAACTCTTGAGCAGCAGATGAAGCTCCTGCACAAACTTCGTGAAATGGTCAAAGCCAACCCGGGCAGCACAAGTTTGTCGCTGGAATTGGCTTTTGAAAAGGCGCAGGTTAGAATCAAGCCCAACACAGGCGGTATCGATCTCACGGATCCCGTCTGTCAGAGTTTATTCGCGCTGCAGGCCGAAGGGCTTTCCCTGCAGTACTGAGATCGAGACGTTTAAGGGGTAAGAATGAAGGGACTTTGGCAGGAACATAGCTGGAAAAAGCTGGCGGTGACTTTCACCTTTGCCTTTTTGGTGGTTCTTTGCAGTGTGCTCCTCCTTCTCACGCCCCCCGTTTGGCAACTTCGGAAGGGTCCGATCGAAATCATGCGCTGGCCCAAGACAGGCGCGCAGGTTTTTGTCGTCGGCCCCGACACACCCCATTGGACCCCGATCCACACCGTTTCACAGCATGTTATCAACGCCATCATGGTCTCGGAGGATGCGCGATTTTACGAGCATGGCGGTCTTGATTGGCGCGAGATACAACGAAGCGTCGAATTCAATATGGAACAAAAACGCTACGCGCGTGGTGCATCGACCATTACCCAGCAGGTGGTGAAGATGGCTTTTCTCAACCCGCAGAAAAGCCTTTTCCGGAAATTTCGTGAGGCGCTGGGCGCGATGATCCTTGAGATACTACTGACCAAAGATGAGATCCTGGAGTGGTATATCAATCTCGTCGAATTTGGTGATGGGGTCTTTGGCATTCAAGCGGCGGCCAAACACTTCTTTCAAACCACACCCGAACTCCTGACGATTCAAGATGGGGCCCATCTTGCTCTGGTGATTCCGAGTCCCAACAACTGGTCGAAAGGCTTGAGACAGAAAAGTCTTACGCCCTTTGGTCATCAACGTTATGCCAAGATTATCGACGAGATGTATAACCTTGGCTTCATTACCAAAGCCTTGAAACGCAGTGCCATGGCCACTGGTGACTTTGGTCGACCCGTCGATGGTTACGAACCGACTGATACGGATCCCGATGAGAAAGGCGATCTTTATCCGGATGTTCACTCCGAAGAGCCGGCTCTTCCTAAACCTGTGACTCACAAAACGGTCAAGCCCTCCAAAAAACATCTTCCCTGATTGGAAGTCCCATTATGTCCATCAAACTCAAGATCCTGAAGACCTGGATCAACAATGATTATACGATCATCTTTCAAACCTCTATCCTCGCGCCGAAGGAACAGAATCTGCCGAAGAAGATCCATCTTCTCATCGACCTCAGGCAGCAGACCTTCGGTTTAAGGCTCAGCAGCGAAAAGCCCGGTCAGTCAACCGCCAACCACGCATTCATTCAAATCATGCGCAAGCACATCCCTCAGTTTACGATCAAAGAACTGCTGCGCGACCCTGAGACCGATGATCTCTATATACCGCTCCTCTCAGGCGCGCAAGCCGATGGCTTCTGGTACATAAAGCTCGCCCATTCCAAACCGCCTCTCGCATCACTCATCGATCCGGGCCAAGCAGTTCATGTCAGTTATGGGCAAAAAGGCACGTTTACCAAGAAACATCAGATGGACGAAGCTCCAACATGGGCAGGCTTCGAAGATATTTTCCCGAAACTCACTGCGCAGATGATCCGGGAATTGGCTCCAAGAGAAGAAGTCGCTGAAGACGATGAAGACCTTGATGCCGTACGCGCCGACGCGGGCAGTGCCTCGGACAATCCCATTCCAGAAGATCAACGCGAACTCTCCTCACGCCTCAAACGAAAACTGAAGACGACGCGCAAAAATCTCGACAAATTGAGAGGCGAACTTCCTGCAACCACGGACGTGAATCGCTTTAAGCAGGAGGCCAACTTCCTGCAGCGCTACGCTTACCTGGTGAAGCCCGATGCTCACGAGCTTTTTTTGAATGGGACGCAAACTGATAGCGATTTCGACCTGCGCATTCCTCTCGATCCTGATCTGAGTGTCGGCCGCAATATCGAGGCGGCCTATGAAAAATCCCGTAAGATGGAACGCAAAATCAAGATGGGTCGTGAGCAGATCGAACAATTCGAAGCCTATGAGAGAGATCTGCTCGAAGACATCGAAATCCTGCGCGCCGAAGCCCAGCCCGAATCCTACTGGCAGAAACTTGCCGCCAAATACAAACTCCCGGATCTCAATCTCAAGAGTGGAAGCGGAAGCAGCGGCGGTGGGACTGCGACGAGGGCGGCCAAAGCTTACAAAACATATGTAAGCAGTACAGGCCATCTGATCCTCGTGGGGAAAGGAGCTCGGGAAAACGATGTGCTTACCAAGGCTGCCCGAACCAATGACTATTGGTTTCACGCCGTCGGTGTCACCGGTTCCCATGTCATCGTCCCCTGCACACCTGATATCCGTTCGGCCTTGCCATCCCAAATTCTCAAGGAAGCTTCGATGCTTGCCCTTCATAGCTCCCGCCTGAAAGATGATTTGGCTGGGGAATGTTACGTGACGCGCCGAGCCTCGCTGAAAAAGCAGAAAGGCATGGCCGCAGGACTCTGGAAAATCGAGAAATCGGAAACCTTCTTTGTTCGCTACAAAGAAGAAGAATTGCAGAAGATTCTGCAAAGCATTCGAGCGTAAATTCTCGACTTTTCCTCGCGGAGGCGGTAGCTTTTCGGAATATTCATGCGATTCGCCCCAGAGCCAGTTATTTAAGGGTTCAAGTGATGCAAGTTAAGGTCGAAAAGAAAAAGAAAGTCGCTGTAGTCGGAGCCACAGGCATTGCCGGTCAACAATTTCTGATCGCATTGAAAGACCATCCCTGGTTTGAAATCACGGTCCTGGCAGCCTCCCCCCGTTCGGCTGGCAAGACCTACGAAAATGCTTTGCGCACCCCGAATGGCCAAGTCAACTGGTGGCAATACGAGCCCATCCCAGCGGCTTTCCGCAATATGATCGTTCAAAACAGCGAAGAGCTGAATCTGAAAGAACTCGACATCATCTTCACGGCGATCGACACCGACGCTGCGAAGGCCCTTGAGCCCATTTATGCTGCAGAAAAACCGACAATCTCGACGGCGAGCGCCTTTCGTATGGAAGCCGATGTCCCCCTCCTGATGCCGGGCGTGAATTCCAATCATGCAGCGATGATTGCCCAGCAGCAGAAGAACCGCGGATGGAAAGGTTTTATCGTTCCTATCCCGAACTGCACGACCTATGGCCTGGCCTGCACTCTCGCTCCTCTCCACAAGGCATTCGGCGTTAAGTCTGTTTTGATGACCTCGATGCAGGCGACTTCCGGTGCGGGTCGTAACGGAGGCGTTCTCGCTCTCGATGTGATCGACAATCTCGTGCCTTATATTCCAAAGGAAGAGGAAAAAGTTGAGAATGAAACTCTCAAGATCCTCGGCGAACTGGGCAGCAACGGTCAAATCACCGACGCGAAGATAGGTGTGAGCTGTACCTGTACCCGCGTTCCTGTCACTGATGGTCATACCGAAACTGTTTTCGTTGGCACCCATAAGCCCGTGACAGTCGAGCAGGCCACCGCAGCATTCCGCGAGTACCAGAGTGATTGCGCGGATCTTCCTTCGGCACCCAAAAACTTCTTTCAACTCCACGACGATCCCTTCCATCCCCAGCCGCGTATCGATCGCGATTCGGATGGCGGAATGACAACGCACGTCGGTCGTATTCGGGCTGAGAAAGTCCTGGGCGGCATTAAATATGTTCTGCTTTCGCACAACACGAAAGCCGGCGCAGCCAAAGGCGCGATCTTTGTCGCGGAGTACCTGCTTGCCCAAGGCATCATCAAATAATTGAATTCGTTGAATAAAAAGGAGAGCGATCCCAATCGGGTCCGCTCTCCTCTTTTTTTATTCATTGCTAGTGCGACATCGCGATATGGACGTGAAGTATCTGTATCGCGGCAGGTGTTATCCCGCTGATTCGGGAAGCCTGACCGAGGTTTCCCGGCTGATGGCGCTTCAACTTCTCAACGACTTCACGACTCAGTCCCATCAAATGCTCGTACTTGACCGTCTCAGGAATCTTCACGCGATCCAGTTGATCGGCGCTACGAATCGCGCGTTTTTCGCGGACGATATAGCCTTCGTATTTAACTTCAATCTCCAGACGACGAAGGAGGGAGTTGTCGTACTGCTGATAGAAGGGAATATATTTCGCGAGTTCAAGAGCGGTCGCGCGTGGTTTTCTTAGGATCGCATCGATCTTGGTGCCGGTGTTATCTTTCGCATCGAGCAGGTCTTCCGGCAGATTGAAGGGTCCAATGCCGTTTTCTTTAGTGAAGACAAGAAGTTCATTCAGCGCCGCGAAGCGCTCAAGGAAAGCGACATGCGCCTGGTCGGTGACCAAACCGATTTCGTGACCGCGCGCCGTGAGCCTTAGGTCAGCGTTATCTTCACGAAGGAAGAGACGATGCTCGGCTCGTGAAGTAAACATGCGGTAGGGCTCGAGTGTACCCTTGGTGACCAGATCGTCGATCAGGACACCAATATACGCCTCGGAACGGCCCAGGATAAACGCTTCCTTGTTCTGAGCCTTGAGAGACGCATTGATTCCAGCCATAAGGCCTTGCGCAGCTGCTTCTTCATAGCCCGTCGTGCCGTTGATCTGACCCGCGAGGAAAAGATGACCCAATTTTTTGGTCTCGAGACTCGCGTGGAGTTCGGTCGGATCCACGAAATCATATTCAATCGCATAACCAGGACGGATAATTTCCGCTTTTTCCAAACCAGGAAGGGTGCGGATAAACTCAATTTGCGCGTGGAGAGGAAGTGACGTCGACAGACCGTTCGGATAGACCTCACAGGTGTCATAGCCTTGTGGCTCAAGAAAGATCTGATGGCTGTTGCGATCAGGGAATTTCACAACCTTATCTTCGATCGACGGACAGTAGCGTGGACCGATACCCGTGATTTCACCGCTGTAGAGCGGCGATTCATTCAAGTATTTACGGATGACGTCGTGAGTCGCCTCAGTCGTATGCGTAATGTACATGGGAATGAGTTTTTGTGTGATCGCCTTATTTTCAAAGCTGAACGGCACGATATCTTCATCAGAATGTTGAACTTCACAGCGATCCCAGTCAATAGTCTTGGCGTCGAGACGAGGCGTTGTACCCGTTTTCATGCGGCCCACGCGGAATCCAAAGCGACGTATGACATCGGCAAGACCGATGGAAGGCGCATCACCGATCCGACCCGCACTTATTTTTTCCGAACCGATATGTATGAGCCCGTTGAGAAACGTTCCCGTCGTAATCACTACGGACGAGGCGAAAAATTTACCAAACAAGCGAGTTTCAACCCCTTCAACAAAGGAGTTGTCCGCATCGCGGTCGTTAATAATAAGACCTTCGACAGTATCCTGGCGAATATGCAAATTGGCCGTGTTCTCGAGTACGTGTTTCATATAGCGGGCATAGAGACCCATGTCCGCTTGAGCGCGGGACGACCAAATCGCAGGGCCTTTGGTTCGGTTGAGGACTCGAAACTGGATGCCGTTCACGTCGATAGCCTTGGCCATCTGTCCGCCCAAAGCATCGATTTCTTTGACTAGATGGCCCTTGGCAGTCCCGCCAACGGCCGGGTTGCAGGACATGGCAGCAATACGGTCAACGGACTGGGTGATGAGCAGGGTTTTTGTCCCCATGCGCGCCGCAGCAAGAGCTGCTTCACAGCCAGCATGGCCTCCACCGATCACAATAACATCAAATTGATTCATATAACCCTCGTCAGAGCCGCAGCTGGTAGGGAGTTTCAAAGTCTATCCGCGGCCGGAATATGCTACTAACTTAATAGGTCAAATAAGACAAGGGAAGATGCATTTGGCAATCAGCGAACTATCGTTATAGATAGTCTCCAAAGCTTTGTTTTATAGGGCCTTTCCACTACTTTCCCGAAGCTTGCTATTTTCGGACCTATCACGTAAATCTGTGTTCACCGTTAATCCTTAGAAAGACTGATGCCAATCGTCAGTTTCTACCCGGGACAAATAAGGAAGAATAGGATGGCACTTTTTGAAGAATTGACCACCATGGGACACGAGCAGGTGGTCTTCTGCCACGATAAAGCAACGGGCCTCAAGGCTATCATTGCTATCCACGATACGACTCTAGGCCCAGCACTGGGTGGTTGTCGTATGTGGGATTATAAGTCTGAAGAAGATGCTCTTCGCGACGTTTTGCGCTTGTCTCGTGGCATGACCTACAAAAACGCGGTTAGCGGCCTTAATCTCGGCGGCGGCAAGTCGGTCATTATCGGCGATCCTAAAAAATTGAAAAGCGAAGCATTTTTCCGTACTTTCGGACGCTTCGTAAACAGTCTTGGCGGTCGTTACATCACCGCTGAAGACGTCAATATTCGTGTGAACGATATCGAAACTGTTGGTCTCGAAACAGACTTCGTAGCCGGAACCAACTCCAAATCCGGTGGATCAGGCGATCCGTCTCCTGTCACGGCCTGGGGCGTTTACCACGGTATCCGCGCTTCGGTTCAATACAAGCTTGGCAAATCAAGCCTCAAAGGAGTTAGGATTGCTGTTCAAGGTTGTGGAGCCGTCGGTTCGCACTTGATCGAGCATCTGACTCACGAAGGCGCGAAAGTCTTTGTCGCTGACATCGATGCTGAAAAGGTCAAAGAAAACGTTCGTCTCTACGGTGCGGAAGCGGCTTCTTTGGAAGACATCCACCGTTTGAACGTCGACGTCTTTGCCCCCTGTGCCCTGGGCGGTTTCCTCGATGATCGCACGATCCCCGAGCTGAAAGCCCGTGTCGTTGCCGGCGCTGCCAACAACCAGCTCCTCGACGAATCGATCCATGGCAACATGCTTCGTGAACGCGGCATTCTCTACGCTCCCGATTACGTGATCAATGCCGGTGGTGTTATCAACGTCTATCAAGAGCTCGCTGGTTATGATGCAAAAGTCGCTAAACAACGCGCGGCGAACATCTACGACACCCTCATCAACATCTACAAAGAAGCTGATACCAAAGGGATAACAACCAACCAGGCGTCCGGTATCATCGCCGAAGAACGTATTAAAGCTGTGCGCAGCATGAGCCCACTCCGCAATACGATCGGCAATCAAAACTGGACCCACAACGACCTTCTCAGAAGCCGTTGATCCAGACCGTGTAAAAAGTAAAAACAAACGAAAAGGCTCGGAGCAATCCGAGCCTTTTTTGTATCTACTTCAGATTTCGAAAACTCGTCCGAACTCTTTTCCTTAGGGCGCTTTGGTCAGCACGCAGTTCGAGTATTCGAGATTATAAGTACCAACCTTCATTGTGCCATCGATCGTCTCGCTGAGAGAACAATCATGGATCTGACCCACGATGCCCGAGAAATCAAATCCGCCCTTGATGTCGTCTACAGGCTTCGAACCTTTGTCAAAACCAAAGATGAAATCCGGCGTCACCTGTTTAGGACTTGTTTCCGCGAGTGTGCCCCACTCACCACCAATCAAGTGTCCATTGCGGTCAAATTCCAACAGGTAGTCGTAACTCAGTTCCTTGGAATGCTTTTTATCAAAGGCCGCTGTATAATCCATTTTCTGCTCGGCTGGTTCACTTATCCATAGAACCTTGGCATTGACCACAGCAATTGACTTTGTGCCAGGCGCCAGGTTTCGGCGAAACGCTTCACGATCACGTGTTCCAAGGGCTGGATTTCCCTCTTTCATCAAATCGGAAAGAGCCACGAGAGGTGCTATGTTGAAAGTTGCACTGTAAACCGGCTGATTCCAAACCTGGCCTGTACGGGTTCGGTCTATGACGAGACCCACACCCTCTTTACCAACCTTTTGAACGAGCGCCACATGGAAAGTTGCAGGATTAACATCCCAGCAGCCAAACATTTCCACCGAACTTAGAGTTTCAACCTTTGTATCGTCTCCATTTTCGACGAAGCTCCTTAAATTATCAAGCGATTGGCCCAAGTAGAAACGCTTGGCATTATTCGAATAGGTTTCGAGCAGGAAACCTTGAACCCCTTCCTTGTCGTCGTAACTTAAAGGATAGATACGGTCCGAGCTTTCGATAAACGTCGCATAAATTTCCGATTTCACATTAAAAGGAGTCTTAACGTCCCCTCGGGTAATTTCACCATAGTACCCACGACCGGCGGCACTGTGAGGAATCTCTCCAACCGGATCGGCCGAGTTTTTATTGCAGCGACGACCGACGAAGTACTGCTCTTTACGGGGCGAATGGTCGGCCCACGATTTGGTGAGAAGGCCACGAATATCGCCCTCACTCAACATAACTTCCCGATCATCGAACTTCACGAGTACAGAATGCTTGGGCGTTTCTGCCATCAACGCGGCTGGAGCCCAGCCATGACAAGAACCCATCCAACTCCAATCTTCGCCGCTGTCTTTAACGTCGCCAAACATGAACTGATCACTGGAAGAGTAGGTGAGCCAGGAGTCCCAGCCGTCACTGCTCATCGGAAACTCCTTGCGAAAGCCTTCGAGTTTTTTACTGTCGAATTCTCTCGAAGATGCGCGAATCGTCTTTTTCGTGGCCGATATTTCCGCATTCATGTCGAGTGAGGATTCCATCACATCCCAGTTCTTTACGAGTTCCGCGACTTGAGTCTCATTGATCGCGAGCGAATGGCGCCATCGAAAGAGTATGTCGTATTTTTCTGCAGGGGAAAGAAAGCTATCTACTTTCTTTTCCTTGTTCTGAATCGTCTGGCTCGAGAAAAACTCGGCAAGACCGATAACTTTTTCACTTTTCGACCAACGTCGTGACAAGCCTTTTTCGGTCAAAGGCCAGTAGGTATCCGTCCAGGGAAGCCGAGGCGTCACGACCGCTTTTGTTTGCAAGATTTCATTGTAGGTCGGAGAACCGACATCGCCTAGCTGGTCGAGAGAACTGTTACGGTCGATTCCTTCTTTGGTTTCGCTCACGTTGGGATCTAAAGTCTTCGAGCACGAAAGAGCAAGAAGGCTCGAAAGCAAACCTAGAGACAGCATTTCAAAATATTTCATGAATTTCCTCGTTTGAGTAATAAGTTATTTAAAGCAAGGAATCACTTCACAAAGCCATTTGCAGGGGTGAAACAGCCTACGGACATAGAAGGGTCGGCCTGAGTGGCATTGGCAACAGCACAAACCTTGACCGCTCCGTCAAGCATTGCGCTCTGGTCGCTATCTTTCACGGTGCCCGAAGCCTTGAGTGCCTCGAGGTCTTCACACTCGTTGCTGGTAAAGTCGAGACTTGCACTATCGAGAATCATATTCTCTTGACCCACAGCAACATGGAGGCTGGTCGCGAGGTCAGAGGCGCCAAAGCGAGAGCCACGGTCGAAAGAGTAAGAAAGTGCTGTCTTAAATGTGGATTCGTTTGTTTTGCAGGATGCATCGTCAGACGACACTTTCATTTGAAACGCCAGCGAGCTGTCGAGGATCAAATCATTCACAGCAGCAAATGACCTTACTGAACGTTTTTCCCACTGCATGCGACCGTCTTCACAAACGATAGCGGCGAGACTCGCGCCTTGGGATTGAACATAGACATATTCACGGCACTTCACTTGTTCGAAGGTTAGCGTTGTGCGACGGCTCAAGTACATGCCCCAGAGTGGAGCCATGCTTTCAGAAAATACTGACGAATTTTTCAGGAGTTCAAGATCGACTTTGTCTTTGGCACCTTGAAGGGCCGCAAGACCGACCTCGGCCTTTTCTTTAGCTTCCTTCAGGCTCGCGAGTTCCTTTTTGGAGTCCTCAAGTTTATTGATCAATTCCTTGATAGCCGGTACGGAGGCGGATGCTTCAGCCGCTTTGATTTTCTCATCGAGTTTAACGATTTCGTCAGCTTTCGTTTTTACTTCGACTGTAAGGCTATCGACATTCTTTTTGAGTTCGGTCTCGCGGGCGCTCGATCCTTCAAGAGTGCTTTGCGCGTTCGCCAGCGCCAGTTTTTTCTCAGCCAGATCATTTTCCAGTGAAGATTTTTCGTCTGCAGCCCGTTTACGCTCTGTATCGAGAGTAGAACGCAGAGAGGCGCTTTGCGACTCACTTTCCTGAATAGTTTTCTCTAGATTTTTAATGGTCTGATTGGTTGCACCGATCTGCACCTCAATGGATGAGACAAGCTTGGTTTTCTCAGCCAGATTCTCTTCAAGCGCTAAGACCTGAAGGTTCTTCTCGGCAACATTCTGCTCGAGGGCAGCAACCTTGACGTTATTATCGGCAACGGTCTGAGCGAGAGAGAGTCGCGCTTCATCAGCTGCCTGCTCACTGGCTGCAACTTGCTTTTCAAGCGTACTGTTTCGAAGGTCTTTGCGCTCAACTTCATCGCGGAGGTTGTCGCGCGTTTTATCTTCATTGCAGCCAACGACTAGAATCAGAATGAACGGCAGAAGTTTGACCGACATTTACTATTCCTCTAAGAAATACCGCTGTCTGGAGCAACAGGCCGGCTAGGTACGTCTTTATAGACCCATATTTTGGATAAATCAACTTTTGTGACGTATTTTTTTGGCGTATCGATCTCGCAAGGTCAGTTCATTGAAGTGAGGGTGGTCGAAGCTTTCCGAGGTTCGGGAACAGGGCGGATCAATTTACCGCTTAAGCTAATGAAATCAGACAGAAGCGTTCGATTCTCAGGGCAGTACCCGATTGAGGTTTACAAATATTAGGCGCAAAAAAGCCGAAGATAGTCTTCGGCTCGTTGGTTACACGTCTATTCATTCCTAGGGACTTGAGGACTGAAATCTTTGTTGTCCGGAATTCGGACGTTCCGGAGCTTCCCTAAGCTTTCCAGCAGCCGCATCGCGCATAAGCACAAGTTGCCCTGGTTTCAGATGAACCTTTTTAATATCGCTCGTACGGCCATTATTGGAGATTTCTATGGAATACTCACCCGGCTTCACAAACACACGCGTGACATAGATGGCTGCTGGCAGAGTCACCCAGCCTCTTGTGTCAGCCGTTTCCGTAACCGCACCGTAAATACTGCCGGCGATGAGTCCAAGCGCCCCCAGCTCCTTCTCGGCCCTCTGAGTCATTTGACTCTTCAGGATCAAACGAGCCATCGATTTGGCGATCATCCTCAGGCGTCGATCCTCAAGGCTCTCGTAGGCGATAGCATTGAAGTTCTGAGCCAGTTCCCCAGGCTCGAACAGCCCATCATTGAGCCTCACACCGGTCTGACGAAACGCAACACCCTGCTTCCGTATGACGGGAAAAGAAAATCGAGTGATCTCACTGCCGATGGGGATGACAAATCCCTCAGCTCGTTTCTCATTGATCACACCGACTTCGTGAACCACGACCACCGACGCCGCATTCGGATCGACCTTGGTCAAATTCAGCTCTTTGTAACTGTCGGCGAGGATTCGCGCTTCATCCTTGCGATTGCGCACGAGGTAGAGGCGATAGAGCCCCCGCACTAAATCCCTGGGAGCGGAAACGTTGAAGGTCGAGCTGTAATCGCTCTCATACACCTTTAGGGCAGCCCGATAATCGACGATGGCAGAATCCGGTTCCCCACTCGATTCCCAGATCAATCCTGAAAGATAGCGAGCGTAGGCGTCGTCTCGGTATTTGTTTTTATTATCTTTGTAGAATCCGTTGATCTCGTTCAACTTCGAGTTGATCTTCGCAGCTTCAACGCGCGCATCCTGGAGCTGATTATCACTCAAAAAGGAGTGGGCCAGCATCGTGTGAATCGCGACCTTTTCATAATCTTCCCCACCGTATGGCGTCGCGCTATCGTTATAAAGAAACGATGCCGCTGCCTTACTGATACTGGTCGTGTATAGATCATCGGCCAGCTTATCCGCCTTCATCCAAAGAGTCCGAGACTCCTTGCGTTCCGATAAACGATCCTCAATCGTGCCCTTTTCAAGGTAATAGAGCAGTCGATTGCGGTCCTGTGTCTTGATCTCTGATTTCTCAAAGGTCGTGAGCGCGGAATTATAATCCCCAGCCTTGAAGGCATTGGTCATTTCGCGAACGTCATCAGTATAAGAGGCGCAGCCCCCGAGCCAAAGGCTCAGAGGGCTCAACCAGACAACAGCGAGTGTTCGTCTAAGCACATTCACCATCCTGCAGAGGATCTTTTAAAGCGTTTCTTAACTTCTTCTTTACCGCTCCAAACGATTTCAGCGGTTTCGAGATCGGTCATAGTCAAAGTTGTTTGGTAAGTAACGGTTTTGAGGCCGTCCTGCGTATGCACCGAACTTGCAATCGCGCCGCTGAGCATAAAGTCAGCTCCGATTTGCTTGCCCATCGATTTCTTGGTTTTCGCTTCGGTGGTTCCCGAGTTCTGGTACTTGATCTCGTCGAGGATTTGTTTGCGTTTGTCGCCGTTTACAAAGCGAACCTTGCCCGCATTGATCAACTCATCGGTCATCGCTTCGGTGAGAGCTTTGGTATCGATGTGCTCGTCCGTGCGATTCGCGATTTCATCGACGATCACGATTGGCTTTTGCTTCTTTACGGCTTCAAAACTGGTCAGCCATGGTTTGGTCAGAACTTGTTTAATGAGAGAATTGGCGACACGATGAGCATCGGTTTCGCTCCATTTGTCGTCGACGATCTCTTCTTTTGCGGGATCGCTGTAGGTGCCTTCGAAGTTCTTAGCACAGGAATACAGATTCAAACCCAAAGCGAAAGAGGCAAAAACTTTCCAGAACTTCATTTTCGAGACATTAGTACGCATTGCTTCTCCTAGCAGCGTGGGAACTCTTCGCAAGAGCACGGGCGTGCTAGAATAAGGATGAACCACAGCCCGCGCGTTTCCATCATAGTATGGTACGCAAGCTCCCCAGAGACGGCAAGCCCGACATCTAAGGGAGATCTAAAAAGAATTTTGGGAGTTCTCATGAAAGCTTCAACTTTTTTCCCGATCGTTTTTAGTCTTTTCTCAGCAAGCAGCCTGCTTGCCGGCACCACGCGGTCAGTGTTTTTGAATGGAATCGACATTTCCTCTACAAAAAATCAATCAATGCAGCAAGTTAACATAACAATTGACAGCCAGGGCAACATTTACATCGAAGCGCCTCACTACGAAGCGCAGCAGGAAACCACTTTCGTTCCCCTGGGACGCCAGGGAATAAATGCGGGAAGAATCCCACAACACCGCGCGCCCGGCCCCCTTCCCACGTCTCAGATGCCCGCCGCTCAAGCTGAGCTTGCGCCGAGCGGCGAATCGCGCGATACATCTCTTGGTGCCGAAGATATGAAGCCAAAAGAAGGAACGAGGATTCCTAGCGATGCAAACACCCCAAGAAATGACGCTGGCGCAGAGGCACAGCAAAATACTCCAAAGAATCCAGTCACACACTAAATCTGGCAAAAGGTCGGCGGAGCTCATTGCTGTCAGCAAACTCCAGCCGATCGAAAAGATCGTTGAGATCCATGCCCTTGGTCAGCAAAAGTTCGGCGAGAACTATGCCCAAGAGCTGAGCGAGAAAGCGGAGGCCCTGGGGCATCTCGACATCTACTGGGTCTTCATCGGCCACATCCAATCCAACAAAATACGCAAAATTGTCACGCATGCCCAGGAAATTCAAACCGTGGCAAGCTTTAGCCATGCGCAACAGATCGCGCGACACGCGAAAGATCTGGGCAAGGCGCCTTTCCCCATCATGCTCGAAGTCAACGCTGGTGACGAAGCCTCGAAGAGCGGCTCCCCTTTGAAGGAAATCAAGACTCTGGCCCTTCAAATCGTCCAGGAGCTCCCCGAACTCCAGCTCAACGGCCTCATGGCGATCCCCCCCGATTCATTTAGCGATTCTAACTACTCGACCGTGCCTCCCCTGTACCACGAGCTAAGAGCCCTGGCGGACGAAATCGGGCTGGGACTGCTTTCGCTCGGAATGTCGAACGATCTGTCGATAGCTCTCGACGCCGGCAGCGACATGGTTCGGATCGGAACTGCAGTGTTCGGCTCACGAGATTCTTAATTTCCCGGGGGAATGAATGGAAGTTTGAGAAGGCGAGACTCGCGCCCTTTCATGTGCTTTGCTATGCTCATATCTTTAAGCATCCGTTTCGCGATCAACGAGGAACCCTATGAATAATATCTCCAATCCCTTATTAGGTAACTACGGCTTACCTCATTTTGACCGTATTCAGGCTAGCCACGCGCAACCGGCAGTCGATGCGGTTCTAGCGGAATGCGAAGCCTTGCTTTTAAAGCTCGAAGAAAATCCTGGGACTACCTGGGACAGCCTCCTTGCGCCCCTCGAAGAGATTCGCCGAAAGATTCACAGCACCTGGGGTCCGATTCAACACTTGATCGGAGTCAAGAACTCCCAGGATCTTCGCGAAGCCTATCAGGCATCGATGCCCAAGATGGTGAGTTTTTCTTTGCGTCTTTCGCAGAGCAAGCCAATTTTTCAAGCGCTGAAAGCACTTCGGGATGCGAAAGATTTTGATCAGCTACCCTCCGCCAAACAAAGGGTGATCAGCAGCTCCCTCCTCCAGGCGAAACTCTCCGGTATCGAATTGGAAGGCCCGGCCCAGGAGCGCTTCAATGCAATCTCGCAAGAGATGTCGCAACTTCAGACTTCCTACTCCAACAACGTGCTCGATTCGTCCAAAGAGTTCGAACACGTCATCAGCGAGGCCAAAGCCCTCAAGGGCATCCCGGCCAACTATCTCGAAATGTGGTCCGGCAATTACCTTCTTCGCCACCCCGAATCCAAATCCACACCCGACGAAGGACCTTGGAGCATCACGCTCGATATGCCGAGCTATTTGCCCTTCATGAAATACTGCGCGGATCGCGGCCTTCGTGAGAAGCTCTATCGCGCGTATGTAACCCGCGCATCGAGCGGCAACTTCGATAACAGCCCTAACATCTACAAAATTCTTGAACTTCGCACGGAGCAAGCCAAACTCCTGGGCTACGGCAGCTATGCTGAACTTAGCCTTGCCACAAAAATGGCCGGTAATGTCGAAGCCGTGGACAAGCTCCTGGGCGACCTCGCCAACGCATCCACTCAAAAAGCGCAAGACGAAATCAAAGAGCTCAATGCCTTCGCCAACAAGTCTGGCCTCACAGGCAAAATTCAGAATTGGGACACACAGTTCTATCTTGAAAAAATGCGGGAGGAAAAATTCGATTTCAGCGATGATGAATTGCGTCCTTACTTTCCCCTCCCACGCGTCCTGGAAGGCCTTTTCAAACTTCTCAACCAACTCTTCAGCATTCAGGTTGTCGAGAGCCCGACCCGGGTTGAAAAATGGAATAACGACGTTCTCTATTACGATGTTCTTGATGAGAAATCGGAAAAGATCGCCGGTTTTTATCTTGACCCCTACGCACGCCCTGGCGAAAAACGCGGCGGAGCATGGATGGACACCTGTCTGGATCGCGGCAATTTTCAAGGCAAGAAGGTCTATCCAATCGCCTATCTCGTCTGCAACGGAACACCCCCAGTCGGGGAAACGCCTTCGCTTCTCAGCTTCGATGAAGTGGAAACTCTCTTCCACGAATTTGGCCATGGCCTCCAGCACATGCTGACCAAGGTCGATGTGCTCGAAGCGTCAGGCATCAACGGCATCGAGTGGGATGCTGTCGAGCTGCCGAGCCAGTTCATGGAAAATTGGTGCTATCAAAAGAACGTTGTCAAAAGCCTGACGAAACATATTCATACTGGTGCGAGCCTGCCGGATGATCTCTTCGAGAAAATCTCCAAGGCCAAGACTTTTAATGCCGCAAACTTCATGGTTCGCCAATTGCATTTCGCAATGACAGATATCGAACTTCATCATCGCTTCAAACCAGAGAGCGGCGAGAAAGTGGAAGGCCTCAACCGCCGCATTTCATCGAAGGTCGCAGCGATGCAACCGATCGAGGAAGATCGCTTCCTCTGCGCCTTTGAACATATTTTCTCGGGAGGCTACTCGGCCGGTTACTACAGTTATAAATGGGCTGAAGTCCTGAGTGCCGACGCATTCGAACGATTTGAAGAAGAGGGTCTTGACGAACAGAATATCGCACGTGTCGGTGCGAATTTCCGCGACACGGTGCTTGCACTGGGCGGCAGTCAACACCCGATGGACGTCTTCGTGAAGTTCCGCGGAAGAAAACCGGATCCGACTGCTCTTTTAAAGCACAACGACCTGCGTTGAACGCACTCCCTTATCGATAGGTCGATAAGGGAGTGCTTGCATCTTGGCACAACAATCCTTAGAATAAGTCTATGAAAATTAGGAGTTTATTACATGACAGCAGGAATCATCCAAGGTCTTGCCGCCGTTATCAATTTTTTTCTGAGCGCGGTACAACTGCTGGTCTTTGCCTCTATAATAGTGAGCTGGGTAGGCGATCGTAGCAACCAAATCGTTATTATGATCATCAACATCACCGAGCCGATCTATCGCCCGATTCGACACCTGACCCGCAACATCCCAGGGCCTTTCGATTGGGCACCCATGATCGTCCTCGCCATCGTGATTTTTGCGCAAATTGCCATCGTCAAACCGATGATGGCTTACGGTGACCGCTTGATGATGACGGAAATCCAAGCTCCTTAATTGCCATTCAGGCATGAGTGCAACCTGCTAACGAATGCTGATTCAGGCCCACAAGCCTGAATCAGCCTCAATCGAGGACTCCTTGATGTGGAAAAGAGCGGCTCCCTTTGTTTTTCCATTGCTCGCTGTTCTTATCTTTGGGGGCGCACTGGTTTCGACCATGCCCGGCCGCATCGTTAAACTCCAGCAAAGCTACGAACTCTACGCAGCACCGCCTCTCGCCCACATGAATCCCAAATTTCTCTCAGCTTTCATGCTGGGACAGAAAGCTGTCTACGACGATTTCATTTCGATCTGGTTGCTTCAAACACTGATGCAAAGCGGAGTTGTGAAGGATCATGAGAAACTGATGGAACAGATCCGGTCCGTCATCAAGCATGAACCAAAACTTGAAACAACCTATATGCTTTCCTGTTTTGTCATGATCAACGAACTCAAACATCCCGAGTATTGCCAGGAAATAAATCTTGCCGGACTCAAAGCCTTTCCGATGAGCTGGCGCCTTTTGATGACCCAGGCCTTTGTGGAATATTCCGCTATGAATCATCCCGCGCAAGGCGCGAGTTTTTTCATGATGGCCGCTCAACGCGAAAACGCGCCTCCTTACGTAAAAAAAGCGGCAGAAAAACTACTTAAGACCAGGACTTTGACCGACGAGGACATTCAGGCAAGCCTGGAGCTTATTACCCAAGCTGAGGGCAAATCTCAATTTGTCGATATGTTGAAGTCGATCGATAAGAATAAGAAGCCGGCGGAAGTAGAAAAGACCCCAAAATAAGGATAAGACTATGGTAGCCACACCTGCGATTCTCGAGATTAAAAATCTTAAGAAGGTCTACGATCGGGATCTTTTCAAGAAGAAACAGGTCGTCGTCAATGACCTGAGCTGTTCCTTCCTGGAAGGACAATGCACTGCCCTCATGGGCCACAACGGAGCCGGCAAAACCACGACGATCCGTATGATCTTTGGACTGATCACCCCAGACGCCGGCGAAATCCACTTCCGCGGTCGTCCTCTCACGCTTGAAGACAAACGGAGCATCGGGTACATGCCCGAAACCAACAAGCTTCCGACCAACCTCACCTGTGAAGAGATCCTTCGCCATCATTTGCGGGTGTTTAGACCTAAACATTTAAAGCCGAACGAATACGCAGCCGCCATCGAAGAAAAGCTCAAGGAGATCCAACTTTGGGAACATCGGCATAAACGGGTCGGCAAACTATCCAAGGGTATGGGACGCCGCCTTTCCTGGGCCCAGGCCACGATTCATAAGCCCGAGCTCATCGTCCTCGACGAGCCGATGTCCGGCCTCGATCCCATGGGCTACCGCCTGATGGTGGAGCTTATCAACAAGCTCCGTCGCGAAAAGGTCACGATTATTCTCTGTACCCACGAACTTTGGTCGATCGAACAACTCTGCGATCAGGTCCATATCATGAATCACGGCAAGGTCGTATATTCGACTCTCGACACTAAAATTGAGAAAGTGAAAGAGGAAGCCTCGCACATTCTCACCGTCTCCGGTGCGAATATCGACGACATCAAGAAACTCCAATCGGGCACCAACCTCCCGATGTGGCTCAATCTCGAAGCCAAAAGTCACCTGACTCAAATCTCCTGTCGAAGCTACGCTGACAGCCTGAACTGGATGGAAGCGTGCATGCAGCACGGGCTCCTCATCGTCGAGTTCCAAAAGCTGTCCAACCTAAGCGAAGAACGATTGATTCAATTTTTCGGTGAGGAGAAAACCGCATGAGAACTATAATCGCCGTCGCTTTAGAGACCTTTTTACGCCTCCGTCGGGACAAGATCTTCATGCCGGCACTTCTTATCGGACTTGGCCTCCTCGCCCTTACGGGACTCGCCAGCTTCTGGGGCGTCGAAGAATTCTTCAAAATTCTCTATGACCTTGGAACGACAGCCTATCTCTTCACCGGTGCGGCCGTAGCCATATTCTGGGGCAATAAGATCGTCTCTGATTCGAAGACAGAAGGATCGCTCGAGGTCCAACTCGCCTCTCCTATCGGTCGCTCGGTCTGGTTGGTCGGCAAATTTCTGGGACTTTCAGCAGCGCTTCTCCTGCTTGGAGTCTGCTTTCTCATCGCTTGGCAGGGCATTTACTTCAGCTATGGTATGAGCTGGATGAACCCCTTCGATCTCAAACTCTTCGGAGTCCTGACGATTTCGTGGCTATTCCTCGCGGCTCTTTCAATGATGTTCGCAACCTTTGCCACCCAGGCGGTCGCACTATTCTGCACGATCTGGGTTTTTGTTTGTGGACTTATTTCCGCCCCCATCCTGCAAACACTCTCTCCGGAAACCCCAGAATCCACCCGCAAAGTGGTCGAGGTCGTAGCCGGTATCTGGAACATCAACATGTTCAACATCTCGCAATCGGTCAGCAAATATCATCTCCCGGTCGCCCCTGATGATATTGGGATGCGAATTGGTTACGGATTTTTACTCTGTGGATTTTTCTTGGGCGTAGCTTGTGTTGCCTTCCAACGCAAAGACATTATCGCTTAAAATTCGCGTCGCAAACCTTTATTCTGTCTAAGGAATTAAGATCATGGCTCGTGCCGTCAATCAAACGCTTGCGTGGTTATCTTCGGTTTTGATAAGCCTTTTGGTTTTTGCGGCAGGCTACGGACTGTTTTCAATGATGGCGAAATCGAGTCATGATGCCGAAGATCATGAGTCAACGACCTCTCATGACAAAGCGGGTCACGAGGACGGTGGACATGGGGAAGCTGCTACTGAAGGACATGGAGGTGGCGATGAGCATGGGGCTGCGAAATCTTCGGGGCATGCTGCCGAAGCAGAAGGTCACGGAACTGGTCATGGCGAAGTGAAAGCGGATGCGCATGATGATGGTCACGGGAATGAGGCGAAGGGTCACGCGGCAGCCGACCCACACGCCAAGGCCGATGCCCCTGCCAGCGATCTAAACCCCAAGAAACATGCAGGGGCTGAGGACGGACCGCAAGGCAAAGCGGAAGAAAAAGAAGAAGAGATTTCAGCGGACAAATTCAAACACAAAGATGAGCATCCTTGATAAGACTCACTTGTCAGTCGATTTGAGTTCGCTCTGGAAGCGGAGCGACCACACTCTCAGCAATGCCTCCAAGACGATCCTGCTCGACATCTTCGACTGGCCCTCACGTCGCTCACTGAAAACAATCGGATGCTCAATAAGCTTAAGGTCAGCCCGATAAGCTCTGTATTTCAATTCGATCTGAAACGAGTAGCCCTCGCTTCGGATCGTTTTCAATCCAATCTTATGCAGGGCTTCGGCGGTCCAGGCATTGAAACCACCGGTCAGATCTCTCACCGTCATACCAAGAATTGTACGAGCGTACAGACTGCCCGCTCTTGAAATGAGCTTGCGGAAGAAATGCCAATTTTCAGTCGAGCCTCCCACAACGTAACGACTGCCAATTACGACATCGGCGTCCTGCAAGCTGCGAATCAAACTCGGGAGTTCTTTGGGATCGTGAGAGAAGTCGGCATCCATTTCGACCAGAGCCTGGTAGCCCCGCGCGAGAGCCCATTCGAAGCCTGCGATGTAGGCTGTACCCAGACCGAGCTTTCCGGCTCTCGATAACAAATGAAGCCTGCCAGTCGCCCCTTCGCCGTCCTTTGCATTTCCCTCTTCTTTGGCCTGCATACGGCGAATGATATCACCTGTACCATCCTGGGAGTTATCGTCGACGACCAGGATATGAAGTTTAGGCATCGACGCCCAAGCCGCGTTAATAATGCCTTCAATATTCAGGGCTTCGTTGTAGGTTGGAATCACGACGATAGCTTGAAATTTTGATTTCTCAGACAAAATCAGCTCCTTGGCAACTGAGGGACGAGGGATGAACTGTACCTCGAGGCCGAATTGGACTAACATAACGCTGACGTTACTACAGCGATTCGATAACTAGGACGAAGCGTCTATATGGCAGACAACAAACAGCACGACAAGGATAATCTGATCGACCTGGCAGCCCAGCGTCGAAAATTTCAGAACCGTCCTAACCCTAGCAGCAACAAAAAGTATGCCGTCGGTCAGGTGGCAAAGAAAAAGCCTCTTAAGGACACGAAATCGAAGACTGGTCCCCGTTGGTATCACTACGTTCAGCTATTTGCATTTTTGGCAGTTCTGGCTTGGATGATGCAGCGTTGTCAGTAGGACTCTTCTTGAAATCCTGCATATAGTCTTGCCATTCCATCGGGGTCAAACTGCGTTTTTGTTCGTTACAGTTTTTGCACGCAGGTACGAGATTTCCGGCTGTGCTTCGACCGCCACGACTGATAGGGACGACATGATCCATGGTGACTTCGCTGCGGCCAATCGGAGTCTGGCAGTAGTAGCAGTTGGTCTTTTGAATAAGATTCTGCCACCAACGAGACTTTTTCAGCTCCTTGGCTTTATTCCGCTCACGGGTCGTCCATTCTTCGTCAAATTCCCACATATTTTCTTCCTTTATAGCCCTCACCGTATACCAGACTGTCCGAGCCTTCGCTAGATTGTTTTGCGCCCTTTTTATCAATGCAGTCGCACAAATAGCGAAATCTCACTCCAATGCCCCCGGCTCCGTCTCGACCCGCAAGATCAGGTCAATTGGGAGAGCATGGACTCCTGGCCAAGCCGTTCCAATCTCGCCACGATTCAAATCGGAACCGAGCATCCTAATCCAAATTCCTCTCGACCCGATTCGTGGTCGACGGCGAGCGTTCCGATTTTTTTAAACTCTTCGGACCTACTCCAAGTTCCGACAATTTTCCTCGCGTGAAATTATCTGATAGGATCACGTCTAGACGACTCGTGACAGGACGTGCAGCAGACTATGCAGAAGAAGCGAGTTTTCGGTCTCGAAACAATGCTTGGTGGCTGCAAAAAATGATGCAAAAATGCAAGTTTCAGAGTATGTTTCCCGCACATAAATGACCCACTTCGGCGAGGTTACCATGGCCACGAATAGACCAGATTCATTCAAGTCGCTCAAAACTTTACAAGTCGACGGCGAAACCTTTCATTACTACAGTTTGCCCGACGCGGTAAAAAACGGTCTCGGAGACATCTCGAAGCTGCCTTACTCCCTCAAAGTTCTTCTCGAAAACCTTCTTCGCTACGAAGACGGTACGATCGTTAAAGCAGAAGATGCAAAAGCCCTACAAAAATGGCAGGAAACAAAGACATCTCAACATGAGATCGCTTATCATCCTGCCCGCGTTCTCATGCAGGACTTCACGGGTGTTCCCGCCGTTGTAGACCTCGCTGCCATGCGTCAGGCAATGCTTGAGCTCGGTGGCAAACCTGAGAAAATTAATCCATTGTCCCCCGTCGATTTGGTCATTGACCACTCGGTTATGGTCGACTTTTCCGGTACTGCTGATGCGTTTACTAAAAACGTTGACCTTGAATTCTCCAGAAACCTTGAGCGCTATGAATTCCTCAAGTGGGCTCAAAATTCCTTTGATGGTTTCAGTGCCGTTCCTCCCGGAACTGGTATTTGTCACCAAGTAAACCTTGAATATCTTGCCAAGGTTATCTGGACCAAAACAGATGAAGACGGCAAAAAGTGGGCTTTCCCTGACACCTGCGTTGGTACCGACTCCCACACGACCATGGTCAACGGCCTCGCGGTTCTGGGTTGGGGCGTGGGTGGTATCGAAGCTGAAGCCGCCATGCTCAGTCAGCCTGTTTCTCTAGTCCTTCCTGAAGTTATCGGCTTCCGTTTGACCGGCAAACTCAAAGAAGGCGTGACCGCGACCGACCTCGTATTGAGGGTCACTGAAGAACTTCGTAAAGTCGGTGTCGTCGAGAAATTCGTAGAATTTTTCGGTCCTGGTCTTGATGAATTGGCGCTCGCTGACCGCGCAACTATTGCTAACATGGCTCCGGAATACGGCGCAACATGCGGCTTCTTCCCTATCGATGCCGAAACCATTCGTTACATGCGTTTCACCGGTCGCGAAGAAAAACAAGTGAAGCTCGTCGAAGCTTACGCAAAAGCGAACGGCTTCTGGCGTGACAACTCAATCGAAGCCAACTACACCAAAACAGTTGAGTTGAACCTCGATACAGTTGAGCCAAGCATCTCCGGTCCATCCCGTCCGCAAGATCGCATCAGCCTCAACAAAGCAAAAACAACCTTCCGCGACAGTCTGCCAAAGACTTTCAAAGTTGCAGAAGCTGATTTCAACAAACAAGCCGATGTTGATGGCGAAAAATTCAAACTCGAGCACGGCAGCGTCGTGATCACTGCGATCACTAGCTGTACCAACACCTCGAACCCATCTGTCCTCGTTGCAGCCGGCCTCCTCGCGAAAAAAGCGATCGAGCTTGGGTTGACGGCCAAACCATGGGTGAAAGCGTCTCTCTCCCCCGGCAGTCAGGTGGTAACCGATTACTTGAAGGCGGCCGGCCTCACGCCTTACCTCGACAAGCTTGGCTTTCAACTCACAGGTTATGGTTGCATGACCTGCATCGGCAACTCAGGTCCATTGGCTGAAAACATCAGTAAATCGATCGGCACAAACAACCTCGTCGCAGCTGCGGTTCTTTCGGGCAACCGGAACTTCGAAGGCCGAATCAGCCCTGACGTGAGGGCTAACTTCCTGGCCTCGCCCCCACTCGTTGTCGCTTACGCTCTGACCGGGTCTGTGAACGTCGACATCACAACTGAATCTCTCGGCAAGGGCAAAGACGGCAAAGACGTCTTCTTGAAAGACATCTGGCCAAGCAACAGAGAAATCAGCGATACAATCGCAAGATCTTTGACACCGGAAATGTTCAAAAAGCGTTATGGCAACGTCGCTCAAGGCCCCGTTCAGTGGCAGAAGATCAATGCTGTGAAAGGCATGACCTTCAATTGGTCGAAAGACTCCACCTACGTTCGCCACCCACCTTATTTCGAAGGCATGACCCGCGAAATCAAGGGCCAGGTCGACATCAAAGGCGCACGCGCACTCGGTATCTTCGGCGACAACATCACGACCGACCATATCTCTCCAGCAGGCAACATCAAGGCCGACAGCCCTGCCGGTAAATACCTGATTGAACACGGCGTGAAAGTGATAGACTTCAACTCTTACGGCGCACGACGCGGTAACCACGAAGTCATGGTTCGCGGTACTTTCGCCAACATTCGTATCAAAAACGAAATGATGGATGGCAAAGAAGGCGGTTTCACCAAGTTCATTCCAAGCGGCGAATCCATGTCCATCTACGATGCGGCAGAGAAATATCGCGCGGACAAAACTCCTTTGGTCGTCTTCGGCGGCAAAGAATACGGCATGGGTTCTTCCCGTGACTGGGCTGCGAAAGGCACTTTCCTCCTCGGCGTTCGAGCCGTTGTTGCCGAAAGCTTTGAGCGTATTCACCGGTCGAACCTCATTGGTTTCGGTGTCTTGCCTCTGACTTTCCTGGCTGGCGAAGATCGCAAAACTTACAAACTGCTTGGCGACGAAACCTTCGAACTCCAAGGCATTCCAAGCATGAAACCACGCGAGCGCATGACCTTCAAAGTCACACGCAAAGATGGAACGAAGTTCGACCTCGTCGCTCAATCGTCTATCTACAGTGCGGACGAACTGGATTACTACCGTAACGGCGGTATCCTCCAATACGTTCTCCGTAAGCTTCTCGCTCAATAATCCTCACCAAGTACTGTGCGGCCCCGGGTCATTCCGGGGCTTTTTTAATGTCAAAATTCCTAATATTTTTAATTAGTTGCTTCATGAACAAAGTTGGTATCGCCAGGCCATACTTTGCCGAAGGCGAAGGCGCCGAGCCAATCGATGGTGGGGATGCCTGGGTCGTTCGGTTCATTGGTGTCTTAAAAAATATATGATACGCCCTTAAGCAGAGGCCGCTGCCTAAAGGAAAAGCTTCTGCTCTAACTCCAAGAATCACTCCTCAGCAGACTTCTGATGCCCTTCCTCCTTGTCCTTCGACACTACTGCCGATATTCGCCATTCTCGACATTGCACGCGCTGTGGCTCTTCAAACCATAAACAATACAATATTTTTAATAACTTATAAATTTTTACAACTATTGTTATAAAACGATTGACACAATATGCCGATGAGACTTACAACAGTTGTTATAAGATTCTCAAAGGCTAGGGAATCTCTGTGACATGAAGAGAACAGAACTCGAATCGAAACTTAAAGAGCTGGGGTGGGAATTCGATCGTCATGGCGGGAACCATGATGTGTGGAAAAAATGGTCTTCGACTGAAGCAGTCCCAAGGCACAAAGACATTAATGAACAGCTTGCCAAAGCAATCCTAAAGCGTGCTTGTAGAGTTCAATAAGGGGGACTGAGTATGTTAATCACTGCAAAGATTTTTGAAGATAAAGGTGGGTGGCTTGCTCAATGCGAATCGTTTTGCTTGATGACTCAGGGCAGCTCTAAGAACGATGCACTTTCAATGCTGAGTGATGCTGTGCAATCGCTGTATCCAAACTTTAATCATCAAGTCACCTGGATCAATGAAAAGGAAGGACTAGCTGCTGTTGAATCTGAAAGTATTGCTGAAGCACTTGGCATCATGATTGAACGCAACAGAAACGACAGTGACCTTACACTGAATGAGTTCGCAAATCTCGTTGGATCTAGAAATCACAATTCAATTTATGCATATGAAAGAGCCACGCGAGAAGCGTCTTTCACCAAAATTGAAGAGCTAATGAAGGCTCTAGGTAAAAAGCTAGTGATTACTCTAGCCTCTTGAGTTTTGAATAATGGATCAAACCTAGTCTCCATGATAGGTTCCCGAATTATATTCAGGTTTGACTTAGATCACGGAGCCCTCAATGAATATCCTCCAACCTGTCCTCGCCCTCGTAATTTGGACCTTTGTCCTCTGGTTCCTGCTCTACGCCACGCGCCTGCCCGCAATGCAGAAAGCTAAAATAAAAAAGGTAGAGGGCAAGCCGCAAGAGGAATGGCGAACGCCATTGGAAGCTTGATGAACTACCTTATAGCTGAGCTCTATTTTTAACCATCCAGCACTGGGCCCCCGACCTTCGGCCCGCAATCGTCCAGCATCCCTCTCCACGCGCAAGACTTTACGAATATAGTCAATGCCAACTGTCGGACACTGAGCGCTAACCTCTGCGATACTAAAGGCTCTCGGAAGCCTCTGTATAACCGCAAGCACCATCACCCCTTTTGTGCCCCTGGCCGACCCAACAGACTCCACACGATTCTCAAACTCTCGGTAGGCAGTAAGAAGCACTACTCCCAGAAAATACTCGGTCCAAGGAGTGAGTGTAGACGGTCCTCCCGGAAATCCAAATTCTTCTAGCCCCGATCAACCCTGGTCACACACTATTGGCCCTGAAGGAAGGACATCGCTCCCCCCAGACTCCCATGCTGATAATCCTCCTGCGTTGGGTCCCGCTGGAACGGTGCATTGTTCTATGAAAGACTGGGCAAAATTCCTGACGATCCACCTCAATGGTTTCAATGGAATTTCAAGCCCAATCCTGAGTGTTGATGGATTCAAAAAATTACACGAGCCGTATCCTGGACAAGAATACACCTATGGTGGTTGGCGTCGAGCAGAAAGGCCCTGGGCGGGGGGGCCAGTGCTCACTCACGACGGTAGTAATCGCGGGAATTACGCCACAGCTTGGATCGCACCTCGGAAAAACCTGCTTTTACTAAGTGTGGCCAACATAGGTGATGCAGACGAAGCGACTGATGATGTGATCCGCTCTCTCATACCAGAAAAAAAATAGGGTTCGTCTGAATTGGTTGATGCAGAATTCAGGATCATATCGAATGAAGGTGGGTTTGGGTCAAAGCCCCAGGAAGAATGGCGACCCCAACAGGAATCGAACCTGTAGCTGTTCTTTAGGAAAGAACCGATTTATCCGTTAATCGATGGGGTCACATCGAGGCTTAACCTACATCATCCAAAACCTGCGATCTAGAGTTAAGTCATGGCGCCAAAGAAAAAGCCCCAGCAAAAACAGAAGTTCTGTTCGTGCTGGGGCTTTCTTGATTATTGAGTCAATTCGAATACTTAAAAATCAGCTCAGAATCGCCATAGGGTCTTCCAGGAAACTGACCAAAGTCTCAAGGAAGGTCGCACCGACCGCCCCATCAATCACGCGATGATCGCAAGACATAGTCATGGTCATGCGTTCCTGCACTTCCAATTCTCCAGTCGAGCCGACCCAAGGCGTCTTAATAGTCGCACCCACCGCAAGAATAGCGGCCTGAGGTGGATTGATGATCGCTGTGAAGTGCTCGATGCCCATCATGCCCAGATTCGAAATCGAGAAGGTGCCGCCCTGATATTCTTCAGGAGCAATCTTGCCCGCCTTCGTGCGGCCGATCAGGTCTTTGGTTTGCGCCGCGATTTCGCGGGCTCCCAACGCGTGAGCGTTGCGAACGACGGGAGTGATCAAGCCATCGGGAATCGCCACAGCAACTGCCACATGTGCGGCTTTAAAGCGACGAATGTATTCGCCCTGCCAGCTAGCATTCACTTCCGGATGTTTTATCAGTGCACGCGAGACAGCAAGGACCAGGAGGTCGTTGACACTGACGCGCTTGTCTTTATCCGCATTCTCATTGAGGCGGGTTCGCCAGGCACTGAGGTTTTTCATATTTACTGAGCGCACGAGGTAGAAGTGCGGCGCATCATTTTTAGCAGCCAACAATCGCTTCGCAATTGTCTTACGCATCATGTTCACCGGCACGTCTTCGAAGTCTCCAACGGCTGCAGGAGCTTTAGGAGCCGCCGGAGCTGCTGCTGAGGCGGAAAGGGCAGGGGAGGCCTTCGCCACGCCTGTACTCGTTCCGCCAGCCAGAGCTTGCTCGACGTCACGCACAATCACTCGTCCACCAGGGCCTGAGCCACTGACCTGACGAAGATCGATGTGTTTGTCTTCGGCCACTTTCTTCGCAAGCGGAGAAGCGCGAAGACGATCGGTTGACGAAGAAGCTTCAGCGCTAGGACTCGCTGGACTTTTCGGGGCAGTTACAGTGGCTGCTTTTGCCGGCTCTGTTTCGGCCTTTTTATCAGGAGCAGGAGCAGTAGCAGCGGGCGCGGCAGCCTCTGGAGTCGAAGCTTTCGCTTCAGCCTTCGCCGGAGCAGCTGGGGCAACATCAGCCTTCTCGCCTTTTTCCCCCACCATACAAATCGGAGTGTTGAGCGGACAGCTTTTGCCCGCAGGAACGAGAATTTTTAAAAGATAACCTTCGACGGGAGAGTTGTACTCCATCGTCGCTTTATCGGTTTCGATCTCGACAAAGGCTTCGCCTTCCTCGATGAAGTCGCCTTCTTTTTTCAGCCAGGAAGCAATGCCACCCTCTTCCATGGTGTCACTCAATTTCGGCATTTCTATAACTTCAGCCATAGAGGGCTCCTTTTTCTAAACTTAGCCCTTGATGTAAAGGACTTCTTTCGCGGCAGCGATGATGCGATCAAGGTTTGGCAAAACGCGTTCTTCTTGCGCTTCATTGTAAGGCATCGGTACAAATTCGTTGGTGACGCGCGATACCGGAGCATCGAGTTCATCGAAGCATTCTTTGTGAATGCGGTCCGAAATTTGTGAACCGACCGAACCAAAGCTCCAAGACTCTTCGATGATCACTACTCTATGCGTCTTGCGCACAGATGCAAAGATCAGTTCTTCGTCGAGGGGCTGAAGAGTCCGTGGATCGAGCACTTCCACTGAAATGCCTTCTTTGGCCAGGGCTTCTGCGGCTTCCGTAGCTTTATGCAAAGCCTTGTTCCAGGCAATAAAGGTAACGTCTGTCCCTTCGCGCTTGATATCGCCCTTCCCGAGAGGAATCAGGTATTCCTCCTCAGGAACTTCGCCTTTCATCCCGTACATCATCTCGCTTTCGAGGAAGAGTACCGGGTTGTTATCGCGAATGGCCGATTTCAGAAGGCCTTTGCCATCGTAGGGAGTCGAACAGGTCACGACCTTGAGGCCGGGAATGTTCGTGATCATCGATTCGTAGGCTTGGCTATGCTGAGCACCAAGCATGTGGGCCGCACCGTTTGGCCCGCGGAACACGATCGGCATATTGAACTGACCACCCGACATGTAAAGCATTTTCGCGGCATGGTTAACGATCTGGTCAAAGGCTTGGATCCCGAAGTTCCAGGTCATAAATTCGATGATAGGACGAAGACCGACCATGGCTGCACCAATTCCGAGACCGGCAAAGCCAGCTTCCGATATTGGGGCATCCCAGACGCGTTTCGCTCCGAACTGATCCAAGAGACCCTTGGAAACCTTGTAGGCTCCGTTGTACAGGCCTACTTCTTCGCCCATCAGAAATACGTTTGCATCGCGCGTCATCTCTTCAGAAATCGCCTGACCGAGAGCTTCACGAAAGGTAATTATCGCCATAAATCTTTCTCCTCTCCATTAGGGAACGAGCACGTGATCCCAGAGTTCTTCCAATGCCGGTTGTGGTGATGCATCGGCAAAGGCTTCGGCTTCTTTCGCCTTCTCTTTGGCCTCGTTATCCCAAGCTTTCAGCTCTTCCTCAGTCGCCCATTTCTTGTCGACGAGTTGTCGGCCCAGGCCAAGGATGGGGTCGCGATTCTTTTGATAATCTTCGACTTCCTCTTTGGCTCGGTAAGTACCTGGATCCGAAACCGAGTGACCACGATAGCGATAGGTTAAGGCTTCGAGCAGATGAGGCTTCTTGTCTTTCCGCATCTTTTCCACGAGTTCAGTGACGTGCTCGTGAACGGTCAAGACGTTCATGCCGTCGACATCGGAGTGACCCATGTCGAAGGCGAGAGCGCGTTTCCAAAGGTGGTCGACCGAAGTCGTCCGCGTAATATCTGTGCCCATACCGTAGCGATTGTTTTCAACGATAAAGAGAACCGGCAAATCCCAGGTAGCCGCCATGTTCATGACTTCAAAGACCTGGCCCTGGTTGGTCGCGGCATCGCCCATGTAGCAGACAATGACGTTATCTTGGTTGCGATACCGGATAGCAAAACCAACACCGACTGCAAGGGGGGCTTGACCACCGACGATTCCGTGTCCGCCAAGGAAGTTATGCTCGTTGCTAAACATGTGCATCGAACCGCCTTTACCGCGGCAGCAACCATCGACCTTACCGAAAAGTTCGGCCATGACAGCGCCCGGCGCAATGCCCTTGCCGATCGCCTGCGTGTGCGAACGGTAGCCGCTGATCATATAGTCAGAATCCCGGAGAGCGGATTGAACACCAACGGCCAAACCTTCTTGACCAATATGAAGGTGACAAAATCCGGAGAACTTTTGCTTGGTATAAGCGAGTCCGACTCTTTCTTCAAAGCGCCGGAAGAGACACATCTGTTTATACATGCCGATAAGAACATCCCGGTCGACCGCGGACTTTTTCTTCGTCGTCATTTTGAACCCTCTATAGTCTTAGGATCTTGTAAGTTTACAATAAAAGAATCCAATATGTGCGCAATTTGCCCCACCAATACCGTTTTTATGCGGCTAATAGGTCTTTACACCAATCCCGTTGATGAAAAAATACAAATCAAGAGAACTTGCGGATGGCAATAGTGGCGTTGGTTCCACCAAAACCAAACGAGTTAGACAACGCAACGTCAATCTTAGCTTGTCGTGCCGTGTTTGGCACGTAATCCAAAGGACAAGCAGGATCGGGAGTCGTGTAGTTGGCAGTCGGAGGCATAACGCCATCATAGATGGAGAGTGCTGTGAACACCGCTTCAATGCCGCCCGCCGCTCCAAGACAGTGACCCGTTACGCCTTTGGTTGACGAGACACCCAATTTTTTTGCGTGATTTCCGAAGAGGTCGAGAATGGCTTCACTCTCGTACTGATCGTTCATCTTGGTCGATGTTCCGTGAGCATTTATGTACTGAACGTCCGAGGGGTTAAGGCCCGCACATTTTAGAGTCATGGTCATACAACGGAAGGCACCTTCGTGGCGTTCGGGTGGCGCCGTAATATGGCTCGCATCACCGGAGACACCGTAACCAACAACTTCACCGTAGATGCGCGCCCCGCGACGTTTCGCATGTTCAAGCTCTTCCAGAACGAGAAGACCTGATCCTTCGCCCATCACGAAGCCATCACGATCGTTGTCGAATGGACGAGAAGCCGTTGCGGGATGATCGTTTCGACTACTCAGTGCTTTAAGTGCTGTGAACGAGGAAATGCCCAAGGCGCAGATCGTGGATTCAGCTCCACCGGCAAGAATAGCGTCAGCCACTCCGCTTCGAATATAATTAAAGGCTTCCCCTACCGCGTGCGTCCCACTGGAGCAAGCGGTGGTGGGACAAAGGTTAGGTCCCTTGAGATTATGCGCGATTGATACATAACCGGCGGCCATATTGGGAATTGCGTAGGGAATAAAGAAAGGAGATATGCGTTTTTCCCCTCGGTCTTTCAAGGTAATGGCGTTGGCCTCAATATCAGGAAGGCCGCCCATTCCCACTCCAATGATACAGCCGTAGCGTTCCGCGTTCTTCGAAGTGTCGAGACCGCTGTCTTTCATCGCATCATCGGCCGCTGCGGCTGCAAGAAGGACAAAGCGACTCATGCGCCTTTCGTCTTTTGCATCGGCAACACCACGCGAAACGAAGTTTTTCACTTCGCCTGCGATTTGTACTTTCATCCCAGTAGGGTCAAAATGGGTGATACGAGTGATGCCCGAACGAGCTTCAAGAGTAGCGTTCCATGCATCGCGCAAATTGTTGCCAGTTGGTGCTACCATTCCCAAGCCAGTAATTACTACACGTCTCATGCCGTCACCCTCGTTAGTGATCCAAAATTGATCTTGGTCTCGATCTTAAGCCTTAACTTACCCTCGTATTATAAACGAGAGCGAAAGTCAGAACTCATTCCTAGCATTCCTTCGTCCCATCGGCCAGCGATCAGTTGTTCTCTTATAATTTCTCCTAACCTAGTCTATTTAGCATGTTTACGCTTTAGGCGGTTCAAAATGGGAATGTGTCTCAGGTCAAAAACAGACTCTGATGGCGGCAGACGATTGCGCTGGTAGACGAGAAAGATTGCAAAACCGAGCATGATGAACTGGGGCGCCCAGGCTCCCAACGGCGCGGAAATCAGATCCTTCTCTGCCCAATACTTGAAGGTCATGATGAGAATGTAGCCGAGAACGATCACCAGACTTGAGAGCAGATAAGCGTGGCTCTTGCCCTTCCTCTCATCCTGAATACCGAAGACCATTGCCAGGAGTGCAAACGCGAAACACGCAAAAGGCATTCCAAATCTTTGGTGAAAGAGAAAGCGGGCTTTCAAATAAGTATCGTGGTCCCTGGGTTCCGTGCTCGCCTGCATTTTCTGAATGTAGTTCCAGAGGTCCAAGGGTCCAAAGTTTCGATAGTCATCCTCCTCACTATCAGGACCAAAGACCTGGTCGCGAAAGATACGGAGGAGATCAAGATCGAGCTTCTTAAATTTCATGATAGAGACTTCGCTGGAACTCGGTTGAGCCGTGTATATAATCCCGTAAGTGAAAGTCATTCTAAGATCTCCCGCTTCCACCGAACCATCGATCGAGGCTGCTGGTGCAAGCAGGGTAAAATGCTCCTTCTGACTATCGCGCCCCGGAGCGAGCATCACATTCTCGAGATGGCTCCGATCCGATGAGATCTTCTCGGCATAGAGGACGTAACCCAGAAAATCGTCCTGAAATACGCCTTCTTTCATTCGATATTTGATCATGTTGTCGAGTTCGGTCTGAGCTTTGCGATGATAAAACTTGAGCGTCTCGCGTCGTCCCCATGATTCAAAGTAAACCGACGACATCACCGCAATCGCATAGGCCGCAGTGGCGACAAACAAGACAGGTATCATAGCTCTTTTTAGTGAGTAGCCTGCGGCCATCATTGCTGAGTATTCGCCATCTGCAGACAAGCGGCTAAAACCCAGGAGCACAGCGAAGAGTAGCGCTATAGGTACAATGATAGAAACGAATGGCATGAGTATGAAAAGAAAAGGTAAAAACAAATTCTCGACCGAAAGTCCAAAGGTTACGAGAATTTCTGACAAGCGGACTAATTGTGAAATAACAATAACAGCGCTAAGTATGCAAAATACTGTGACGAACTGTGGAATCATTTCGAGAATGAAATAGAAAAAAAGAGTTATGACACTTCCCCTTCTTGTCGAGACAGTTCATAATCCAACATACAGTTAAAAAATTTCCTGTCATTGTACGAACTCGATTCAACGTTTGTTTGATCGTACAAGTCCGTGTAAAAAAGAAGCTACTTCCTGTATACTTAGCTTACAATCAACCGCGGAAGTCTAACCAACATCGCGCCTAGTTTATAAAGGCAGAGGGTCAGAGTGTCAAACTCCCGAGTATCTTGCCATAACTGGCTTTTCGCTACCGTTGTATCACTTTCAAGCTGCCTCGTAGCGTGTCAGCAATCCGTCGCTCAAAAAGGCCCAGCTCCTGAAGTACCCAGGAAAGCTGCCGCCCAAAGTCTTCCCATAATTCCTAAAGAGCTACCGGAATGGGATGATAACGAAACCAACCCCATGATCAATGGCCGACCTGTGACCATTATCCCGCAAATACAAAACCAAGTCGCCCGCTTTATTCGAAATAACGGCAATCCTATCGCTGCGATCGTTGTGACCGAAGTCAAAACTGGCAAAATACTCGCTATGGTGCAAGGCCGATCCCCGGATTCGTGGGGCGCTGAAACCCACACAGCCCTTCACGTAGGCTTTCCAACGGCTTCCCTCTTTAAGACGGTAACTACGGCTGCCGGTTTTGAAATGGGCGCTATCGACCCAGAGATGACCTTGAGCATGTTTGGCGGCTGTGCACGTGTCAACCCACGCGGCATCTGGCCTCCGGTTGAGAGTCGTCGTCCCAGTGATGGCTTGACTCTTCGTCGTGCTTACGGCCACTCGTGCAATGGCTTCTTCGCCAAGCTTGCTGTGAATACAATCGGTTTGGGTCCCATCGTAAACATGGCTCACAAACTCGGTTGGAATAACCCAGGCCTTGCGTCTGACTTCTTCCTCACGCCCAGCCCCCTCCGTGAACCTAATGCTTCCTCAGCGAGCATTCACACCATCGGTAAATTTGCTGCGGGTTTCGGATCCGTTGGTATCTCGGCCGTGCACGCCTCTTGGCAGTACATGACTATCGCCAATGACGGCCTCTCCATTCCAGTCCACATCTTTAAGGACACGGTCAATCCAGATCCGACTAAAGATGGCATCAAAGCCATTGAGAAGGACACAGCCGTGAACCTTCGCAGCATTATGGAAACGACGGTTCTAGCCGGTACAGCCACCAACGCCTTCAAAAGGGGTCGTATGAAGCTCCTACGCAACGAAGTAGGGGGCAAGACAGGCACGCTCACAGGAAGTAACCCACAGGGGTTAACAACTTGGTTTGCCGGTATGTATCCGATCGAGAGTCCTGAGGTTTCAGTTGCAGCGGTCGTCTTACTCGAAAATCTATGGAAATTCAAAGCCAGCAATCTGGCTGCAGAAGGTTTCATGGCCTACTACGATTACAAACTCCAGTCTTCTAGCGCATTAAATGCAGCTCGCAAGAATGGTTCGAGAGTCACAACTCACTAATTCCACGGATTTCTCCCAATTTTTCGATAACAAACATCGAAAAACACGTCTTGCGGACGCTATGACCATCTGTTAGCAAATTCATAATGCTAGCAGAAGTCTTTGGGAGGCTTTCATGAACTATTCGATTCCAGTCGTAGACCTCAATGATTACCTGTCAGGCGATCCAGAACGCGAGCAGGCCTTCGTTCGTGGAGTCGGCTCCGCTCTCCAGGAGATCGGCTTTTTCGCACTGACGAACCACAGTGTCTCGACCGACCTCATTCGTGAGTCTTATTCCGAGACCCAAAAGCTCTTCGCACTCCCCACAGAAGAAAAACTAAAATACGAAGTACCGGGCCTCAAAGGGCAACGCGGTTACACTTCGTTTGGTAAAGAGCATGCGAAAAACTCGAAAGCTCCTGACCTCAAAGAATTCTGGCACGTAGGCCAGGAACTTAAGCCTCCGCATAAACTTGCGGGCCTTTATCCAAAGAACGTCTGGCCGACTGAGCTCGATCATTTTGAGCAAACGGCCCTTCTGGTGTTCCAAAAGCTCGAATTTTCCGCACTCAAAATCCTTGAAGCCTGTGGCCTTTATCTGGGTGAAGATCGCAACCGCGTCCGCGATGCGGCTGTCGACGGCAACAGCATTTTGCGCCTTATTCATTATCCACCTGTCCCAGCCGATAAAGATCCAAACAGTATTCGTGCGGGAGCCCATGAGGATATCAACCTCATTACGCTACTCATCGATGCAACGAGTTCTGGCCTGGAATTGATGGATAGAAACGGCAAATGGATTCCTGTCGTAACTCCAAAGGGCTGCATCATCGTCGACGCTGGCGATATGCTTCAGAACCTGACAAACGGCTTCTTTAAGTCCACGACCCACCGTGTTGTAAACCCTGACAACAGTCGCGAAGCTCGCTACTCGATGCCTTTCTTCATGCATGCCCGTGGAGAAGTTGATTTGAATCCATTGGCGTCTTGCATCAAAGCAACGGGCGGCAAACAGGTTTATCCCAACATCACCGCCGATGCTTACCTACTTCAACGCTTGAAAGAGATCGGTCTCGCTTAAGCGTTTCAGCCCTATAAAAAAGCCGAAGGTGCGTGAGCGCCTTCGGCTTTTTAACGCCTAGATAGAAGAGTGCGCGAAGCACAAAGGCGCAGCGAAACCAACTAATATCTATAAATATAAAAAAGACCCCGAAGCGACTCTCGGAGTCTTTTTTATATTTATTATGTTTGCGCCGGCTTAATTCCAGGCGTGAAAAAGCCTCTGAGACTTGCGTCTCAGGGGCTTCTCCTATTTATTATGTTTGCGCCGGCTTAATTCCAGGCGTGAAAAAGCCTCTGAAACTTGCGTCTCAGGGGCTTCTCCTATTTATTATGTTTGCGCCGGCTTAATTCCAGGCGTGAAAAAGCCTCTGAAACTTGCGTCTCAGAGGCTTCTCCTATTTATTAAGGGTGCGCCG